>NZ_JBSGFZ010000012.1:0-239781 GCF_053603655.1 Kribbella sp. NPDC004138
AACCCTCAACTACCAAACCCCCGCCGAAACCCTCAACCAGCTACTCTCAACCCCCTACCCAACCACCGGTGTTGCAACCACCGGCTGAATCCGCCTGGTTGGCCGGTGCTCAAAGCTGGCGGTCAGCCGACGGAGCCGCCGGTGCCGGTGGAGGTCGACGACGAGGCGCCGAGGGTGTTCAGATCCGCCTGAGCGGGGTGAGCCCGGCCTAGTGGCCCGGCGGCCATGGCCACGATCAGGTTCAGCGTCAGCTTGCGCGCGAACGCGACACCTCTTTCGTCCAGCCCGTGCTTGGAGTTCGGGCCGCGCAGCGACGGCACCCAGTTCATGGTGCCGACATCGACCACGCCGGCGCCCGACGGCACGGTGTAGTAGATCGCGTCGGAGAAGGTGTGGACCGACGGGCCGCAGGACACCGGCGAGTGTGCGACGACCTGGAGGTTCGCGGGTGTTCCTGGTATCGGGTAGGCCCGGTCCACCTCGGTCGCCACGAGGCCCGGGTACGTCGATCCCTTGGTTGCGCCCGTGCCGGCATACAGGAAGAAGCCCGGGTTGCGGACGGTGAACCGTCCGACCGCCGGGAAGCATTCGTAGAGCATGCCGGTGAGCGAGTTCTCGGGGCGCGGATCCGGCCTGCTCCGCCACTTCGCGGTCGTGTCCGGCCGATTCCGCAGCGGGTCGAGGGCCGCGTCCTTGTAGCCGACCAGTATCCGGTTCGCGCCGAGCGGGCCGGGCTCGTAGCGCACCCGCCAGTACACCGCGTTCGCACCGAGGAACGCGACGTTCGTCCCCGCGTCCCGGGCCTTGGTGACCGCATCGCGCATCGCGACCGTCCAGTACTCGTCGTGCCCGGGCGACACGATTCCCCGCGCGCCGGTCAGCGCTGCCGGGTTGGTCGCCACGTCGACACTGGTCAGGTACGCCAGCCGTACGCCGCTGCGCTCGGCCAACTGGATCAACGGCAACTCGGACTGTACGAGGGTCCGCGCGCCGTTGCCGTCGTACGGCCGGTCGAACGTGACCCGGTGCGCGCGCGAGGCCAAGGACTTGTCGGGGCCGTTGTAGAGCGAGTAGCCGCCCCACTCGTTGTAGGCCTCGTACGTGTTCACGGCGTTGACGATGACGACCGCTCCGCGCGTCGAGTCCGAGCGAACCGTGATCGGGACGTACTTCTGCTTGCCGCTCGCCGCAGTGAGCATGAGGAGGTACGCTCCGGCCGGCCAGCCCGTCGTCGGCACGGTCAACGACGGTTTCCACGTGGTGCTGACCAGGTGGTCGGACTGCCGGACGACAGGTGCGGGCTGAGGGCGCCCCGGAACGGCCGGCGATGCCCACACCAGTCGGGCTCCGGTTCCGCCGTACCAGCCGATCCGGAACGCGCGCACGGTGAAGGCGCCCGCGGCCGACGTCACGAACAGCCGGAACGGCTGCCCACTGCGGACGCTGACGTGATCCGCGAAGCCGGCGAGTTCCATCGGTCCGGCGATCCGCCTCGGGTCCATCCGCCAGGCCGTCGTACCCCGCTTGGCGTTCTCCGCGACCACCCTCGCACGACCGACAGGTCGAGGCGCCGCCGACGGCGTCATACGCGTCGGCCCGCCTGTTGTCGGTGCCGGATGGGAGGCCGGAGCCGCCGACGTGCATCCCGCCGCCAGCACGGTCACGGCCACACCGAGCACCAGTCCCCGTCGCACCTTGTGCATGCTAGCTGGGACTGCTCGCGCCCCCGGCTGGATCGTGGCCGGGGGCGCGAACTTGCCGGCGGGCGGGCCGGCAACGGCGGCATCAGGGAGCGGTGATGACGCCGACCGGGAGCACCTTGACGGTGCGGTGGTGCTTGGTGCCGCCGAGGACCACCTGGCGCAGCGCGACGTTGTTCTTCGTGCTCGACTCGAACAGGCGGTGTTCCGGGTTGGCGGTCACCTGGACGTAGTACGTGCCGTTCGCCAGGTTGGTGATGTCGAAGGACTGCCCCGGCAGGGTCTGCTCGTAGGTGTCGCCGGAGCCGACGTCCAGCACCTCACGGACCGACAGCGAGCCGTGGTCGCCGCACGCGGTGTGCAGGTCGGTGTTGTCCGGGTGCCAGTTCGCGTTCTTCACCGTGTAGTCGATGGAGTCCGTCGCGGCGAGACAGAACGCCTCCTTCTGACTGCGCACGACCTCGGTCTGCTTGGCGTTCAGCAGGCTGTAGCGCGCGAAGTCGGTGAAGTGCCAGTGGGTGTGGCCGTCGCGGCCGTCCCATTCCATCGTGCCGGTGTTCTGGTACCCGACCTGCTTGCCCTGCGCGTTGTAGAAGTACTGGTACGCGTCCATCAGGTCCTTGCCCTGCCGGCGGAAGCCGTCCAGCACCAGCGGCGACGGGCCCGCGTTCCACACGGTCGCGGAGAACTGCAGGAAGTCCTTGTTCGCGTCCGGCGTCCCCTCGTCGCCGGTCGCGACCTGGATCCCCCAGGCCGGCACCGCCCGCAGGTCCGGCTTCGGTCCGTGCGGCACACTCGCCCGGCCGGCCGGACGCGTCGCGTTCGGTTTCGGTGCCGCCCGGCCCGCGATTGCCTGCTTGGCCGCCGACCCCTCGGACTTCCGCACCGTCACGTTCAAGGTCACCGCCGACTCCTTGGCGGGGATCTTGAAGAAGTCCCGGTACGCCTTGTTCACGGTGATCGTCGCCTTGTACTTGCCGAGGGCAAGCTGTACCGGATCGCCGCCGCCGTACGTCCGCGCGGACCAGCCGGTCTGCAGTCCCCACACGGCGCCCTGCGTGAACGGGTTCGCCGTACAGCTGTCCGGGTACGGCGAGGTCGCCGGCGCGTCCGGACGGGTCCGCGAGCCGTCGCCGTTCAGGCAGATCCCCTGGTCCTTGTCGAGCACCTTCTTGCCCGCGGCGTCCGTCAGCGTGACGTGCAGGAACTTCCCGAGACCGGAGAAGTCCGTGACGAGACCCTTCGGCAACTTCCGGACTGGCCTGCCGTGCACGTACTGCGTCGCCACGACCGGCGAGCTGTACGACGCCCGCGTCGCGCGCACCTCGACCGGCGCGTTCCCGGCCACCAGGTGGGTGCCGAGGTCGAGATCCACGCCGTAGTCCTCGACGCTCTCCAGTGTGACGTTGGTGCTTCCGGCAACCAGTTTCACCGGCGGCCGGTCTGCTGATGATTCTGATGACGCCGACGCACCGGCGGCCGCGAGCGCGACCAGTCCGGTGGCCCCGGCCGCGGCGACCGCCGTCCGGCCGAGTTTCCTTGCGTTCACGATGACGGAACCCCCTCCTGCTGCGGCCGGCATCCTCACGATCCGGCCTGTTGCTGGTACGACGACGCGGCCGCGGAGCGAAGTTGATCAAGGTTCCATGGCAGTCCTGTCACAGGAAGTGACAGGAAATGACAGAGCCTCAATACTTGACTGCGTAAATTAAGCCGACCTAGGCTCGACGGCGTCCGCTCACGCCTCCCCCGGAGGACGTTCACATGTCCTTGAGACGCCGCACCGCAACAGTCCTGGCTGCCGTCGCCCTGGTGTCGACAGCAACCTTGACAGCAGCCCCCACCGCCCCCGCCGACGCGATCCAGGAGCAGCAGCCGACCTACCCGCAGATCGCCGCGAAGCCCTACATGGGCTGGAGCAGCTGGAGTCTGCAGTCGACCAACTATCCGGGCGTCAACCCCGACGGCCCCGGCAGCTTCATCAGCGAGAAGAACATCCTCGCCCAGGCGAACGCCCTGGCGACCAAGCTCAAGCCGTACGGCTACGAGTACATCAACGTCGACGCCGGCTGGCAGGACGGCGGCGACGAGTACGGCCGCCCGGTCGCCAACCTCAAGCGGTTCCCGCGCGGTATGAAGGCCGTCGGCGACGACATCCACAAGCTCGGGCTGAAGTTCGGCATCTACACCGTCGTCGGTCTCGGCAAGGACGTGTACCGCGACGGCAACACCCCGATCTACGATGCGCCCGGCTGCTTCACCCGCGACATCGTCTATCCGGACCTGCGGACCACCAACGGCTGGGACGCGGCGTACAAGATCGACTACGCGAGCCCGTGCGCGCAGAAGTACGCCGACTCGATCGCGAAGTTGTTCGCGTCCTGGGGTGTGGACTTCATCAAGATGGACGGCGTCGGCCCCGGCTCCTGGAAGGGTGCGCCGGACGACCCGAACCACAACAACACCGAGGACGTCGAGGCCTGGTGGCGCGCGGTGCAGAACGCCGGCCGGCCGATGATGTACACGCTGTCCTGGTCGCTCAGCCACCGGTACGCCGACGTATGGAAGCGGAACTCGAACGGCTGGCGGGTCGACACCGACGTCGAGTGCTACTGCGACACGATCGTGAAGTGGGACAGCTCGGTGAAGGCCCGCTGGTGGGACGTCGCGCAGTGGATCGACGACGCCGGACCGGGGCACTGGAACAACCTGGACGCGATCAACGTCGGCGTCGGCGCGATGGACGGCCTGACCGACGCGGAACGCCAGTCGTACATGACGTTCTGGGCGATCAACTCGGCACCGCTGTTCGCCGGTGACGACCTGACCAAGCTGGACGCGTACGGCCTGAAGCTGCTGACGAACCGCGAGGTCATCGCGATCAACCAGTCCGGCAACCCGGCGCGCCCGCTCGACCAGGACCAGCTGCAGCAGGTCTGGTACGCGCAGAACGCCGACGGCAGTACGACGGTGGCCCTGTTCAACCTGGCCGACGCCCCCGCGACCGTGACCGGCGACTTCGGCCGGCTCGGCATCACCGGCAAGGCGACGGTTCGTGACATCTGGGCCGGTCAGAACACCCGCAACGTCACCGGTTCGGTCAGCGCGAACCTGCCGGCGCACGGGTCGACGCTCTACAAGATCACGCCGAACAACCTGGGCGCCGTCGGTAAACCGGCGGACGTGACCGCGACCGACGTCAGCCGCACCACCATCTCCCTCGCGTGGCGGCCGAGCGCCGGCGCCACGTCGTACCGGGTGTTTGCCAACGGCAAGCAGGTGGCGACCGCGTCGGGTACGAGCGCGGTCGTGTCCGGGCTGCTTCCGCAAACGCCGTACACCTTCACGGTGACGGGTGTGCGAGGCAACGCGACATCAGGGGCGAGTGCGCCGATCGCCCTGTCGACCTCGGCGTCGGGCGGGCCGGTGCGGTACGAGGCAGAGGCCCCGACCAGTACCTTGACCGGCGACGCGGGTGTCTCCGGGTGCACGGCATGCTCGGGCGGTTCGAAGATCGGCAACATCGGCTACTCGTCGACGGTGACGCTGAACGGGATCACCGTGCCGGCCACCGGCACGTACCTGGTGAAGATCGCCTACACCGACGGCGACACCAGCCGGCAGAGCATGCTGACGGTCAACGGCACCGACAGCTACTGGGTGAACTACCACGGCCTCGGCGACAACGACTGGGGCACGCCGCAGGTCACCTACCTCCCGATGACGCTCACTGCCGGAGCGAACTCGATCAAGGTCAGCAACCCGAACGGCTACATCGCCGACATCGACTGGATCACGGTCTAGTCGTCCAGATCCGCGGGGCCGGCACCACCAGGGCCGGCCCCGCGCTTGTACTCAGCGCGGCTCGACCGTGTACCGGATCGTCTGGGCGACGATCTTCCCGTTCTCGATCAGGTACGAGTCGACGCCGTCGCGGACCTGGACCTGCGAGTCCTGGTAGGCCCACTCGAGCAGCCCCATCCGGCCGTCGACGGCGACGTAGGTGTAGTCGAACGCCTTGTGCTCGGGCAGCTCACCGGCCAGCATCAGCGCCAGCTCCCGGACGCCGGCATGGCCGCGGAACGTGCCGCGGCTCATCAGAATCACGATGTCCTCGGACACGTTCCGGCGCAGATCCTCCGCCAGCACGTCCTCGAACGACGGGATCCCCACCCAGTTGTTCGCGATGTTCAGATGGTCGTCCAGCACCTCACGTGCCGAGCGCCGACTCAGGTCCCCCACGATCCCTCCCCCTGGCTCGCCGTACGACCTCAATGCTGCGACCACCGGCCCCGGCCGCACAAGCTTTACTGGAACCATGAGCGCCTACCCCGAACCTCTGGTCCCGCCCGGCGGCACCGCGCCGGTTCCGCGGCGGATCCGCGCGATGCTCGACGACCGCGTCGTCCTCGACACGACCGACGCGATCTACCTGTGGGAGTTCCCGCCGTACCCGCAGTACTACGTCCCGGTCGCGGACGTCGCTGCCGGCGTCCTGACCGACACCGGCGAGACGAAGGAGTTCACGCACGGTGTGGCGCGGGTGCACAGCGCCGGATCCGGACGTGCCTGGGTGTACGACGACGGTGTCGCGAAGGACCGCGTCCGGTTCCAATGGGACGCGCTGGACAGCTGGTTCGAAGAAGACGAGGAAGTCTTCGTCCATCCGAGAAACCCGTACGCGCGAGTCGACGCGGTCAAGTCGACGAGGCGCATCCAGGTAGCCGCCGACGACCAGGTCGTCGCCGAGTCGAGCGCTGCGGTGATCGTGTTCGAGACCGGGCTGCCGCCGCGGTACTACTTCCCGCGGACGGCGGTGCACTTCGAGCACCTGACCCCGTCCGACACGGTCACCGCGTGCCCGTACAAGGGCCGCACCTCGGCGTACTGGTCGGCTCCGTCCGTCCCCGACGTGGCCTGGTCCTACGACTTCCCGACGGCGCCGCTGCTCCCGATCGCCAACCACGTCGCGTTCTTCAACGAGAACGTCGACATCACCATCGACGGCGTACCGCAGGACCGCCCGATCACGCCGTTCTCGAACCCAGCTCAGCGACCAACGGACGGAAAGGTGAACACGCGGTGACGGTCGGCGTCAGATGCCCGCGGTGGTCGCGCCGTCCATGGTGATGATCGAAGCGGTCACGTAGCCGGCGCGTGGTGAAGCCAGGAAGACGGCGACGTCGGCGACCTCGGCGGGCTCGCCGGCGCGGCCCATCGGGATCTCGCTGGTCATCTCGGCCAGCAGTTCGTCCTTCGGGCGGCCGGTGGCCCGGACCGCGGCCTCGAGGCCTTCGTCCACCCGGCCGGTGCGGGTCATCCCCGGGTTGATCACGTTCACCCGGACGCCCTGGCCCGCGTACGCCTTCGCGTAGCCGACCGACGCGAGCATCAGTGCGGCGTTGGCGGCGCCGCCGCCGATGTGCAACGGGTTCGCCGCGCGGCCGCCCTGACCGACGATGTTCACGATCGCGCCGCTGCCGCGCTCGGCCATCCCGCGGATCACGGCCTCGGTCGCGTGCATGTACGTGAAGTACTTCGCCTCCATCGCCGCGTGCAGCGCCGCACTGTCCAGCTCGTCCACCGGCGTCCGCCGGGCGGCGCCGGCGCAGTTGACCAGGATGTCCGGTACACCGATCCGCTCGAAGGCGGCCCGCGTCGCGCCGGGGTCGGTGAGATCGACCGCCTCCGCCCGGAAGCTCAGGCCCCTGGCGGCGAGGTCCTTTTGCGCCTTCGCCAGGTTGCCGGTGTCCCGCGAGATGCCGACCACCGCCGCACCTTCACGCGCCAGCGCCTCGACACAGGCCAGTCCGATGCCCTTGCTCGCACCCGTGACCACCGCGGTCTTGCCCGAGAGTTGCAGGTCCACTCACTTCTCCTCGTTCATCGATGTGCTGAGCAACAAATTCGCCGCTGTCGCTTTTGTGGGCCGGATTCGTTCAGTACGATCAGTGACCAGATCGACACTCTTAGTTTCGACGCCTGATGCCCGAGCAGTTGCCCTGAGCACCGACGCCGGAGGACCCGTGCCGACCACGTCTCATTCCCCACCGACTTCCAGCGAACGCCTGTCCTGGAAGAACATTCTCCACCATGACCTTCCGGCCTCGCTGGTGGTCTTCCTGATCGCGATACCGCTGTCCCTGGGGATCGCCGCCGCGTCCGGCGCCCCACTCATCGCCGGCCTGGTGGCCGCCGTCGTCGGCGGTGTCGTCGCCGGCGCGCTCGGCGGCTCCCCACTCCAGGTCAGCGGCCCCGCCGCCGGTCTCACCGTGGTCGTCGCCGGCCTGATCGGCCAGTTCGGCTGGGCCGCGACCGCCGCCATCACCTGCGCGGCCGGCCTGCTGCAGATCCTGCTGGGCGTCACCCGCATCGGGCGGCTGGCGCTGTCGCTGTCCCCCGCCGTCGTGCACGGCATGCTCGCCGGGATCGGCGTCACGATCGCCGTCCAGCAGTTGCACGTGGTGCTCGGCGGCAAGGCGCAGAGCTCGCTGGTCTCCAACGTGACCGCGCTTCCCGCGCAACTGATCGCGCACCACGGACACTCGGTCGTGGCCGGCGTCCTCACGGTCGCGATCGTCCTCGCCTGGCCGCGAATCCCCGCAGTGAAGGTGATTCCGGCTCCGCTCGTCGCCGTCGTCGCGGTCACCGCGCTCGCGGCCGTCGCGATGCCCGACGTCACCCGCGTCGACCTGCCGGACAACCCGTTGCAGAGTCTGGTGCTGCCGGTGATGCCCGAAGGTACGCCGCTCGAAATCGTCACCGCCGTCCTGACCGTCGCGCTGGTCGCCAGTGTGGAGTCGCTGCTGTCGGCCGTTGCCGTCGACAAACTTCATCGCGGCCGGCGCAGCAACCTCGACCGCGAACTGATCGGCCAGGGCGCCGCGAACGCGGTCTCCGGTGCCCTCGGCGGGATGCCGGTGACCGGTGTGATCGTGCGCTCGTCGACCAACGTCGCGGCCGGCGCCCGGACCCGCGCGTCCACGATCATGCACGGCCTGTGGATCGCGGCGTTCGTGCTCGCGGCGGGGTCGATGCTCGAGCTGATCCCGATGGCCGCGCTGGCCGGCGTCCTGCTCGTCACCGGCCTCCGGCTGGTGCAGCTGGCCCACATCCGCACCCTGCGCCGGCACGACGAGCTCCTCGTGTACGTCGTGACCGCGGTCGGCGTCGGCGTCCTGGGCCTGGCCGAGGGCGTGCTGCTCGGTCTGGTGCTCGCGCTCGCGCGGGTGCTGTACCGGCTGGCCCGCGCGACCGTGACCGCCACCGAGGACGACGGCGTGTGGACGGTCCGGATCCGCGGCGCACTGGTGTTCCTCGGGGTCGCGTCGCTGGTGCGGACGTTGCGGTCGATCCCTACCGGGGCGACGGTCCGGGTCGATCTCACGGTCGACCACCTTGACCACGCGGCGTACGAGGCGATCGAGGACTGGCGGCGGGGGCACATCGCGCGCGGCGGCTCGGTCGAGGTGCACCGCGGCGGCATCGCCGAGCAGCTCGACGACGTCCCGATCCGGGCGCTGCTGGCGAAGCTCGCGGCCGAAGGACAACAGCCGGCGCACCTGTTCATCACCTGTGCGGACTCGCGGATCGTCCCGACGATGATCACGACCAGCGGCCCGGGCGACCAGTTCTGCGTGCGGAACATCGGGAATCTGGTGCCGCCGAAAGGATCGAACAGCAGCTCGGTGGGCGCCGCCATCGAGTACGCGGTCGACGTCCTCGGGGTGAAGTCGATCGTGGTCTGCGGTCACTCCTCCTGCGGCGCCGCGGCCGCCGCGCTCGCGGCCGACGCCCCCGAGGGGTCCGGCCTGCACAACTGGTTGCGGCACCTGGAGCCATCCGTACGCCGGGCGCTCGCGCTGCCGGAGATCGCGGATCCGGCCGGCGGCGCGAAGTTGTCGCCGGCGGACAAGCTGTCGGTCGCGAACGTCGCCGTCCAGCTGGAGAACCTGCGCAGCTTCGACTGTGTCCGCCGGGCCGAGGATCAAGGACGGCTCGAGCTGATCGGACTCTGGTTCGACATCGGCGCGGCGACGGCCCGATCGGTGGTCGACCGCGCGCCCTTCCTCGTCCGCGCCGACGAGGAGCTGTCGAAGATCAGGAGCAGCGGGACGGCGAGCGCGATCGCGACCAACCCGTCCAGCCAGTAGTGGTTCGCGGTCACCACGACGACCGTGAAGGTGAGCACCGGATGCGCGATCCACAGCCAGCGCCACCGTGACCGCGTGGCGCGGATCAGGACCACCGCGACCAGGAACGCCCAGCCGACATGCAAGCTCGGCATCGCGGCGAACTGGTTCGCCACCCCGGAGTCCGTGCTCGGTCCGTACACCGACTGACCGAGCAGGACACCCGTGTCCACCCAGCCCGGCATCATCCGCGGCGGGGCGAGCGGGAAGAACATGTGCCCGATCAACGCCAGCCCGGTCAGCGACGCGAGCGCCCAGCGCGCCTTCCCGTACGCGGCCGGGCGGCGGATCATCAGCCAGAGCAGCACTGCCGCGGTCAGTGGGAAGTGCACGCTCGCGTAGAACACGTTCGCGACCCGGGCGAGGCCGTCGATCGCCAGCGCGTGGTGCTGGATCGACGCCTCGCTCGGGAGGCCGAGCCTGGCCTCCCAGCCGATCAGCTCGTGCGCGTGCCGGAAGGCCGAGCCCGCATGCTCCGCCGACAGGAACCGGCCGAGGTTGTAGACCCCGAAGAGGACGGCGAGCAGTCCGATCTCCCGCAGGATCCGCCACAGGCCGCCGCGCTGCTGGTCCAGATCCGGCAGTGCCGGTTGCCCGACCCGCTCCAGAGTCACCTGCGCCATGCCGACCCCCACATCAAACCGAACGCTCGTTCTCCGAACTTCCACCCTGCGCCCGAGTCCACGCGCAAATCAAGAACGGTCATTCGTTTTCCACTGTGATCCCCGGCACCATTTCAAACTATCGCAAGCTCCTGATAGTTACGAACAATATGAACCAACTCACACCGCCGGAGAAATCCGTTGGCGGGCGGCGGGCCACGCGCGGAAGGATCGGCGCATGGTCGACGTCTTCGTCCGGTGGACCTGGATGCGGGCGGTCCTGCACAACGGGTGGTGGCTGGTCACCAGCGTTTACCTGGTCGTCGACGCCGGGCTCTCTCCCGCTCAGCTGGTGCTGATCGGGTCCGTGCAGAGTGCGTTCGCGCTCGTCCTCGAAGTTCCGGCCGGAGTGTTCGCCGACACGATCAGCCGCAAGTGGTCGCTGGTGATCTCCCAGGTGCTGATGGGTACGGCGATGCTCGCGACTGGCTTGTCCGACTCGTTCCCGGCGCTGCTCGCGACGCAGGTGCTGTGGGGCGTCTCGTGGACGTTCGCGAGTGGCTCGGACGTCGCACTCGTCACCGACGAGCTGGACCGGCCCGAGGAGATCAACCTCGTCCTGACCCGCGCCGCCCGCGCCCAGTTGACCGGCGCCGCGACCGGACTGGTCCTGCTCGGCGCGCTCGCCTGGGCGACCCGGCGCGACCTGACGATCGTGATCGCCGGCGTCGCCATGACGTCGCTCGGCCTGTACGTCGGGGTCCGCTTCACCGAGCACAACTTCGTCCCGACCCGGAGCGCCCGGTGGTCGGCGTCCTGGGGCACGTTCCGCCGTGGCGTCACGCTGGTCCGGCGCAGCCGGGCGCTCCTGCTGATCTTCGCGGCCACGTTCCTCGTGAACGGCGCCTCCGACGCCGCCGGCCGCCTCACCCAGAAGCAGCTTCTCGAGCTGGGCCTGCCGATCCGGCCGGACCCGATCGTCTGGTTCACCGCTCTCGGCGTCCTCGGTCTGGTCGTAGGCGCCGTCGTCCTCCGACTGGTCGCCCGAAGGATCACCGGCGAGCAGGCCGCGACCGACTACGCCCTCGCCGCGCTCGCCGGGGTAGTCGCGATGCTGCTGTTCGCGTTCGCCCGCGATCCGGTCTCGGGCGCGGCCGCGGTCGTCCTGCTGAACGGCATCGTCACGCCGCTCACCCGCGTGATCAGCACGATCTGGGTCAACGCCCGCGCGACCGCGGACGTCCGCGCGACGACACATTCGTTCCTGGCCCAGCTCGAGTACCTGGGCGAGATCGTCTGCGGTGTCGCCGTCTCCGCGATCGCCCGGCTCACCACGCTCACCCTCGCGCTCACCGCGTGCGCGGTCCTGTTCGCCGCCACCGCCGTACTGATGGGATCACCACGAGATCGCAGCCTCGCCCGAGGTGGCGGACACCCGCACTAGAACGTCGTCGGGAACGGCGTCGTACGGCGCGACGACGACGGGCAGGTCGAGGTGGTACAGCTCGGCGGCGACGAGTGCGCCGAGCGGGATGATCGTGTCCGCGCGGGACAGGACGATCGCCGCGGGCGCCGTCCGGGCGCGGATCTGCTCGGCCAGCACGCTCGACGCGGAGCTGGAGCCGCGGCCGGATTCCATCAGCAGGATCCGGCCGGTGAGGACGGCGCCGCACTGCGGGTGATGAGCGTCGACGATGCGCCCCTGGCCGTCCGTGCCGCCCCAGAAGGACAGCGGTGCGGTGAGGCGGATCGGCAGGCCCGTCGCGCTGCCGGGGTGGAGGGTTCGGCCGTGCACGATCATGCGTCGAGCACCACCCGTCCGGCGCGCGCCGAGGCCACGCATTCGGCGAGCGAGCCGAGGATCGCGGAGACGTTGATGTTGCCGGGCGCGTAGTGCGCCCACTTGCCCGAGTTCGTCATCACGTTCTTCCAGCCGGGCGATAGGATCGCGGTGACGTACGTGCAGGTGTCCACGACGACGGTCACGCCCGCGGCCTCGAGCACCTGCAGTACGCCGTCCTCGGCCAGCCGGTCTCGGGTCGCGCGGGCGGTCGACAGGTACAACGGCAATGTCAACGGCGGGCCGACGACGAGACCGGCAAGGCGGACGCACTCGGCGTACGACGCGTGCGGCGTACCCACGCTCACCGCGTCCAGCTCCGCGATGTCCGCCGACAACTCCCGCTGGACCCGCCGCAGTGTCTCCACGTCGACCACACGCACGGGCAGGCCGTCGACCGACGACGGCGCCTCGGGCGTGATCCCGACGGCGTGGAACAACGCGACTCCCCCGGCCGACGCGGCCGCCGCACCGAGCGCCTTCAGGTCGTCCTCACGCACATTCGGCGGAATCCCTACCAGCACAGGGATTCCGGCTCCGACCGTCGATCCGATGTGGTGCCCCAGCAGCGGATAGGTCAGCTCGGTGAACTCACCCAGCGGGCGGCAATCGAACACCACGGTCCCCCGTCGCGCCTCGGGGGTCTGCAACCCGGCGTACGGCGCGCGGCCGGTGATCGCCGCGCAGATGTCCAGGAAGTCGCCGTACCGGTCCGTGCGCGCGCCGAGCACCGAGTTCGCGAACACGATCGCGTTCGACTCCGCCCACGCGACGTGTTCCCCGAGCCCGGGCCGGCCGGGGAGCTGGTACGGCGCGCAGGTGAACGTCGGCGTGCACCCGAGCTCGGCGTACGCCGCCATCAGCTCCCGCCCGGCCGACGCCAGCGCCTGGTCGCGGACCAGCTCCGGGTGGATGAGGTCCGTCGAGCCGACATTCAGCGTGGTCGGCACGCGCACGCGTGCGCCCAGCTCGACGAGGCGCTGCGCGAAGTCCAGACTGACCTGGCCGTGGTACAAGCAGGAGTCGACGTGCGCCGATGTGATCGCGACCAGCCGCCGCGCGTCCGAGATCCGCGCCTGTCCGACGAGCACCCGCATCGCGAGCGCGACACCCTCCCCGTCCCGGCCGCCGAGCATCGCTTCTTCCTCGGCGGTCAGGCGGAGAGTCGGCATACGTCGAACCTAGCGGACGCCCACCACTCACCAACCCGCCCGAAGCGGGCTGCGCCACGCTCGTCCAGGCGGGCGGGGCGCCGTTGGCGCGAAGTTGGTGAGTGGTGGGCGTCCGCCTCCTAGACGGTCCGTCGGCGGGAGGCGACGAGCTTGCCGGCGTCGTAGCCGTCCGCGCGGAGCAGCTGGCCGGACGTCACCTCGAGGATGTCGATGCTCACCGGGCCGGTCAGGTCCTCGGAGCTGATCGGCCGGTCGTCGACGTACAGGTCGACCCGGTCGATGCCCTGGGCATCGATCGCGACGGTGAGCGTCGTTCCGCTGAACGAGGTGGTCAGGTCCAGCCGGCGCACCGGCTGCGCGGCGAGCAGCTCACCGGCCCGGTTCAGCAGGTCGACGTTGCCCTCGAGCAGGTCGGCCCGGGTCATCCGGTGGGTCTCCTGCGGCTTGACGCCGAGGTCCTCGACCGGCGTTCCGGCGAGCTTGCCGACCCGCAGGGTGCGCCGGATCGCGACCCGCAGGTTCGCGCCGTTCGGCAGCGCGACGTACGGCGACGTCTCGTCGGGCGGCGGCGGTTCGTTCAGCAGCGTGGCGAGCAGGCCGTGCGTCCAGACGTTCGCCCCGCCGGCGCCGGTGTTGTCGTCGACGCCGAGGATGGTGCCGATCTCGTGGTCGGCGAACCCGGCCGCAAAGATGTCGGTGGCCGAGTAGACCCGGGCGTCGGTGATCAGCACGACCGGCCCGAGGTAGGTCTGCCCGATGTCGTTCGCGCCGCTCTCGGGCGTGATCGGGCTCGCCGCCGAGAACTGCGCGCCGGTCTCGATCGCCAGGTCGAGCGACTCGAACCACGGACCGAGGTCGATCCCGGCCGGGTTGTCCTTGTGCCGGCGGCAGATCCGCAGGTTGAGCGGCGAGCTGACGAACTGCACCGGCTCCGGCGCGATCCGCCGCGGCGTCATCGTCTGCAGGGTGAACTCGCTGGCGAAGATGTGCCCGCCGCCGTTGTCCCGGACGTCCACGATCAGGCCGTTCTGCGGGAGCGCCGCGGCCAGCCGGACGAACTCGTCGCGGAACGCCACCGGATCCTGCACGCTGAACGTGAAGATCCGCACCTGCCCGAAGGTGCCGGACGGCGTGACCACCTCGCGGGCCCGGAACACACCGGGCATCGTGGTCGGCAGATCCGCGCCGGCCACCGCCGCCGGGGCGGCCAGCTCGGCCGAGCTCCGGCCGCGTTCGAGCTCGACCACCTCGCGGACGTACAGCGCCTTCTTCGCGCGGGACTTCTCGTCGGAGTCGAGGTCGAGACCCATCGACGCCGACACCTCGCTGATCGCGTCCAGGTCGGTCATCGGCGGCAGGTTGGTGGCGACCTTCCACTCCTCGCGCAGCTCCTGGTCCGAACCGTCGAGGCCGATGTAGGTCAGCCGCACCCAGTCCTCGTCCGGTGGCGCCTGGATGACGAGCGGCCGCAGGGTCAGCGACTCCAGTCCACGGGCGAGGTTGGCGGCGTCGTTGCTCCCGGCGAAGACAGCGCCGTTGAGCGCGACGGCGCGCGCGATCGGCGTACCGTTCCAGTGCGTGACCTCGGCGCCGGGGCCGAACTGCGGCGCCTGGTAACCGGTGACGGTCCGGGTGATCAGGTAGTGCTCGGCACCCGCCGCGTCGTAGCACTTCTCGATCATGAACGGCAGGAACGCGACCTTCCCGGCGAACGGAACCGGCAGCAGGTAGTTGGTGTGCAGGTCGCGGACCGAGTGGAAGACGCTCGACATCTCGCGATGGAACAGCCACTCCTCCCCCATCGTCGCCGGCGTCTGCCGCGCCATCCGGGCGCGCAGCACGCGCAGCCGCTGCAACGGGTTCACGGCGTGCATCGCGACCTTCAGCGGCAGGTGGACGTAGTTCTCGCTCAGCAGCAGAAGCGCCTGATCCACCAGCAGCCGGCGCTGCTCGAGCGTCAGACTGCCCGCGGAACCGAGGAAGGTGGCGAGCGGCACGGCGGCGGCCGCGGCCGAGGCCGGCTTCGCCGCAGCTCCCTTGCCGCCCGAGGTTTTCACCTCCGCGGCCGTGCCCGTCGCCGACGTGCCCTTCGCCGACGTACCCTTCGCCGACGTGGTCTTGGTGGCGGCGCGGCGGCGTGCGGGCGTCCGCTTGGCGGCTGTCTTCTTCGGTGTGGCTTTGATCGTGCGCGGTTGAGACATGGTCCCCCCAAGTGCGGCGGCACCTCCCCAGGGCCGCGATCCCTCCACCGTGGTCCGCACACCAGGCGATGTCAACGCCACGCCGTCCGCCAGGACAGTCCGCGACTTGTCAATCATTATCGAAGACATGCGGATCAGCCGTTTATTCTTGACGGCCGCCCTCCTGATCGGCGTGCTCGTCCCGGTGCCGGCGCACGCGGCGGCGACGTTCCCACGCATCGACGCGAGCGGATTCCAGCTCGTCTCCGGCGACACGTTCGCGACGTACGGCGCCCGCGTCGCGCAACTGGAGACCAAGCCGCAGCTCGCACCGGTCGGCGTCACCGAGGTGCTCGCCGCGTCCAACCGCACCGGCCGGTCCTTGTGCCATTCGACGTACCTGAACGCGTCGCTCAACCCGCAGGGCTTCTGCTGGCAGGACGGCGAGGACGACGACGAGAACGTGTGGATCCCGCAGGGCGTGAGCGGATCGGGCGACGCGCAACCGGCCGGCGGCGCGCGCCGGGTCGTGGTCGCGACCTGGCACAACAGCGACGACACGGCGATCCGGGTGTCGTTCCTGGACCTGGCGACGCTGAAGTACCGGCATGTGCTGCTGGTCGAGCCGACGGCGGACGGGAACTTCCAGGCGATCGCCGGGCACGGGCACGGGCTGTTCTGGTCCGGGAACATGCTCGTCGTGGCGACCGGCGGATCGGTGCTGCGGGTCTTCGACCTGCGGCACATCTGGCGGACGGACACCAGCACCGGCGAGGTCGGATTAGGGGCCGACGGCAAGTACCACGCGCTGTGGCACGCGTTCGCCCTGCCGCAGGTCGGCGCCTACTGGTACGCCGGCGGCGGTTGCGCGAACTCGATCGGGACGAAGCCGTGCTTCGCGTCGCTAGGCATCGATCACGCCGGGAGCGGCTCGTTCGTGGCGGTGGAGCACACCGAGCGCGGCGGCGGGCGGATCGTGCGCTGGCCGCTCGACGAGGCGGCCGGGCTGCCGCGGGCGGGATCGGACGGCGTTGTCCACGCGGTCGAGGCCTTCAACTCGCCGGTCTGGGGGATGCAGGGCGCGACGTCGTACGACAACAACTTCGTGATCACCGGCGTGTGCCCGGAGTACGCCGGGAACATCGGAGACGGGATCGACTACCCGAGCTGCCTGCATCGCGGCGTCGGCGGGGAGTCGACAACGGTCTGGACCAAGGCGCCGAAGAACACCGAGAACCTGTCGTACTGGCCGGCCACCGGCGAGCTGTGGCTGATCAGCGAGCAACTCCGCGAACGCGTGACTGTGCACGTCCCCTTCCCCTAGCAGTCGACCACCTGCCTGTAAGGATGGGCGGGTGAAGGAGTTCTGGGACAACATCACGTCGGTTCAGCCGGAGCCGTCACTGCGGCTGGTCATCGGGACGGGCGTCGTCGCGCTGCTGCTGATCGCGTGGCGCCCGATCTGGAAGTACACCCGGCAGGTCGTCACGATCGCGCACGAGGGTGCGCACGGTCTGATCGCCGCGCTGGTCGGCCGCAAGCTCTCCGGGATCCGCCTGCACTCGGACACGTCCGGTGTCACGGTGTCGCGCGGCAAACCGACCGGCGGCGGCATGATCGCCGTACTGCTGGCCGGCTATCCGGGTCCCGCGCTGTTCGGCCTCGCCGCGGCGTTCGTCCTCAGCCGCGGGTACGCCGTCGCGCTGCTGTGGGGACTGCTGGCGGCGCTCGTGATCCTGCTGCTCCAGATCCGCAACCTGTTCGGGCTGTGGTCGGTGCTGGTGTTCGGCTCCGTGGTGTTCAGCGTGTCGTGGTGGGGCTCGCCGTCCGTGCAGTCCGCGTTCGCGCACCTGCTCACGTGGTTCCTGCTGCTGGCCGCGCCGCGGGCCGTACTGGAACTGCAGCACTCACGGCGACGCGGTCAGGGGCGTAGTTCCGATGCGGATCAGCTCCGGCGGCTGACCGGCGTACCGGCCTTGATGTGGGTCGGGGTGTTCGGGCTGGTCACGCTCGCGTGCCTGGCGCTCGGCGTGATGTGGTCCGGCGTTCTGCCGAGCTAGGGCGGCGGGAGCGTGACGCCGAAGCCAGTCACTGCCAACCGGAGGAGCACCTGTCCCGGCCTGAGTAGATCGGCGACCTTTGCCGCACTCAGTACCTCCAGCTCACCCAGCCGTTTCTCGTAGCCTCCGCTGACACGCGCCTGCTGCAACTCGACCGTGTTGTGCCACACCTTCTGCCGGGACTCGCGCAGGAAACGCTGTGACGCGAGCCGGTTGAGCGGTGTGAGGACGCGGTCGAGCAGACTCCGCGGACCGGTCGCCGCGAGCTCACCGTCCTCGGCCGCGACACGTTCCGCGAGCACGGCGTCGATCCGCTCGTGATCCCGCCGGCGTCGCGCCATCAGCCGCGGATCCAGGAAATCGTCGTCGCTGATCACCGCGAGCAACGCCTGCGGCAGGTCGTAGTTCACGTGTGCGTTGATGCCGAGCAGCACATGTCCCAGCGCGGGCAGGTCAGGCGATGCGTCGAACGCCAGGCGCCAGGGTCGCGGCACGCCGGCGGCCCCGGTGGCCAGGTCGGCGTCGTGTGCCTGCAGGTACAGCTCGGCGAAGCGCACGTCCCAGATCTCGACCCACTCGGGATCCTCGAACCGCGCCTGGTCGATCGCCCGGCCCACCGCCTGGGTCGTCCGCAGGTACGTTCCGAGGAAGTGCCGCCGAGCGGCCAGGTCCGCCGGCAACGCGTCGAGCCGCTGCCGCATCCGCGCCACGACGTCGGCGATCGGACTAGCATCGGTCATCGGATGTCCTCAGGGGGGAACATGCGCACCAGTCCACTGTCCTTCGACCCGGTGGTGGTCGGCAACCGCGAGACGGACGCCTGGGCCGCGTACTACCGGCACGAGTGGGGCCGGTTCCTGGTGGCCGCGGTCGGCATGGTCGCCGCCGGGTTCGGCATGCCACCGCGCCGGACACTCGCCGCAGCCTGGTATGTACTGCGCGCCAACCAGGTGTGGTCGCCGTACCCGGACAACCAGCCGGACGCGGCCCGCGCGTACATGCGCCGCTTCTACGAACTCGTTGCCCTGTCCGGCACGCTGTCGCTGGAGCCGGTCGAGGCCGCGCGCCTGGAGGTCGAGTGGTGGCGCGTGCATCGCGCACACCAGCACGACGAGAACGTCACCCGGGAGCAGATCGTGGACGCCCTCGCCGAGCTGTACGCCTACGTGTTCTGCGTCGAGCGCGACACCGTGCGGCACGCGGCGCGGAAGCGGGTCGAGGCGATGGGCCTGTCGGACCAGTGGGTCCGGGCCGGGCGTCATCGCGACGACCCGCTGCTCGCGAGCGAGCGGCGTGCGCTGGTTGCCTCGTACTCCGCGCTCCGTGCCGCCGTCGAGCGCTAGGCGCGTCCCCCGCTGATGGGGCGGTCGCGCTGTGCGACGCCGGGCCCGCCGTACGGGTAGTCCGCCGCGCCCGGGTCGCTGGCCGCGTCGAGTGTCGCGGTCTCCTCCGCGGTCAGGTGCAGGTCCGCGGCCGCGACGTTGTCGTCGAACTGGTCCAGCGTGCGGGCGCCGAGGATCACCGACGTGACCGCGGGCCGGTCGACCAGCCAGGCGAGGGCGACCTGCGCCATCGAGATCCCGCGCTTGCCGGCGATCTCACGGACCGCGTCGACCACGTCACGGACCCGCTGGTTGCGGCTGCGCCGGTACCAGGACTCGACGCCGCGGTCCGGGTTCTCGCCGAGCCGGGTCGCACCGGCCGGCTCCTCGTCGAACGAGTACTTCCCGGTCAGCCAGCCACCGCCGAGCGGCGACCACGGCAGCAGGCCGAGCCCGTTCTCCTGCGCGGCCGGCACGATCTCCCACTCGATCTCGCGGACCAACAGGTTGTACTGCGGCTGCAGCGTGACGAGCCGCGACCAGCCGCGGTGCGCGATCAGGTCGCACGCCTTCTGCAGCTGCCATCCGGTGAAGTTCGACAGACCGCCGTACGAGATCTTGCCCGCGCGGACGGCGTCCTCGAGGAAGCTGAGCGTCTCGTCGAGCGGGGTGATCGGGTCCCAGGCGTGCAGCTGGTACAGGTCGACGTGGTCGACACCGAGTCTGCGCAGTGACGCCTCCAGCGCCTGGCGGAGGTGCCGTCGGGACGTGCCGACGTCGTTCGGCCCGTCGCCGGTCGGGAACCTTCCCTTGGTCGCGAGCACGACGTCGCCGCTCTTGTTCGCCAGCCAGCGGCCGATGATCTCCTCGGAGACCCCCGCGTTGTACACGTCGGCGGTGTCGACGAAGTTGCCGCCCGCCTCGACGTACCGGTCCAGCTGCGCGTGCGCCCCGGCCTCGTCGGTCTCGTTGCCGAACGTCATGGTGCCGAGCGCATACGTCGAGACGACGGCGCCACTGGTGCCGAGAGTGCGATATTCCACGGTTGCTCCCTCTCATCGGAACTGTCTGCAGCGAAGACTACGGTGGCGGGTATGAAGACAAGTGAACTACTCCTCGACGCACACAGCCGGGTGCAGGAGGTGCTGCACGACGTCGTGGGCGGGCTCGACGACAAGACGCTCGCGACGCGGCCGGGCGACTCGGCGAACTCGATCGCCTGGCTGGTTTGGCATCTCACCCGGGTGCAGGACGACCACCTGGCGGACGCGGGCGGGTATGAGCAGGTCTACACCGCCGACGGGTGGTTCGATCGGCTCGGACTGCCGTTCGACGCGGCCGACACCGGGTATGGGCACAGCTCCGAGCAGGTCGGGCTGGTGAAGCTGTCGGCGGACCAGTTGCTCGGGTACTACGACGCCGTGCACGCGCGGACCGTGGAGTTCCTGCGCACCGTGACCGACGAGGGTCTGGACCGGATCGTCGACCGCCGGTGGAACCCGCCGGTCACGCTCGGCGTGCGCCTGGTCAGCGTCATCGACGACTGCGCGCAGCACTCCGGTCAGGCGGCTTATGTGAAGGGTCTGCTCAGCTGAGCGTGGTCTGCCACAGCGACGTGCCGGCGATCAGGTAGAGCTTGTGGTCCGGCATCAGCACGGCGTCGGTCACCTGGCCCTCCGGGCCCTGCGTGTCCTGGACGGTCCACTCCCCGCCCTGACCGGTGAGGACCTTCACTTTGTTGTCCTGAGCAACGACCTGGACGATTTTGTCGCCGTCGACGATCGGCGGCGGCAACTTGTCCTTGTCCCCCACCGGCACCGACGGCACGCCCTGCAGCCGCTTCGCGGTCCCGGACGCGTCCAGCTGCCAGATCGCGAGCTTGCCGTCGACGTACCCGGAGATGACGCAGTCCTTCGCGCAGGTCGCGGTGTTGGCCTGGCTGCGGCTGCCGGGCTCGGGCAGCGCGATCCGGGTCCAGCCCTGGTTGGCCTTGGTGGACCGCCACACAGCGGCCTCCTGCGCGACGGTGTTGGGCGCGAGCCGGACCTGCGAGCCGACGAGCACGATGCTGTCGCCGAGCGTCGTGCCGAAACCGGGGCCGACCAGCAATGACGACGTGCTCTGCAGCGCCGTCTTCGTCGGGTCCTGCCGCGTCCACTTGCCGTCCGGTTGCGGCAGCCAGACCATCGCGTCGTTGCCGGTCTCGACTCCGCCCCAGGTGCCGAGCAGGGCGCCGCCGCTCGGGGTGAGGACGGCGCTGAACAGGTCGCCGGCGGTCTGGCCGCCGAACGTCCAGAAGTTCTGCGGATGCTCGACCAGCCCGGTCTGCGGTGTGCCGGTCCAGACCGTCCAGCGGGTGTTGGAGTGCGCACCGCCGGACGCTCCGCCGAGGGCGAGGAGTTGCTTGCCGTCGTACGCGATCGAGTACCAGATCGCCTCGAACGCGTACGGACTGGCCGCGTTCGGCCGCACCGCGATCGGCGTCCACCGGCCGTTCCGAAGGATCTGCGCTTCGGGCACGACCTTTGCCCCGCGATGCCGCAGACCCACCAGCAGTTCGCTGCCATGTGCAGCCAGGACGACGGGCTCCGCCTGGCCCACCGCCACCTTGGACCATGCCAACGGCGGCGGCGCCGCGGACTTCTCGTCCTTGCACGCAGCTGCCGCTGCCATCAGCACTCCGGCCAGGATCGCGACCGCAGCGAGGCGCCGCATGTCAGCGGCTCTGCGGGAGCTTGGTGGTCTGCTTCCGGCCGGTCCGCGGTGCGGACGGCGGTGGCACGACCGGGCCGATGTCGCCGTCCGGCGCGGTGTCCAGGTCGACGATCACCGGGGCGTGGTCGCTCGGCCCGGTGCCCTTGCGTGCCTTGCGGTCGATCCACGCGGCCTTGACCCGCTCCGCGACCGGCACGGTGGCCAGCATCAGGTCGATCCGCATGCCGAGGTCCTGGTGGAACATGCCGGCGCGGTAGTCCCAGTAGCTGAAGATGCGGTTGTCCGGCCACCGGTCACGGACCACGTCGTGCAGGTCCTTCGCGGCCATCAGCTCCGCGAGCGCCTGCCGCTCGGGCGGCGTCACGTGCGTCTCGCCGACGTACGCCGCCGGGTCGAACACGTCGGCGTCGGTCGGGGCGATGTTCATGTCACCGCAGACGATCTGGTCGGCCGGACCGCCGGCAACGACCTCGGCCAGCGCCGCGAGCCACGCGAGTTTGTACTGGTAGTGGTCCGAGTCCACCACGCGGCCGTTCGGAACGTAGAGCGAGTGGATACGCACACCGCCACAGGTTGCGGCGATCGCGCGGGCCTCAGGGTGCGGGAAGCCGGGCGCGCCGGCCACGCCGGTCACCACGTCCTCCAGGCCGACCCGGGACAGCAGCGCGACCCCGTTCCACTGCGGTTCGCCGGACAGGCCGAACTCGTAGTCGCGACCGGCTAGCTCGTCACCGAGCAGCTTGGTAAACGCGTCGTCCGCGAGCTTGGTCTCCTGCAGGCACACGACATCGGGCTGCCGCTCGTCGAGCCAGTCCAGCAGCCGCGGCATCCGCTGCTTGACCGAGTTCACATTCCACGTGGCGACTCGCATCCGACCAAGGTAGCGCCCGCCGGGGACAACGTCAGCCGAGCTTGGGCGCCCTCCAGACGAGAGTGTTCAGCAAATCGGTCCCGGGACGTTCGACGCTGTTGTTGTGGCGCGGTTTGTCCTTGCGTCCCCACGCGTCGTCGCCCAGCCACGGCGGTACGCCGAACGGCAGGTCCCCCGGCGGGATCGGCGAGTAGTCCGACTCGGTGAACTTCGGGCCGTAGTTGGGGACACCGTTGTCGCCGTCCGGGTCCGGGGTCACGATCACCCGGAGGTCCGTGACGGCCGCACGCCAACTGTCGACGAGAGCCTTGGCGTTGCGGCTCGACGGGTGCGGCACCTCGAAAACCGGCACGTCCGGCTTGTCGTCCCAGAGTTGCACGGCCGCGCGGGCCTGGGTGCCGAACGCGACGATCGCCTGCAGTTGCGGGCCGATGATCAGGTCCAGCAAGGTGTTGCGCCAGCCGAGCTGATCGGGCCTGGACAGCAGTGGCGCCGCCTGCTGGGCACGGGACGGCCGGAGCGCGTACGCGTACGCGTTGACCAGCGCGTAGCTGCGGGTCAGGCCGAGCTTGTGCAGGAAGCCCTGCACGCGTTGCCCGGCGTCGCCGACCAGCGTGCGGCCGGCGATCCGTTCGGTCGGCCCGGGATCGGACGCGATCGCGAGCAGCCGGGCCGTGCGGTTCAGCCGGCCGCGGTAGAAGACGGGCCCCCAGTCGTACCAGAACAATTCCCGGAAATCCGCGTAGCTCGGCAGTTTCGCCAGGTGCCGCGCCACCGTGGCCGGCGGGCCCGGATCGAATTCCCCCATCGAACAACCTCCCCCTCGGCGATACGCTCATGATCAGGGGCGGCACGGGGAATTCTACGGGAGGGTGGGCGATGTTCGTACTGCGTGGAACCGTGGTGACGATGCGGCCGGACGGAGCGGTTCTTTCCGGCGGAGCGGTGTACGTCGGCGACGACGGCCTGATCGCGGCGGTGACGCCGTCGGACCCGGAGCCCGACGGTTTCGGGAATGCGCCGCGGATCACCGCGGGCGGATTGATCTGCCCGGGGTTGATCGATCTGCACAATCACTTGATGTACAACAGCTTGCCGTTGTGGACGGAGCCCTCGCGCACCGTTCCGTGGACCTCGCACAACCAGTGGGGCCGCGCACCGACGTACAGCGCTCAGATCAGCCAGCCGGCCAGGTTGCTCGGCGCCACCGCGGGCCGGGCGCTGCTGCGGTACGTCGAGACGCGGGCGATCGTCGGCGGTACGACGTCGATCCAGGGCAACCCGCGCGGCGCCGTACCGCCGGACAACGACCTGATCCGCAACATCGACTCCGAGAAACTGGGCACCCACGACGACTTCATCCGGGTCAGCACACTGGTTGCCGACAGCGCCGAAGCCCTGGCGCCGTACGCCGCCGCGGTGGCGGCCGGCCGCGGATTCATCGCGCATTCGGCGGAGGGATCGGATCCGAAACTGCGCTCGGAGTTCCGGCTGCTGGCCGATGTCGGCGTGGTGAAACCGCAACTGGTCGCGATTCACGGGGCTGCGCTGAATGCCGACGACTTCGCCGCGATGAAGGCCGGGAATTCGAGTCTGGTGTGGTCGCCGTTCTCGAACCTGTGGTTGTACGGGGCAACGGCGGACGTGAAAACTGCGCACTCAACCGGGGTGCGATTGTGCCTGGGGTCGGACTGGGGCCCTTCCGGGACGCGGAATGTCCTGTGGGAGTTGAAGGTCGCCGACCTGTGGAACAAGAAACACTCGGTCTTCACCGACGAGGAACTGGTCCGGATGGTCACGTCGAATCCCGGCGACGCGTTGTCCGGCGTGTGGCCGCGCCCGATCGGCCGGGTCGAACGCGGCGCGCTCGCCGACCTGGTCGTCGTACGCCGGGCCGCCGGCGGCACGTACCGCAGCCTCATCGAGGCGACCGAGCCGGACATCAGGCTGGTCGTCGTGGGCGGCCGTGCCCGCTACGGCCTCCGGTCACTGATGACTCCGCTCGCTCCGGCGGCGACGCCGATCCGGGTCGGACGGCTGTCCCGCATGATCGACTACGGCGACTCGGCCGTGACGTGGAAGACCGTGGTCGCCGATCTGGAGAAGATCCGCAGCGATCCAGCCGGAGCATCTGTGCGCGCCGCAATCACGTTCGCCGCGCTCGCCGCTGACGGGGCTGACGGGACCGGCTTTGCCGACTCGTTCGTGCTGTTGCCGGACATGCCGGCTCCCGAGGTCGGCGACGAGTTCAACCGCGCCGGTCCCCCGGAGGCGGTCAGCATCCCGCCGCTGGAGCCGCTGACCACCGGTCCGGACTGGTTCGACACGGTCGACGCCAACCCGTTCCACGGGGGCCTGCTCAGCGGTCTGCGCGCCTATACATGAGACAAGAGGTCGGATCACTCGCCGGTTCGGGGTAGCGTCCCGCCAGGAATTGCGTGCGCGCGGGAGGGTGGGGCGAGGATGCTGCAGGGGCTGGGTATCGGTCAGCAGGAGGAAGCCGTCTACGTGGAGCTGCTACGCCGGCGCCGGGCCACGGCCGCCGACCTCGGCTCCGCCGCGCAACTGCCGTGCGAGCGCGTGGCCGCCGCGCTGACCCGGCTGGCCGAGCTCGGACTCGTCACCGGCGACGATTCCGGCCTGTACAACGCCGTACCGCCGGACGTCGGGCTCGGAACGCTCGTCGTCCAGCATCAGAGCACGCTGCAGCTGGTGCAACGACGGCTGTCCGAACTCGTCGATGTGTACCGCACCGGCGCCGCGTCGACAATGAGCGAGGTCGAGGCGCTCACCACGCCGGAGGAGCTGGCGACGTGGGTCGACAACATCGAGCGCGGCGCGAAACACGAGCTGCTCGCGTTCTTCCGCCCGCCGTACGTGCTGGACGGCGATCTCGAGGTCACGACGGACGTCCCGTCGTACCGGTACGTGTACGAGCGGGCCGCGCTCGACGACCCGCGGACGCCGGCGGAGATCGGACGATTCCTGGACGGCGGGTACCAGATCCGGATCGTCAACGAGCTGCCGAGCAAGATGATCATCATGGACCGGACGATCGTGCTGCTGCCGATGCTGCCGGACCAGGCAGGGATCGAGCCGGGGTTCCTGCTGGTGCGCGGGCAGTCCCTGGTCCGGCTGCTGGTGGACCTGTTCGAGCGGGTCTGGCAGCTGGCCACACCGCTACGGCTGAGCGCCGCCAATCTCGTCGAAGGCGGTCCGGCGTGGGACGACTTCGACATCAAGCTGCTCACGTACCTGCTGTCCGGGATGCCGGACAAGTCGGCGGCCGGCAAGCTCGGCACCAGCGAGCGGACGGTGCAGCGCCGGATCAAGCGGCTGATGGAGCTGTCCGGCACCGACAGCCGCATGCAGCTGGCCTGGTACGCCGCCCGCTCCGGACTGATCGCGCCGTGACCGCGGGGGTGCCCCCACTCGTTGTGCGAGCAAGGGCACCCCGTGAGGTCAGCGCAGCCGGTAGGCCCGGGTCACGGTCTGCTCAACGGCGGTGCCGTCGACGTCCGTAGCCTGGACCCGCAGCGTGACGAACCCGTTGGTGTTGCGCAGCGCGGGGCTCATCAGGACGCCCTTGGCGCTTGCGGCGCCGGTCGTGGTCACCGGGACCTGGGTCCAGGTCGCGCCGTCGTCGTACGAGGCCGACAGCGTGACGTCCCGCAGCTTCGGAGCAGCCAGCCCCTTCGGGTACCGGAAGCCGAGGCCGAGGGTGGCCGCCCGCCCCGCCTGCACCGTGTTGTCGAGCGCAACGTCCAGGTCGTAGTCGATCGACATGACCGGCAGCAGGCTCCGGTCGCTGTGCTCCGACCGGAACGTCCAGGCGGTGCTGGCCTTGGTCGATGTCGTCCACCACGGCTGGTTCTTGGTGACGTCGAGGACGAGCTTGTACGTCGCCGGCTGCGGCACCATCGGGAACGCCACCGTGCTGGACGGCGCCGAGCCGAGCAGCTGGCCGTCGCGGTAGACCGTGGTCACCGACTTGTCCAGGTTGCTCGGGAGCGTGAACCACTGTCCGGTCCCCGTGTCCAGGAGCGGCGCGATGTCCGTGCCGCCGAGGTCACCGATGCGGACGGCGCCGTCCGGGTGGTTGGGCGTGATCGCGGAGCGGACCACGGCCTTGTTCCAGGCCCGGCTGGTCGTCCGGCCGGCCTGGAGAACGGTCGGCATGGTCTGGTACGACCCGCCCATCGGCTCCCAGACACCGGCCGCCGACACGAACTCCCAGGTCCGTACGCCGCCAGTGACATACTCGGTCGTCCTGCGCGGCATCGCCGACCGCTTCAGCATCATCACGACGAACGTCTGCTTGTCCGAGATCAGGTACCGCGCATAGCCGCCCAGCGCCGGCGTCGACGCGTGGAAGCTGCTGTCGACCGTCGCCAGTTCGCTCGGATCGACCCGGTACTGCTGGTTCGCCGCAATGCCCACCTGGGTCTTCAGGACCTCGTAGCTGTACGGCGGCACTGCCGTACCGCGGAACAGCAGCATGGCGTCGCGGCTGGCAGCCAGCTTGACGCCCTGCTCGTTGGACAGCGAGAGCGCGGGAATCGCGGTCGGGTCCTTCCGGTAGATCGCGGTACCCCAGTCACCCGGTGCGTCGTTGTAGACGATTGCTACGGCCGCACCTGCGGCAGCCGCGTTCGCGATGACCTGGCCGATGCTGACTGCGTCACTCCGCTTCACCAGCGCCACGGCTCCACGGACCGCCGAGCCGGTGAGGTCCTCCGGCCGGCCGGTGCCCGCGTCGACAACGCGGAGCAGTTTGGTCCCATTGATCCGGGCAGAGCCGGCCCAGCCGTCGATGTATTCCGGCGTGATCGCGAAGGAGTTGCGGCCGACGACCTCGGTGCTCAGCTCAGGGGCGCTGGCCGAGAACTGCAGCCTGTGCTCGATGAGCTCCTTCTTGCCGGTGGACGGGATCGCCCACAACTTCGTGTAGCCGGGGGCGTCCGACTGCAGCTCGTACCGCAGCTTGGTGTTGTCGCTCATCAAGGACACGCTCATGCGGACCTGGCTGGTCTGGCTGGGCAGCGGCGTCTGCAGACGTACCTGCTGCGCCTTGGCGCCGTCGAACGTGAGCGTGCGGTCTGCGTCAAGCACTACGCCGGACTCCGCGCCGTAAACGGCCTGGCGGACCTGACCGTAGTCGGGCGTGAACCGGTAGGTGGACGACTCGAAGGCGTACTCGCCCCGCGGCAGGCTGAGCGTCATGGTGCCCGCGGTGCCCAGGAAGTAGTACATGTCGGCCGGCTTAGGGTTCTTGAGGTCGAACACGTAGACCATGCCGTACGCCGCGGGGGCCGGCGTCGTGTCCCGGTCCTTCACCGAGATCGTGACGTCGAACCGCTCCACGTCCTGCACGAACCCGATGGCAGTCGTGACAACAGCCTTGCCGTCGGCTGACGTGGCGACGACGTGTTCGCCGTACGAGCCGGTGGCCATGGTGCCGCCGGTCAGTGTGACCGGTACGTCGGCAGTGCCGTGGGCCGGCACCGTCACCGAGTCCGCGCCGAGCTGGAAGGTACCGGCCGGGACCGCGGTACCGGCTGCTTTCTGCGCCAGCGTCAGGGTGATCGGCTCGTTGCCGTTGTTGGTGTAGGTGAGCTGCTTGACGACCGGTGCGGTCGAGCCGAACGGGCGCATCCCGAAGTCGACGACACCCGACCCGGACACCTGCTGACGGAAGGCGCGGCTCACGTCGACGCGGCCGGCACCCTGCAGGTAGACCGACGTCTCGGCGGTGGTCTTCGCCGTGCTGACCAGCTGGTTCTTCAGCTGGGCGGGCGTCCAGTCGGGGTGCTCTTCGGCGAGGATCGCGGCCGCGCCGGCGACGTGCGGCGTCGCCATCGACGTACCGCTGGCCGTGGTGTAGTTGGCGTCCACCGGAGTGCCCATGGTGGTACCGGCCGCGCGGGCGGCGACGATCGCCGAGCCGGGGGCGGTGATCTCGGGCTTCAGGGCGCCTTCGGCGAGCGGGCCGCGGCTGGAGAAGTACGTGACCGCGTCGTTCTGGTCGACAGCGCCGACCGTCAGGGCCGAGGCCGCGTTGCCGGGTGAGCCGACGGTCGAGTCCGCCGGGCCCGAGTTACCTGCGGCGATCGTGAACAGGACGCCAGTCTGCGCGGTGAGCGTGTCGACGGCGGCAACCAGCGGGTCCTCGTCCCTCGGCCCTGCTGATCCACCCAGGCTCATCGAGACGACCTTGGCACCGGAGTGCGCGGCCCAGTCCATCCCGGCCAGGATGTCCGACTGGGCGCCGGAGCCCGCGTCGGACAGCACCTTGCCGATCACCAGTTCCGCGCCCGGCGCGACACCGCGGTACTTGCCGCCCGACGCGGCACCGCTGCCGGCGACCGTGGACGCGACGTGGGTGCCGTGACCGTGCCCGTCCTGGACCGACTCGCCCGGTACGAAGCTCTGGCTGGCGACCACCTTGCCGGTCAGGTCCGGGTGGTTCAGGTCGACGCCGGTGTCCAGGATCGCGACCTTGACGCCGGTGCCGTCGTACCCGGCAGCCCAGGCGTCCGGGGCGCCGATCTGCGGCACGCTCTTGTCCAGCAGGGCGTGCATCTTGCTGTCCAGCCAGATGTGCTCGAGGCCCCCGGACAGCCGCGGCCCGGCGTCGTCGACCGAGTCCCAGAAGGTGGCCGTCTTCGCCTTGTCCGCGGTGACGGCGGCGCCGCGGATGCTGGGCAGGCTGCGCTTGATCTTCGTGCCGGACGGGGTCTTGGTCTTGCCGGAGTACTTGACGATCAGCGGGATGGCGCCGCTGTGCGCGTCGTCGTACCCCTGGGCGATCAGGCCGGTGACGTTGAACAGCTTCTGGTCGAGCTTCCCGGACGCGATCAGCGGCTCCGCCTCGGGCGGGATGACGTACACGTCGTCGCCGACCGCGTAGCTGCGGAAGCTGGCCGCGGATCCGGCGTGCGGGGTGACCGCGACCGACGGCTTTCCGGCCGTCTTCGTCACGGTGACCACGTCACCGGTGACCAAGGTGACCTTGGCCGCGGGCTGCTGGGACGCGCTGCCTGCCTGTGGAGTTACCGCAGCCTTGAGCGTCGCTGCGGCCTTGGGTGTCGCCGCGGCCGGGGGTGCCGGCGGCTCGGCGGAGGCGATCGCGCTGCCGGGCACCACGAGGGTGGCGGTGAGCGCGACGCCGAGCAGCATCGATCTTCTGGTTGCCATGGGGGGTGGCCCTCCTTCTTCCGGATTCCGTTCCGGTGCCGCACAGCCTCGCCAAGGCGGCCGGAGTGCCGCTACGAATCCGCTTGGCGATCACCCGACATGTCAGGTCGTCGCCGAGCTGCCACTACTCGGCGTAGTTATCCACATACTCGAAGTCATCGGTCCGCGGGAGGGTGAAACGCGGCACTCTCTTGGGCAAGGAGATCGGCGGCGAAGGGGACGGGATGGGAGATCTGGACTGTGAACCGGCGGACGTGACCGCGCTGGTGGCGTACCTGCGCGACATCGGGCAGCACGAGCTACTGACCTTGGAGGAGGTGAACGAGCACTCGTACTGGATCGAGGCCGGTGTGCTGGCGGCGGACCGGCTGAGCGGCGACCCGGGCCCGCACGACCCGGGCGACCTGCGCCAGGTCGTCGCGCTCGGGCAGCACTCGTGGCGCCGGATGATCGAGGGCAACCTGCGCCTGGTCGTCTCGCTCGCCCGGCGGTACGGCGGGAAGGGCATCTCGCTGCTCGACCTGATCCAGGAGGGCAACATCGGGCTGATGCGCGCGGTCGAGCGGTTCGACCACCGCCGCGGGCACCGCTTCTCGACGTACGCGATCTGGTGGATCCGCCAGTCGATCGGCCGCGCGATCTCGGATCGTTCCCGCCTGGTCCGGATGCCGGCCCAGGCGTACGCCGACGCGTCCCGGGTGGCGTCCGCGCGCCAGGAGCTGACCCAGGAGCTGGGCCGCGACCCAGGGGCGCCGGAGCTCGCGCGAGCAACTGGCCTGAGCATCGCCCGGATCGAGCGGGCGCAGGCGTGGCGGACACAACCCGAGACCCTCGACCTCGACGACACGGACCCGGTGATCGACGACGACCCGATCGTGCTGCGCGCCGCGCTCCGCCGCGACCTCGCCCACCACCTGCAGTTTCTCGACGACCTGCACCAGACCGTGCTCCACCGGCGGTACGGGCTGCACGGTCACATCCCGTCCACACCCGAGGAGATCGCGTCGCAGCTGGGTCTGAACACGGCGAAGGTCCGCGCGCTCGAGCGTGAAGCGCTCCGGCAACTCCGGCGCCGGGCGCTGCCACAGCTCCGTGACTACGTCGCCTGACCGGCTCCTTGGCGCGACTGGAATGATGTGGGTGTGAGACTCCTGCGTACTCCCTGGCCGCGCGAGCTGGGCGAAGCCGTGTCGGCCTCCGCCCGAGAGTCGACCGGCAGGAAGGAAGACGTCCTCGCCGCCGTCCAACTGACCACCGGCCGCTGGGTGGCCGGCACCCGCGCGGCCGTCTATCTGCCGTCGGACTCCGCGGACGCGGACCGCCGGGTCGGGTGGGAGAAGATCGAGCGCGCCAACTGGGACTCCGAGGCCTCGGTGCTGCACGTCTACGAGACCACCGACTTCGGCACCCCGCTGCGCGCCACCGAGCTCAAGGTCGACGACCCGGGCCGCTTCGGCCAGCTGCTCCGCGAGCGCGTGGACGCGAGCATCGTCGTCCAGCGCCACGTCCCGCTGGCCGGCAAGCGCGGCGTACGCATCGTCGGCCGCCGCAACCCGGCCGCCACCGACGCCGCCGTCACCTGGAACATCGTTCTGGACAAGGGATTGGAGCCCACCCAGCCCGGCATCGTCGACGCCGCCGAGGCGGCCCTCCGGCAGGTCCGCGACGAGTTCGGAATCTGACCCGGCAGCGTCCCGAATCCCGTTTTTGTAGTTCGCCGCCCGCCTGCTAACCTACTCAGGTCCTCGGGGATCGAGGACGAAGCACCACCCCGATCCCGCGTAGCTCAATTGGCAGAGCAGCCGGCTGTTAACCGGCAGGTTACTGGTTCGAGTCCAGTCGCGGGAGCAACAACCAGCCGGTCTCCTCCCCAGGAGCCCGGCTTTTTGCATGCCCGCCAGCGTCGGCCATCAACTTCCGGCTGACGTCGGGGGTTCGGGCTTACGCCGGGAAGTACCGCCTCACGCCGGAGATTCGCGGCTGCCGCGACCCCTCTCGACAACTAGATTGAGGCGATGAGGCGGTGGGGATGGGCAGGCCTGGCCTGCGTACTGCTGATATCGGGCGGATGCGGCACCGAGACCGCGGTAACAGTCAGCGGAGGACCGCCGGCCCCGAGCGCGCAACTTCCGACTATGGCGCGCACACCAACCCCCACTCCTCCCCCACCAACCTGCCCGCCCTCAGGCGCCTCGATCACCGTGGGTCCGGTAGAACCGGCACTCGGCCACCGAGCCGTAGTCCTGAAACTGACCAACTGCCGAGCGGCCCCCCTCACCCTCAACGGCTACCCCGAGGTCACCGTCCTCAACGGTCGCCGGCGAACCATGAACGTGACGATCACTCACGGCATGTCGTACATGGCGAGAGACCCCGGACCGACCCAGATCCGCCTACGCAAAGGCGAATCCGCGCTCGCCGCCGTCTCCTGGTCCAACACGGTAGAAGTTGCCGAGGACAAGGCCTCCGGCACCTACCTCGCCATCGCCCGCCGAGCGGGCGACCGCCCCACCGTCTGGCCCGTCGACACCGACCTCGGCACCACAGCCAAGCTCACCCTCACCGCCTGGTGCCTGAGGTTCCCAGATTGATCGGCAGCCAATTTACTTCGGCCGATCTATTGGCCTAGACCACCAACTGGCGTACTTTCCTCTCCAGATCCCGAGGGGGCCTCGGGGACGGAGGGGAAGGAACCCTGTGAACATCAAGAAGGTTTTCGGCACCAAGGGTGGCCGACTGCTGGTTGCGGCCGTACTGGGGGCCGGTGTGCTGGTCGGTGTCACGGTCGCGGCGAACGGCGCCGTACGGCCGGACTGCAAGACCTTGTCGTACCCGCTCTGCGCCCGCTCGGTGGCCGCGAAGCAGGTCGTCGACAACAGCATTCCGGCCAGCAAGCTGACGCCTGCCGACCGCGCAGCCTTCCTCAAGGACAACGGCAAAGCCGGTGTGACGAAGGACTTCGCGCCGGTCGCGATCGCGAAGATCGGCGGTTCCTTCAAGACCGGCAAAACACTCGTCGGCGACTTCACCCTCCAGCCTGGCACCTGGCTGCTGAACTCGACGGCGTTCTTCGCCCGCACAACCGCGGGCGTACCGGGCACGCGCCCGCAACTCGCCCTCCGCGTCGGCGCTTCCGACACCGCGTTCGGCGAGGACTACGGCACCATCCTCGGCGCCGAGATCTCTCCCGCGAAAGACCGTGAACTGACCGGCTCGACCGTGAAGGTCGTGACCGTCAAGGAGCCGACGAAGGTCGAGGTCTTCGCCTTCGGCTACAACGACGACGCCGGTTCGGCCGGCAGCGGCGAGATCACCGCGTCCGCGTCGGTGGTCGCGGTCCTCGTCGGCTGACCACATGAGCAGGAGGCTCTGACCGCATCCCGCGGTCAGGGCCTCGTCACGTCCGCCGGCCGATCCCGTCGCACCACCCGCTCCAGGACCCGCGCCACGCCTCAGGAGGAAGTCCTACTTCCCCTTCTTCCGGTCGATCGCCCGCTGGATACGGTGCTGCGGCTGACCGGTAATCTTCGCGAGCAACGGCACGCGGTACTTGTACGCCGCGATCGCGCCCACCACGAGCACCAGGAAAATGAACCAGCCCATCGGTGTTCCCTTCGTCCGGACCTGCCTCCATCATGCCCGGTCCACCCCACCCACCCCTCAGTCAAACCCCTGACCCACCCCTGGTTTCACACCCCACCCCCACCCACCAGATACGATCTCCCGCACACGGGGCGGTAGCTCAGCTGGTTAGAGCAGGGGACTCATAATCCCTGGGTCACGGGTTCGAGTCCCGTCCGCCCTACCGAATCCGTTGTAGGGCCTCGGCTGATGGACGACAGATCGTCCTCGGCTGAGGCCTTACACGTCTTCGGCTGAGGGTTGACGGCCGCCATCCTCACCGAGCGGCGAGACGTGGGCCGAGTCGGACGTACGGAGTACGTCGGCATTCCGATGAGCTGGGGCGGTGGCGTACTGGTCCCACGTCCGGGGGGCGTGGGACCAGTGTCGCCTCTGCTCAGGCGGGCGTCCGGTCAGTGGTGCATGCAGATCGACGCGGGATTGCTGGTCTTGCAGAAGTTGGCGCGGAACACGATGTTCTTGCCCGTCCCGTCCCAGAAGATGTCCAGGTCGTTCTTCTTGAAGAAGTTGCGTACGGCCGCGACGTTCTCCGGGGCATCCGAGCCGGCCAGCGATCCGTTGAGGACGGCGAGACCTGCTGACGGGATGTCGCCGGGCTTGGACGCGTTGTTGCCGACGATCTTGTTGCCCTTCACCAGCACGTGGTCGGCACCGAGAACGATGACGCCGTTGCCGGACACAGCCGGTCCGCCTTCCGGATCCGCCGGGCAGAACCGGTCGTTGTCGGTGACCAAGTTGCCGACCAGGGACCACACGCCGGCCGGACGGTTGACCCCGTCCGGAGTGGTGCCGTTCGGCCCGGTGTCGAGAACCAGGGCGCCGATGCAGTTGGCCCGCATCACGTTGTGGGTCACCAGGCCATGCCGTGAGTCGCGCATGAACATGCCGATCGAATAGCCCTTCAGCAGGTTGTGCGCCACGTACGCTTTCGCGTTGTCGGTGTCACCGACATACAGGCCGGCCTCGCCGCCGTTGCCGAGCTCGGTGTTGTGGGTGAAGACGACACCCATGGACTCGAACGCTGCCGCGCCGTACTCACCGTGCCTCAGCCCGGTGTGATGCGACACCTCGATCCCGCGCTTGGCTTCGAACGCCACCACGCCGATACCCGGGTGGCCGTCCGTGGTGAGGTTGCTCACCTTGGACCTGCGGTCCGGACCCGCGAACGCGAAGCCGGAGACCTCGTCCGGAGTCGCCCAGCAGGCAGTCTTCGTGAACTTCTTGGGTGCTTTGACGACCGTACCACCCTGGCCGGCACCGACGATCGTGAGTCCCTTGCCGACGACGCAGACCGCGTCGTAGTACACGCCCTTCTTCAACTTGATGGTGTCACCTGAGCGGGCCTTGTCGACCACCTTCTGTATCGAGTGGCCCGGTTTCACCACCCAGGTCCTCGAGTGGTGCGTTCCGGTGGCTGACGCCGTCCCCGCGCTCGCGACGATCAGCCCGACCACCGCGACCAACGTGACGACCAGCCACCGACCTGGTCGTCGCGTCGGCACACTGCCGCGCGAGCTGCGTCCTGTTCCTGCTGAAGATCTCGACCACGGCTGAACGCGCATGGTCCCTCCCTGTGCCTCGATGGGCATGGTGGCCGCCCAGGCCAGAGCCCGGTGACCGCAGACGGTTAGCCGCAGTGCGAACAAATGGCGACCCCCCGCCATCGCCCAGCGACCAAGGCCGGGCGGAAGGGCAGGCACGGCCTACGCGTAGAAAGCCTGCAGCGTGCAGCCGAACAGTCCGACCCCCCAACACCGCGCTACAGCTACCCACCCCACTTCGGACCCTACGCAAGGAGGGCGCAAAGTCAACCCTTGAACGGTTCTGGCCCCGTTGACATCGATGCGCAGGACTGCAGTTCCACGCCGGCTCCACGCTGGGCAAGGCGTGGTTGCGGCTGCGTAGCCGGTACGGCACTGGACCCGAGGGCACCGTGGCGGCCGCCGGTGCGTTGGTCACTCTCCGAAGAGGAGTGGGGCGGTGCCGGGCTCGGCTGTGTGGCGGAAGTAGGTCGGGTCGGCGAAGGTGGCCGGGACCTTGCCCAGGCCTTGGATGACTGTGGCAGGGCCGTTTGCGTGGCCGATGGCGTACAGGTAGCCGGATCGGGTGTCCTTGTCGATGCCGAGGAGCAGGGTGCCGTACTGACCGCATTTCTCGGCGATCAGGGCGTCGAAGGCCTGCCAGGTGGAGCTGCGGACCATCTTCACGATCGGCTTCATCGGCGACGTCAGAGGGAGCCGGATCGTGTAGAGGGCGCCGCCGCGGGTGGTGGCCAGGAAGGTGTCGTACGTCGCGGTCTGGCTGATGAGCGCCATCGTCTTGACGGCCGAGAAGCCGGTCGCGGACTGCGGGTTGGTCCAGCCGAACCCGCCCTTGCTGTCCCAGCGGGTGAGCGTGCCGTTCGAGCGCAGCGCGTAGTGGTTGACCAAGGCCCAGGGGTTCGTGTCGTGCGGGTAGCTCGTCTCGAGGAAGGTGGCGTCACCCCAGCCGCCGCCGACGCGGAAGTTGTGCGCCTGTGTCCGGTCGACCTCGCCGGACTCGGTGAGGAAGTAGGTGCTGTCGTACAGCCCGGAGCCGATCACCACGTGACCGGCGTACGCGCCGCCGAAACCGGGGACGTCGGGGTCGTTGAAGAACAGACTGCTCAACCGGGGCAGGCCCTCAGGAAAGAGAGCGGTGTACCGCGGCTTCTCCTGCACCTTTGGCGGCGAACCGGCAGTGATCACCCTGTGCGTGTGATCGCCACCAGCCGTCACCGACCCGAGTTCGATCTTGCACGCCGCAGCGACGGCGGCGCCGGCAGCCGATGCCGCACCCGCATTCCCGGCCAGCGCCCCCGCCACCAGCGCAGCGGCAGCAGCCACCCGCGCCGCACTCCTGAGTTGTTTCGACGCGTTGACCATCGCTCCCCAACCAGCCCTTCGGGTCGTAGTACGCAGCAGCGCTCTGCCTACCTTGATACTCACCAGACCCGGAAAGTTAGCTCCAGGAAGGTACTAAGCGAAGCACCCCGCCACGCCGCGGCGGGACTGGCCCCGGCACGGGAGTTGGTCCGCCTGCTCGCGTCCGCCTGACCGGACCTGACCGGCGGGCGTTCGGCTGGTCCGGAGGCCCTTCACGCCGGCCGCATACGGCTTCGACGGCGGGTCTTACGAGGCGCGGGCGACGCGGACGTCAGCTGCCTGGACCAGGTTGCCGTCCTCGTCGACGAACTCCAGGTGGGCTCGGCGACCGGTCGATGCGGAAGCGAATCCGACCCCGGGGCGATCGCCGAGGTCCAGGTGCGTTTCGCCCCATTGCGCCAGCGCGGCCAGGATCGGCAACGCGTCGCGTCCGGCTTGCGTGAGCCGGTACTCCTCACGCGTGCGTTCCCCCTCGGCCTGGTAGGCCTGGCGCTCCAGGAGGCCGGCGGCGACCAATGCGTCCAAACGCCCTCCGAGTGTTGCGGTGGGAATACCGATGCGCTGAAACTCCGCGAATCTCGTGCTCCCCAGGAACGCCTCGCGCAGCAACAGCAAATTCCACTTCTGGCCGAGGACGGTGAGGGAGCCCGCGATCGGGCAGGCCCGGTTCGCCGGCAACAGCATTGCATCCATGCCTCGAGTCTACTCTGACTTTCAAATTTGAACCCAGCCAGCTAACATCAATTCTTGAAGTCAGATCGCCGGCGCCTCCCCTGTGTGGAGAACCGGCGTCGATCAGAACTCATGCCCACGAGGAGCAGCCATGCCATCGCAATTGACGTACGACGTGTTCGTCGCCGAGCCCATCCCGCAGAACGTCCGGGAGCCGATCCCCACCGGTGAGAGGCGGATGTTCTCCCCGCTCTCGATCACGCTCATCTCCGGGGAGAGGGACGCCGTACTCGTCGATCCACCTCTGACGATCGAGCAGACCGAGCAGGTCGCCGGCTGGGTCGAGGCGAGCGGAAAGAACCTCACCCATGTCTTCGCCACGCATGGTCACGGCGACCACTGGTTCGGCGGTGCACAGTTGGCCGAGCGCTTCGGTGCGACCTTCGTCGCGACGCCGGGGACCATCGAGCAGATGAAGCTCAACGTCGCGCTGCGGCCGGTCTTCTGGGATGCGTTGTTCCCCGGACAGATTCCGCAGACCGACGTGACGGCCGTCCCGGCTGTGGACAACGTGATCGAACTCGAGGGACACAAGCTCTTCGTCGTCGAGGTCGGGCACTCCGATACCGACGACACCAGCGTCCTGCACGTCCCCGCGCTCAGCCTGGTCGTCGCCGGCGACGTCGTCTACAACGGCGTCCATCAGTTCCTCCGGGAAGCCGCCGGCGACGGCATCAAGCGGTGGCACGAAGCCATTGACGCCGTCGCCGCTCTCGAGCCGAGGTACATCGTGACCGGCCACAAGAACGAGCAACTCGACGACGCTGCGGACCGTACGGTCGCCGAGACGCGCTCGTACCTGAACGCAGCCGCTGAGTTGCTCACGCAGGAGGACACCGCGCTGGGTTTCTTCAACGCGATGCTGCAACGATTCCCGGACCGCCTCAACGCCGGCGCACTCTGGGGCAGCGCAACCGCGCTCTACCCCGAGCCCGCCTGAGCCGGCCTACGGCGGCGTAAGCCGGGAATGTGCGCCGGGACGTGCGCGGCACGCCGCCGGGTTCGGGTGCGTGCTGACGGCAACGAAGTGCCGACTGGTGAGGTCGCTGGTGGATCAGTGGTCCAGGAAGAAGGTCTCCATGGGGCCCTTGCCTTTGACGTCGATGGTGCCTCGGGGGTGGGTCGCGAAGTCGGGGCCCAGGGCCGCGGCGGCTCGGGCGGTGAGTTGGATGGCGCCTGCCTGGCCGTGAGACTCCATGCGGCTGGCGGTGTTGACGGTGTCGCCCCAGAGGTCGTAGATGAACTTGCGGCGGCCGATCACGCCGGCCACGACAGGGCCCGAGTCGATGCCGATGCGGATCGCCAGCCATTCTTGGCCGGGTTGTGCGGCGAGCCGGGCTACCTCGTCGCGGAGGGCGAGGGCCGTGCGGGCGACTGCGGCCAGGTGGTCGGGCCGCGGGTTCGGGAGGCCGCCGACCAGCATGTACGCGTCGCCGATGGTCTTGATTTTCTCGACGCCCTCGGCGTCGGCGATTCGGTCGAACGCCGAGAAGACCTGATCCAGCAGCGTTACCACGTCGGCCGCGGCCATCACCGCTGAGTGGGCCGTGAAGCCGACCAGGTCGGCGAACAGCACGCTGACCGAGTCGTAGTGTTCGGCGATCACTCCTGGCTCGGTTTTGAGGCGATCGGCGATCGGCCCCGGAAGGACGTTCAGCAGCAGGTGTTCCGAGCGTTCCCGTTCCGCCTCGAGGGCTCGGTGGGCGCGCTCACGCTGCTCGACGAAGTAGCTGAGCATGACGTACGCACTCACCATCGTGCCCGCGACGTTCATCACCAGGAACGTGACCACGAAACCGGACGGCAGTTCCGACGGCGACTCCGCAAGCCTGGAGTCGACGAGGCCGAGTATGAACAGCTCGATCAGGAACGCGATCAGCCACGGTACGGAGCGCCGGATACCGAGGAGCGCGAGCGCGGCCAGCGGGGTGAAGACCGCCCAGAGGATCATCGCGCTCGAGGCGACGAAGCCGCCGAGCGAGACTTGCAGCAGCGCCGGCAGGATGAGGAACGCGAGCAGTTGCGTGGTGCGGAAGATCGCGAACCGTCGCGTGCGCGCCAGAACCGCCAGCCCGACGATCGTGACCAGCTGGTAGAAGGCAGGGATCGCAGCCGAGATCGGGTCGCCGTACGCGAGGTAGGTGGTGACCCAGATCGTGGAGATCACGGTGATCAGCAGTGACGAGAAGATGAGCGTGCCTTGGCGGAGGCGCTCGTCGTGCGTGTCCTCCGGCCGCGCGCCGAGGTCGGCCAGTCGCTCCAGCCAGCGGACACCGATCCGCCCAGGGCCACGCCCGCGGACGCCAGCCTGAAGCCAGGAACCGGTCACGTCAGCAGCGTAGGCTCGCAAACCGCCGTCGACATCCTCCGAAGCCGCTTCCACGGCATGCTGGGGTCCTGACGAAGGAGTGGTCATGGAGTGGAGGGATCTGCCGTACGAGGCTTCGCCGCGGGGTGGGGAGGTCGAGATGTTGCAGTTCGCGTTGGATCGGGTGCGGCAGCAGTTCGCCTGGAAGACCGGTGGGCTGGGGGCTGAGGAGCTGCGGCAGACGCATCCGCCGTCGGCGATGACGCTGGCCGGGTTGATCAAGCACATGGCGTTCGTCGAGGACGGGTTCACGGCGCGGGCAGCCGCGCGGCCGCTGGCGGCCCCGTGGGACACCAGGAGCTGGATCGAGAACGATCGGTGGGGGTGGGAGTCGGCGGTCGCTGATGATCCGGATGAGTTGTACGCGCTCTGGTACGGCGCGGCCGCGCGCTCGCGTGCCGCGTGGCGGGCGCTGAGCGCCGACGGTGGGCTGGAGGTGGTCATCGAGGACCCGGCGTGGTCGGCGAACCGGCGAATGATCGCCTTCGACCTCCTCGAGGAGTACTTGAAGCACACCGGCCACGCCGACATCCTGCGTGAATCGGTCGACGGCCTGACGGGAAACGATCCTGCCTGACGGCAGCGCCCGCGCCCTCGGCTGCTAGATCGCGCCGGAGATGGCTCGGTTGCGGAGTTCGGCCTTGTAGGCCTCGAGGGCGATGAGTTCGCCGAACATGCGGTTGTACTCGTCGGGGCGCTCGATCGGGTTCGTCCGCTGGAGCTTGGACTTCAGGTCGAGGATGCGGCGTGCGCAGGTCAGCTCCTGCAGCCGCGCCAGCAACGCGAGTGCGTACGGCTCGTCGGGCTCGCGGCCGAGCCGGAGGGGGTCCACGGCGAGCGCGCCGACGACGGCGGCCGCGGGGTCGTTTCCGACGGCGTCGCGGACGGCTACCACCCAGGCCTCGCCGGGCGGCGCGGCGGACGGGCCGCCGGTCTTCGCCATCGCGGCCCGAATCGCCGCCAGCCACGGGTGCGTGAAGTCGTGGTCGTCGAGCTCGTCGAACGCGACCCCGACCAGCGCCGGGTGCTGCATCGCGACCTTCAGCACGTCCCACTCGATCACGAACCGCTGGTCCCGCGGTGACGGAACGTCGTTCCTGATGACCTGCTGCGCGACGGGCGGCTGGTTGCCGGCCGCCTGCCCCGGCGCGCCGGCCTTGGACGCTGCGCGGTACACCTCCGCGCGGACCTGCTCCTCGTCCATGCCGAGCCGCCCGGCCAGCTCCAGCGAGAAGGACGTCACCTTCGACTTGTCGCGGATGCGGGCGACCAGCGGCGCGGCCTCGCGCAACGCGTCGATCCGGCTGTCGGCCCGGTCGAGGTCGTAGCGGGACAGGATGTTGGTGAGGACGAAGCGGTACAGCGGCACCCGGCGGCCGATCAGCTCGCGCACCGCGGCGTCGCCCTTCTCGAGGCGGAGGTCGCAGGGATCCAGACCGTCCGGTTCGACCGCGACATACGTCTGGGCGGCGAACGCCTGGTCGCCCTCGAAGGCCTTCAGCGCGGCACGCTGGCCGGCCGCGTCACCGTCGAAGGTGAAGATCACCTCGCCGCGGAACTGGTCGTGGTCCAGCAACAGCTGCCGCAGGACCCGCGCGTGGTCGTCGCCGAACGACGTACCGCAGGTGGCGACCGCGGTCTGCACGCCCGCGAGGTGACACGCCATCACGTCGGTGTACCCCTCGACGACGACGGCCTGGCGGCCCTTCGCGATCTCGCGGCGGGCCAGGTCCACGCCGTACAGGACCTTGGACTTCTTGTAGATCGGCGTCTCGGGGGTGTTCAGGTACTTCGCTTCGATCCGGTCGTCGTCGAACAGCCGGCGCGCGCCGAACCCGATCACGTCGGACGACGCGTCCCGGATCGGCCACATCAGCCGGCCGCGGAACCGGTCGTACAGCCCGCGCTGCCCGTCGGCGGCCAGGCCGGACGCGACCAGCTCTGCGTTCGTGAAACCGCGACCGCGCAGGTGGCTGACCAGCGCCTCGCCGCCGCGCGGCGAGAACCCGACCCCGAACTGCACGGCCGCGTCCTTGTCGAAGCCGCGCTGGTCCAGGAACTGCCGGCCGAGGGAGGCCTCGGCCGCGCCGAACAGCTGGTCGACGTAGAACTCGGCCGCGACCTTGTGCGCCTCGACGAGCCGCGGCCGCTGGTTCCCCGGGCCGCGCTGCACCGGCGCGCCGGAGTCCTCGTAGCGCAGCTGGATGCCGACCTTGGAGGCCAGCGTCTCGACCGCTTCGGAGAACGTGATCTGGTCGACCTTCTGGATGAAGTCGATGACGTCGCCGCCCTCTTGGCAGCCGAAGCAGTAGAAGAAGCCACGGGACGGCGTGACGTTGAACGACGGCGACTTCTCGTCATGGAACGGGCAGAGGCCCTTCAGGTTGCCCCCGCCGGCGTTCTTCAAGGTCACGTACGAGCCGACGACGTCGTCGATCCGGGCTCGCTCGCGCACCAGCGCGATGTCCTCTTCCTTGATCCGGCCTGCCACGCCGTGAGTCTACGATCATCGGCAAGCAAACTCGCCCGCGGGACGACGAACGGGTCCTAACCGAGCAGGGCCGAGTCGAAGAAGGCGATCACTCGCTGCTCCCATTCCGCGGGCGCGACCTGCAGTCCCGCGGTGTGCCCCGCCTAGGTACGACCCACAGCTGGACGGAACCGGGTGAGCCGGCCCCGATGTACCGGCCGGCGTACTCCTCGTCGGGCAGCGCGCCTCCCGCGATGAGCAGGATCGGGCGCGGCGCGGCCGCCGCGGCGGCGTCGCGCAGCGAGATCGGCTGGTCGGCCGGTGTGAGCAGGTCGGTCACGCCGTAGGTCAGCCACTCGATGCCTTCCTGCAAGGTCCCCCGCCAGCCGTACTGGTCCGAGAGCCACGCACGGTCCGCGGTACCGCGGTTGGTCGCGCCCTCGGCCACGACGGCACCGATCCGCGCGTCCACGGCAGCCGCGCCGATCGCTTCCTCTCCGCCCATCGACAGCCCGAGCGCGCCGATCCGGGAGCGGACGTCCGGCCTGCTCTGTAGATAGGAGACGGCCGCGCCGACGTCCTCGTCGCCGTACCAGCCGAAGTCCATCGCCCGGCCCGCGCTCCGTCCGTGGCCACGGGCGTCGAAGAGCAGGACGCCGTACCCGTGCCGCGCCAGTACGGCGGCTTGGCCGAGCGCGTCCGAGCGGGTGGATCCGGCACCGTGGAGTACGGCGACCGCGGCACCGTTGGTCGAAGGGATGTACCAGCCCGACAGCTTGACGCCGTCGCTGGTCTCGAACGCTGCATCGGTGTAGCTCAGTCCCCAATGACCCGGCGTCGTCGCCCCGACCGTGCTCCGGGGCACCTGCGTCGCCGCGACGGCCTGCCCGACCGACATGACGGCAACGAGCGTAAACACCAACAACGCCGGTACGACGAGGAGCCGCCACCAGCCACGCACCCGCCGTACCAGAACGACCGCGGCGAACCCGGTCAGCAACAGCCCGGCCACCAACGCGACCAGCCCGATGACCGCGCCGACTGCAGAGCCTGCCGTGAGATGCGGCAGCCCCAGCCCGATGCCGACGGAGAGGCTCACCGTGCCGGCCACGAACGCGAGGACGGCGGACAGCACCGGCTCGGCACGGACCCCCACCGGCCGCGGCGTCGACGTCCTCGTTGCCACCAGCACCCACCTCTTCGGACTCACCGTACGAAGCGGGCTTCCGGCCGAGCAGGGCCGGAGGTCCCGTGCTGGACAGTCCTCTGCGGCCGCCGTTCGGTGCCATAGGTTGGTTGTCATGCCACGCACCCTGCGACTAGGTCAGCGCGCCGAGCTCTACTTCGTCGATGTGACCTCGGGCGAGCATCGGCTCGTCCACAGCTCCGGCACCATGCTGTTCGAAGCGCCCAACTGGACGCCTGACGGGCAGCTGATCGTCAACGGCGACGGGCGGCTCTTCCGCGTCGGCGACGGACTCGAGGAGATCGAGCTCGGCGGCGTGCCGGCGATCAACAACGACCACGTGGTGAGTCCGGACGGGCGCACCGTGTACGTGTCCGCGAGCGACGGGCACCTCTACGCCGTGCCGATGGAGGGCGGAGCCGGCCGGCGGGTGACCAACGATCGGGGGCAGGGGTTCCACCACTACCTGCACGGGGTCTCGCCGGACGGTACGACGCTCGCGTACATCGGGCTGGAGTGGGTCGGCGAGCGGCGGATCACCAACGTCTGGACGATCCCGAGCGCGGGCGGCGCGGACGTCCAGGTGACCGACGACGAGTTCGCCGACGACGGCTCCGAATTCGGCCCGGACGGCGAGTGGATCTACTTCAACTCCGAGCGCGCCGGGCACGCGCAACTGTTCCGGATCCGGGTCGCCGACGGGCAGGCGGAGCAGCTGACCGACGACGAGCGGGTCAACTGGTTCCCGCACCCGGCGCCGGACGGGTCGGCGATCGCGTACGTCAGCTTCCCGCCAGGCACCGAAGGCCATCCCGCCGACATCGACGACGTACGGCTGCGGCTCCTGACCAGGGACGGCGAGGTCCGCGAGCTGACGAGCCTGTTCGGCGGCCAGGGCACGATGAACGTGCCGAGCTGGTCGCCGGACAGTGCGTCGTTCGCCTACGTCACCTACCCGCTCTAGACGTCGGCGAGCTCCACCGAGGGGTCGGCCAGACGGGCCGGGTCGACCTGCTTGCCGGAGCGGATCAGGCTCTGCACCGCGTCGATGGCGCCCCACGTGTTGACGTGCATGCCGGCCAGCATGTGGTGGTCGTCGGAGAGCCAGAACGCGACGTAGGCGCCGGACTTCGGGTCGCCGCGCAGGACGACCTGGTACGACGTGCCGCGCGGCACCTCCCCGGCGTACTCCATCCCGAGGTCGAACTGGTCGGTGAAGAAGAACGGGATCGCGTCGTGCGCCACGTCCTGACCGAGCATCGCCTTGGCGGCCGACGCGCCGGTGTCCTTCGCGTTCTGCCAGTGCTCGACCCGGACGAACCGGCCGAACAGCGGGTGGTCCCAGCGGACCACGTCGCCGGCGGCGTACACGTCGGCGACCGAGGTCTGCAGGTCCGCGCCGGTGACGATGCCCGAGCCGTTGTCGCGGGTCGCGACCTCGATGCCGGCCTCCTCGGCGAGCTCGGTGTTCGGCTGGACGCCGACCCCGACCACCACCAGGTCCGCCGGAATCACCTCACCGCCGCTCACCCGCACCCCGGTGACCTTGTCGGTCCCCTCGAAGCCGTCCACGCCGGTGCCGAAGCGGAACTGCACGCCGTGCTGCCGGTGAAACTCGGCGAACAGCTCACCGACCTCCTCGCCGAGCACCGACGCCAGCGCGGTGGACTGCGGCTCGACGACCGTCACCTCGCAGCCGCGCTCGCGGGCCGCCGACGCCGCCTCGAGCCCGATCCAGCCCGCGCCGACCACGACGACGCGCGGCTTCGCGGCATACGCATCGGTCAGCGCCTGCGCCTCCTCGGCCGTCCGCAGGTAGTGCACACCCGGCAGGTCCGCGCCCGGGACGTCGAGTGTGCGCACGCGACTGCCCGTCGCGATCAGGAGCTTCGTGTACGGCACCTGTGAGCCGTCGTCGAGCGTGACCGTGTGCGCAGCCGGGTCGATCGCGGTGACCGTGGTCCCGAGGCGGAGGTCGATGGTGTTGTCGTCGTACCACTGCTGGTCGTGCAGCTGGGCGGACGAGGTTTCGTCCTTGCCGAGCAGGACGCCCTTCGACAACGGGGGTCGCTCGTAGGGCAGCGACTGCTCGCTGCCGATCAGCACGACGGCGCCGCTCCAGCCGTCCTTCCGAAGGGTCTCGGCGGCGGTCGCCCCCGCAAGACTCGCACCGACGATCACGATCTGCTCTGCATCAGCCATGCAACGAACCTTAGTCCTCGCCGACCCCTTGCCGCGGTCCCCGCGAGTCGCTAACTTTGCGCGGACATAATACGTCCTATGTCCTCCCTGGGAGAGCCATGCGCGTACTCATACCGGCCCGTCTCGCGGCCGCCGCCCTGCTGCTGTTCAGCAGCCTCACCGCCCCGACCGCTCACGCCGGCGAAGCCGCCCCCTTCGTCGAGGACAACGTGCTGTTCCAGCAGAAGACTCAGGGCTACTCGTGCTTCCGGATCCCGGCCGTCGTGCACGCGACGAACGGCGACGTCCTCGCGTTCGCCGAGGGTCGCGTCGCGGACTGCGGCGACGACGGCGACATCGACATCGTGCTGCGCCGGTCGACCGACGGCGGCAGGACGTGGGGCCCGTTGCAGGTGGTGTCCGACGGCAACGGCAGCACGCACGGCAACCCCGTGCCGATTGTTGACAATCAGACGCGCCGGATCGTCCTCGTGTCCACGCACAACGGTCCGGAGCCCTGCACGAACGGCTGCGACCGCGACCCGTACGTCCAGACCAGCGACGACTTCGGCGCGACCTGGACCGCGGCCCGCGAACTGACCGACGCGAAGCTGCCGAGCTGGAACTTCTGGTACGCCACCGGCCCGATGCACGGCATCCAGCTCGAGCACGGCCCGCACGCCGGCCGGCTGATCGTCGGCGCGAACTTCGAGACGTACGACGGCGTGGGGCCGCATGTCTACGGCACCCACCTGCTGTACTCCGACGACGCGGGCGAGACCTGGCACATCGGGGCGACGACGTCCCGCGACGACGGGACGGTGATCGCGCAGGAGGTCACTGTCGTCGAGCGCACCAACGGGCAGATCTACGCGCTGGCGCGGGAACGCGGCACCGATCCCGGCAACCGCGCGTACGCGATCAGCAGCGACGGCGGCGCGAGCTTCGACGCGCCGTTCCGGACGATCCCGCGGTTGGCGATGCCCGACGTCCAAGGGTCGCTGCTGCGGTTCGGCCCGCACCGGATCCTGTTCTCGGCGCCGGCCCATCCGGCCGCGCGCGAGGTGATGACCGTGCGGTCGTCGTACGACGAGGCGCGATCGTTCGGCACCTGGGAGCAGGGCAAGGTCTTCCACTGGGGCCCGTCGGCGTACTCGGACCTGGTCCGGCTCGACGGAGATCAGGCCGGGCTGCTGTACGAGGCCGGCGTCGCGAACCCGTACGAATCGATCCGCTGGGCGCGCTTCAACGAGGCCTACCTGTCGACGCAGAACGGGACGCCGCCGGGGATCCCCGGTCCGCCCGCGCCGGGGCCGTTGACGCCTGACACCGGCCCGGCGGACAACCCGGCGTACGTGCGCGGCGGGGCGACTGTTGCCGCCGGCAAGTTCGGGAACGGGCTCGCGCTGGACGGCGTCGACGACTACGTCGAGGTGCCGTACGACCGGTCGATCGATCTCGGCGCGGACGACTTCACGCTGATGACGTGGATTCGGTACGGCGCGACGACCGGTTCGCACGCGATCCTCTGGGCGTACCGGACCGGTTCGGGCAGTACGCCGCAGGTGTGGTTGCGGGCGGAGCCTGAGAGCAAGCGGATCCGCGCGCTGTTGTCGGTCGATCGGTTCAACGTGACGGTGCAGTCGGCGTCGGCGTACAACGACGACCAGTGGCATCACGTCGTCCTGCAACGGGCCGGCGGGAAGCTGCGGCTGGTGATCGACGGCGCCGAGGTGGGCTCGGCGACGGCACCGGCCGGCTCGGTCACGGCGGGCAAGGAGTTCGGTGTCCAGGGCATCCACGTCGGCCAGCGCGTCGACGGCGCCAACCGCTTCCACGGCACCCTCGACGAGCTCCGCGTCTACCGCCGGGCACTCACCGACGCCGAGCTCACACAGATCCGCCTGACCAACAAGCCCAGCGACAACCGGCTGGGACTCGACCTACCGTTCGACGAGGTGGGCGTGCCAGGCCTGGGCTGAGGGGTCGGTGAGGGAGGCGACCTGGTCGATGACGACGCGGAGGCGGGCGTTGTCGTCGGCCGCCTCCGCGAAGTCGGACCGGAACGGCGCGTCCAGGTGCCGCGGCGCCGTTTTGCACAGGGCGTCCACGAGCTCGGTGAGGAGTTCGCGCTGGGTGGCGCGGCGGGCCTGGCGTTCCGGGGAGTTGAGGACGTGGAACATGCCGACGCCCTTCAGCAGCCCGATCTCGGTACGGACGCCGTCCGGGACGACCAGATCGGCCTCGTAGCGGATCAGCCGGGAGCGGCCGAAGACGGCATGGGTCGCCTGCTCGGCCGCGGTGGCGAATCGACCGATCAGCTGACTGGTGAGGTCCTTCAGCCCGCCCAGCGCCCGCCGGCTGTCGTCGAACGCCGCCCCGGGCCAGTAGTGCAACGACTTCAGCCGCGCCCAGCCCTCGTCCAGCTCGGCGTCGGTTGCCTCCGGCAAGTACATCTGCCGGACCGTCTCCCAGTACGGCGCCGGCTCCGCGTCGACCGCGGCGAGATCGATGTGGTGCGCGACGATCCCGTCCTCGACGTCGTGCACCGAATACGCCACGTCGTCGGCGAAGTCCATCACCTGCGCCTCCAGGCAACGCCGCTCCCCCACGCCCGGACGCAACCAGGTGAAGACCGCGAGATCGTCGTCGTACACCCCGAACTTGCGCTCGCCGGCGCGCCGCGGCCACGGGTACTTCGTCGCGGCGTCGAGGGTCGCCCGGCTCAGGTTGAGCCCGACACTGCGGCCTTCGGCGTCGAACGTCTTCGACTCCAGCCGGGTCAGCAGCCGCAGCGTTTGCGCGTTGCCCTCGAAGCCGCCGATGTCCGCGGCGACCTGGTCCAGCGCACGCTCGCCGTTGTGCCCGAACGGCGGATGGCCGAGGTCGTGCGACAGGCAGGCGGCGTCCACGATGTCCGGATCGCAGCCGAGCGTCGCCGCCAACTCACGGCCGATCTGCGCGACCTCGAGGCTGTGCGTCAACCGGTTCCGGACGAAGTCGTCGCTGCCTGCCGTCACGACCTGCGTCTTGGCCGCCAGCCGGCGGAGCGCCGCACTGTGCAGCACCCGCGCGCGATCACGAGCGAAGGCCGTCCGCCCCGGCCTCTTGACCGGCTCGGCGACCCATCGCTCGGCATCATGCTCGTCGTACCACTCGTGCTGCTTCCTCATCACCGCTCACAGTAGCGGCGCCCACTGACATTTAGGGGCCGGACCGCGTCAGCCCCAGCCGCCCTGAACCATCGTCTGGAACTTCCACTCGCCGGCGACCTTCACGAGCAGGTCGCCGTACCGGATCGGCTGGGTGTGGCCCTGGTACGTCATCGTGCCGTCGCTGATCACGAACACCAGGTCCGCGGACAGGAAGTGCGGCGTCCGCGTGGTCTCGAGCCGCACGTCGGCGGCGCCGCTCATCACCTGCGCCATCTGCGCGACGTACGCCGCCCGGTCGAGCTGCTCGGCCCGCCCGTTGCCCTTGCCGTCGTCGGACACCTCGTTCAGCGGGAACAGCGCGACGTCGGCCATCCCCTCGTAGTCCTGCTCGGCGGCCAGCGCGTCGTACCGCTCGAACCACGCGAGCACGCTCGCCACGTCCGCCGCGCTCGGCTCGAATCCACCCGTTGTCGGCACGTTCTCGGTCAATCCCGCTCCTCACTCGCTGAAACTTCGTACACTGTACCCAGTTCAACGGCGGGACCGAGTCCGAAGTTCCCGGCGTCAGCGAGAAACGCAGTACCGGGTCCAGATGACGCCGTCGCGGAACACCTCGGTGCCGGCGTGACGCAGGTCGAGGCGGCCGGTGTCGTACCAGCGGTCGCCGCCGATCAGCACCGGATGGACGAGCAGGGCGAGCTCGTCGACCAGGTCGAGCGCCAGGCAGGTTCTCAGCAGTACGCCGGACGAATCGACCCGCACAGTCCGCACCCCGCGGCGACCCATGGCGTCCAGCGCCTCGGCAAGGTCGACCCGGTCGTAGCCGGTGATCAGCTCGGGCGTCGTCGCATCCGGCGGGCGCTCCGGCGTCTGGTCGGCATACAGCGCGAGGACGCCGGACCAGTACCCGAGCTCGCGCAACAACTCCCAGCTCCGGATCCGCGCTTGCTCGTCAACCACCGCGAGCAGCGGACCCTCCGCGCGGGGCCCGCGCCGCGGCGCCGCGAGCAAGGCGTGCTCCTGGGCGAGGATCGCGCCGGCGTCGATCAGCGTCACGTCCTCCTGCCACAGCGTCGCCAGCGCATAGAACCGCGCGAGGTCGACGTCGAATCCCGACGCCACCCCGTCCAGCGAGACCGCCAGCTGAGCCACCACATGAGGCCGCATAGCGCCCAACCTAGGGACGGCCACCGACAGAATCCTGTTGCAGAGACTCCTCTGCAGAGATTACTCTGCATTCATGCGGCGGATTGATGCCCGGAGTCTGCGCGGACTCGCCCACCCGCTCCGGATGCGCATCCTGGAGGCGATCGAGCTCGACGGGCCGGCCACATCGAGCACGCTGGCAGCGCGGCTCAGCGAGAACACCGGGACGATCAGCTGGCACCTGCGGCTGCTCGCCGAGCACGGCTATCTCGAGGAGGAGCCCGACCGTGGCACCAAGCGGGAGCGCTGGTGGCGCATCCCCGGCCGCACCGTCCTGGACCCGGCCGAGTTCCTCGAGGACCCGGAGACCCGGCGTGCGCTCGACGTGTACCTGCGAGATCTGGTCGATCGCTACTACGACCGCGTCCGGACGTACGTCGACGAAGACTGGCCGGCCGAATGGCAGCACGCAGCCGGGCTCTCTGACTGGCGCGACCTTCGCCTGACGCCGGAGCAGCTGCACGACCTCAACGAGGAGATCGGGGCCGTCATCGACCGCTACACCGAAACCGCCCCGGCCGAAGGATCGGAGCGCGTGATCGTCCAACTGCAGTCGTTCCCGCGCCGCTCATGAGTCTGCTGCGCACGCATCGCGACTTCCGGCTGTTCTGGGCCGGCGAGACGATCAACCGCTTCGGCAGCGCCACCTCGTCGGTCGCGCTGCCGCTGGTGGCGATTTCGATGCTCGACGCAACGACCTTCGAAGTCGGCCTGCTGACGGCGGCCTCCTGGGCGCCGTGGCTCCTGATCGGACTGCCGACCGGCGCGTGGATCGATCGGGTCCGGCGGCGTCCGGTCATGCTCGCATCCTCGGCGGTCTCGGGGCTGCTGCTCGCCGCCGTACCGCTGGCGGGCGAGCTGCTGACGATCCAGTTGCTGCTGGTGGTCGCCGGACTGGTCGGAGCCGCGGGAGTCGTGTTCCAGACGGCGTACACCGCCTATCTCCCGACACTGCTCGATCCCCCGGATCACGCCGAGGGCAACGCCAAACTGCACGGGAGCGCGTCGGCCGCGCAGATCGCCGGTCTCGGGTGCGGCGGTCTGCTCGTCCAGTTCGCCGGGGCTGCGAACGCGTTGCTCGTCGACGCAGCCAGCTTCCTGGTCGCCCTCGGCTGTCTCGCGGCGATCCGCTTCCGGGAGCGTCGCACGGACGTCCCTCGCCGGGCCGGCGCGATCCGCGAAGGCATCAGACTCGTCGCGCACGACGTCTGGCTGCGGACCCTGACGATCTTCGGCGCGGTCTCGAACCTCGCCCTGATGGGCTATCAGGCGATCGTCGTCGTCTTTCTGGTTCGCGAGGCCGGGCTCACCGCGGCGACGGTCGGCACGCTGGTCGCGGCCGCGTCGAGCGGCGGCGTCGCCGGCGCGTTCGTCGGCCGCCACACCCTACGGTTCGGTACGGCGCGGGCGCTGCTGCTCTGCGAGCTCGGCCTGCCGACGCTTGCGCTGCTCATCCCCCTGGGCGCGCGGAGCCCGTGGTTCTATCTGGTCGGCGCGTTCGGGGTGAGCCTGGGTGTGGTCGGCGGCAATGTCGTCAAGGCGACCTTCCTGCAGTCCTACTGCCCACCCGACCTGTTCGGGCGGCTCACCGCGACGACCGCGTTCGTCAACTACGGCACCATCCCGCTCGGCGCACTGCTCGGCGGGACGCTCGGTCAGTACTTCGGCCTGACAACGGCACTCTGGATCACGACCGCCGGCGTACCACTGGCGGGACTCGTCCTGCTCGCGTCACCGATCCGTCGGCGCCGCGACCTCCCGACTCACCAGGGCACCGGCGTGCCGGGGACGACAGCCGACGCCAACCGGATCCGTACCGCCTGACGCGCGCGGTCGTACCCGTTCTCGTCGTTGTGCAGGATCGAGGCGAGGTTCGCGGCCTCGTAGTACGCGTTCAGGTCGAACGCGAGCTGCGCCGGGTCGTCGGCGAGCTCGCCGCGCTCCACCGCCTCCGCGACCGCGGTCTCGATCAGATCCATCCACTCCTGATGGACGGCGGCGAGGTACTCGTGCACTGCGCCCCCGCGCGCGGAGAACTCGTGCGAGACCTTCTGGAAGAAACAGCCGCCCGGGAACACGCGGCTCCGCGAGTAGTCCAGCCAGTGCCGGCTCAGCGCCCAGACCCGCCCGAGCCCGGGCTCGATCTCGTACGCCGGGACCACCACGTTGTCCGCGTAGATCCGGCGCGCGGCCCGGACGGTCGCCAGCTGCAGCTCCTCCTTGGACCCGAAGTGCGCGAACAGACCGCTCTTGCTGATCCCGAGCTCGGTCGCGAGCCGCCCGATCGACAGCCCCTCGAGTCCGTCGACCGACGCGATGTCGACCGCACGACGCAGAACGGCACGACGCGTCTGGTCACCGCGCGCCAACCGTCCGTCCACCTTCTCCACGAGTCCCGATCCTAAGTCCATTGACTGCTAGCCTGATGGAAACTAATAATACGACCGTTCGTATAGTTTCCGGAGGGGTTTCCATGCAGAAGCTGGTCAGCGTCGGATTGCAGACAATCGGAGTGTTGTCGCCGCGACTCGGCGGACGGCTCGCGTTCAAGCTCTGGCGCCGCCCGCTCGCCCGCGGCCGGGTCCGCGGGGACGAGCAGCTGGTCCACGACGCCGCGCGGGTGGAGATTGTCGACAATGTGAAGACCTACGCGTGGGGCGACGGACAGCGCCCGGTGCTCCTGGTCCACGGCTGGCGCTCCCGCGCCTCGCGGTACGCCGGATTCGTCACGCGCCTGCTCGAGCTCGGCTACAGCCCGGTGTCGTACGACGCTCCTGCGCACGGGGACTCCGACGGCGAGGTGGTGTCGATCCTCGGCCACCAGCGGATCATCCGCGCGCTGGAGGAACGCCACGGGCCCTTCGAGGGCGTGATCGCCCACTCGCTCGGCGTACCGTTCGCGCTCTACGCCGTCCGGGAGGGCGTCGCGGCGAAGCGGCTGGTGATGATCAGCGGCATCGCGGACTTCGGCTACCTGGCGGACGCGTTCTGCGCCGAGCTCGGACTGGGCCCGCAGATCAACCGGGAACTGCGGCGGTCGATCGAGCGCGGCTACTTCGACGGCGACGGCGGGATCTGGACCCGGTTCTCGGTCACCACCGGGAAGGCCGAGCTGCTGGTGATCCACAACGACGAGGACGACGTCGTGGACCCGGCGCAGGCCGGCCTGCTGCTCCGCAACTACGGCGAGCGGGCGCACTTCCTGCCGACGACCGGCCTCGGCCACCGCAGGATCCTCTCGGACCCCGCGGTGATCGCCGAGGCGGTCGCCTTCCTCCAGGACTCAGCCCAGGACTCAGCCCAGGACTCGGCCCAGGACTCAGATGTCCCTGAAGGTCTCGATCTGAGCGCCTAGCGAGTTCAGCCGGGTGGCGAGGTCCTCGTAGCCGCGGTTGATCACGTAGACGCTGCGCAGCACCGACGTGCCCTTCGCGGCCATCATCGCGATCAGCGTGACGACGGCCGGCCGGAGCGCCGGCGGGCACATGATCTCGGCGCCGGAGAAGTGCGTCGGCCCCTCCACCATCACCCGGTGCGGGTCGAGCAGCTTGACCCGGCCGCCGAGCTTGTTCAGGTCGGTCAGGTAGATCGCGCGGTTCTCGTACACCCAGTCGTGGATCAGCGTCTGCCCGGTGGCGGTCGCCGCGATCACCGCGAAGAACGGCAGGTTGTCGATGTTCAGGCCCGGGAACGGCATCGGGTGGATCTTGTCGATCGGCGCGTGCAGCTTCGACGGCCGGGTGGTCAGGTCGACGAGCCGGGTACGGCCGTTCTCGGCCAGGTACTCCGCGCTGCGCTGGTAGTCGAGCCCCATCTCCTCCAGCAACGCGAGCTCGATCTCGAGGAACTCCACCGGCGCCCGCCGGATGGTGATCTCGGACTTCGTCACGATCGCGGCGGTGAGCAGGCTCATCGCCTCGATCGGGTCCTCCGACGGCGCGTAGTCGACGTCCACGTCGATGTCGGGCTTGCCGTGCACGGTCAGCGTGGTGGTGCCGATCCCGTCGATCCGCACGCCCAGCAGGTCCAGGTAGAAGCACAGGTCCTGGACCATGTAGTTCGGGCTGGCGTTGCGGATCACCGTGACGCCGTCGTGCCGTGCGGCGGCCATCACCGCGTTCTCGGTCACGGTGTCGCCGCGCTCGGTCAGCACGATCGGCTTGCCCGGCGCGATCGCCCGGTTGACCAGCGCGTGGTACTGCCCGCCGGTCGCCTTCACCTCGAGCCCGAACGGGCGCAGCGCGGTCAGGTGCGGCTCGACGGTGCGGGTGCCGAGGTCGCAGCCGCCGGCGTACGGCAGCTCGAAGGCGTCCTCGCGGTGCAGCAGCGGGCCGAGGAACATGATGATCGAGCGGGTCCGGCGGGCCGCGTCGGCGTCCATCGAGCCGAGGTCGAGGTGCGCGGGCGGCACGATCTCCAGGTCGCCGGCGTCGTTCAGCCAGGTGGTCCGCACGCCGATCGAGTTCAGCACCTCGAGCAGGCGGTTGACCTCTTCGATGCGGGCCACCTTGCGCAGCGTCGTCCGGCCCTTGTTCAGCAGCGAGGCGCAGAGCAGCGCGACACCGGCGTTCTTGCTCGACTTGACGTCGATCGCGCCGGAAAGCCGCCGGCCGCCGGCCACGCGAAGGTGGACCGGGCCGCCGCCGAGAGAGACAATTTCGGAGTCGAGTGCTTCGCCGATCCGGGCGAGCATCTCGAGGGTGAGGTTCTGATGACCCTTCTCGATCCTGTTCACCGCACTCTGGCTGGTGTTCAGCACTTCCGCGAGCTGCGTCTGCGTCCAACCGCGATGCTTGCGGGCGTCCCGGATGAGATTTCCGATCCGGCTCAGGTAGTCATCGGTCATGCCCCGGACCATATCTCACATATGAGATATCACTGCATCGACCCGCCGGTGCCAGCGTAGCGAACGTCACTCGAGGACCGGACAGGACCCATGTGACCTGGTGAAACGCCCGCAGCCTACAGTTACCCCCAACTCCCGCCGCCACCCGGAGAGGACCCACCAGATGCCCGACGACACCTCCGCCGGCGTGGTCAGCGAGTTCGAGGCTGAGTCATGGCCGCTGGAGGCGGCCGCGGACAGCTTGCACCAGGTCATCGAGGGGTTCCACAACGGCGACACCAGGCCGCTGGTGATCGGCGACGGCGACCAGCCGGTGCTCGTGGTGCTCGCGATCGCCGACCTGGCCGACTTCCGGGCCCGGATCGCGGAGCTGCTCGGCAACCCGGTGGACGCCGGCTGGCTGCGGTACTACCTGCGCTCGAACTTCGACATGAGCTCGGAGCGCCTCGTCGAGCTGCTCGGCGTCGACGCGGACCACGGCCTGTCGTCGCTGGCCAGCCAGGTGAACGTCGAGCAGGCCGCGACGCTGATGCCGGACCACCTGCGCCGTACCGAAGCCGGCGGGAACCCGCTGATGCTGATCGGCGACGGGACGATGGCGACCGCGGCGCTGCTGTCCTTCCAGGCCTTCCAGGTGCTGCTCGCGATGGACGGCGACGGCAAGACCGAGGACGACTCCTGCGCGCACGACGACGAGGAGAAGCCGACGACGCCGCTCGAGGTGCTCGCCGAGCGGATCGGCCCGGTCTCGACGCAGCTGGTCGCGCAGATCAACGCCGGCCGCGAGCCGGGCCTCCCGCGGTACGAGCTGCACTTCGAGGACGAGCTGATCGAGCACCTGCGCGATCTCGAGGCGCGCGCGCAGAAGACGCCGGGCGGCGGGGCGTACGACGAGCTGAACAGCCTGCTGCACCAGTTCGACCGGATGCGCAGCGGCCTGGTCCAGGCGGAGGCGGCCGACGAGCCGGACGAGGCGCCGTACCTCGAGGCGACCGATCTCAAGGCGGCGATGCCGGACATCCGGGACGCGTTCCGCGAGGGCGCCGACGATCCGTACCTGGTCGGCCTGGACGGGCGGCCGGTCGCCGGGCTGATCTCGTTCGACTTGTACGAGGAGCTGCAGAAGGTCTCGGTCGACCTGGGCGGCACCGACGAGGCGCCGGTGCTCCCGCTGCCCGAGCCGCGCTGGGAGAACGGGCCGCGGCTGCTGCCGTTCGACGTCGCGCTCGAGATGTGCGAGGCGGTCATCGAGGACCTGACCAACGGCGAGGCCTCGATGCTGTTCATCGCCGACGAGGACGACGAGCCCGAACTCGTCCTGGCTCCCCTGGCCTGGCTCTGGGCGTACGTCGACCACCTCGACCTGGAAAGCGCCGAGGCCTGACAGCCGGGCAGCTCGCCTCCCTGCAGCGTTAGCTGAACGGGAAGAGCGGCTGCCACTCGGCGAGGGTGCCGATCTCGTAGACGCCGGCCGGGGTGTAGGGGTCCTTGGCGAGGATGTCGCGGAGCTCGGCCTCGTCGGCGACGTCGTACACGAGCAGCGCGCCGGTCTGGTCGGTGAACGGGCCGGCGGCCACGAGCTTGCCGGCCGCCTTCAGCTCGGCGAGGTACTCGCGGTGGGCCGGACGGACCTCCATCCGGCGGTCGGTCTCGGCGACGTCGAAGCGCAGCTGCACGACAAATTGGGCCATGCGCAGAACTCTACAAGGCCCTTGGAAACAAGAGGATTTGGTGCGGGAGAGGGAGCCACGAGCCGCCACAGCGGCTGGTTCAGGTCAGACCCGAAAGTCGACGAGTGATCTCCCTTCCCGCCCGGATATTCCACCAGCCGGCCGGCCGCTACGCAAGGGTTTGGTTAAGGGAATTTCTACGGACAGTTGATTCACGTAACGCTTCGTGACCGACCGCCCGGTTGCGTCGAGGTGAGCGCCGATGCAGTCGTACAGTCCGTCACGCCGGTCCGTTGTCAAGGCCCGGTGACCCGAATACGAGGACAGAAGTTCGAGATACTCGGCCGTCGAATAGTCCGCATCCCAGACAAACCTGCGGGACTGCACAGACCCGAAAAGCCCTGTTTTCGCAAGGTCTGCCGGATCCTCCGGTACGTCGTCCGCGGCCGCAGCAGGTCCACGCAACGCTGGACACGCGTCTGCGGGTCGAGCCAGTGGAACGCGGTCGCCGAGATGACCAGGTCGTACGACGGCGGCGGGAGCGGCCAGGTGTCGAAGTCCGCGACGATCACCTCGGTCGTGGGGAGCTTCTGCCGCAGAACCCCCGCGAGCCCCGGGCTCAGTTCAACGGCTGTGACCTGCCAGCCGCGTTCGAGCATGGCGGCGGTTGCCTGGCCGGTGCCGGGTCCGATCTCCAGGACCTTCGGGCAGCCGCAGGTTAGCGGACCTGTGCCACTCATCAACCTGTCGTTTCGGCGGCGGTCGACGTCCGGCTGAGCGTGACTCGCCGGCGCGCTCGATGGTTGGTGAGTGGCGTAGGTCCGCTCCGGCGGTCAGTCCAGCGTCGCCCGGCCGGCCTCGAGGCGCGCCACCGGGATGCGGAACGGCGAGCAGGAGACGTAGTCGAGGCCTGCCTCGTGGAAGAAGTGGATGCTGTCGGGGTCGCCGCCGTGCTCGCCGCAGACGCCGAGCTTCAGGTCCGGCTTGGTCGCCCGGCCACGGTCCACCCCGGTGCGGACCAGCGCGCCGACGCCCTCGCGGTCGATCGACTCGAACGGCGACACCGCGAAGATGCCCTTCTCCAGGTACCGCGAGAAGAACGCGCCCTCGACGTCGTCGCGGCTGAAGCCCCAGGTGGTCTGGGTCAGGTCGTTGGTGCCGAACGAGAAGAAGTCGGCCGCCTCCGCGATCTGGTCCGCGATCACCGCGGCCCGCGGCAGCTCGATCATCGTCCCGATCGGGATCTCCCCGGCCATGCCGGCCTCGGCGAGCACGCGTTCGACCTCGTCGCGGGCCAGGTGCAGCTCCTGGATGGCGCCGACCAGCGGGATCATGATCTCCGGCCGCGGATCCTTGCCGCGCCCGCGCAGCTCGACGGCCGCTTGGGCGATGGCGCGGACCTGCATCGCGAACAGACCGGGGATCACCAGCCCGAGCCGCACGCCGCGCAGGCCGAGCATCGGGTTCTGCTCGTGCAGCCGCTCGACGGCGGCCAGCAGCTTGGCGTCGTGCTCCGGCTCCTCGCCGCGCTCGCGCGCCACGGCGACCTTGACTGCCAGCTCCTCCATCGACGGCAGGAACTCGTGCAGCGGCGGGTCGATCAGCCGGATCGTCACCGGCAGCCCGTCCATCGCGTCCAGCAGCTCCACGAAGTCCCCGCGCTGCAGGGGCTCCAGCTCGGCCAGCGCGGTGTCCCGGTCGGCGTCGTTGTCGGCGAGGATCAGCCGCTCGACGGATTCGCGCCGCTCCCCCAGGAACATGTGCTCCGTCCGGCACAACCCGATCCCTTCGGCGCCGAACCGCCGCGCCCGCGCCGCGTCGTCCGCGGTGTCCGCATTGGTCCGGACGCCGAGTCGCCGGACCTCGTCGGCATGCGTGATCAGGCGGTGCACCGACGCGACCAGCTCGTCGCCGGCGTGGGGCGCCAGCGTGCCCTCGAAGTACTGCACGACCGGGGACGGCACGACCGGAACCTCGCCGCGGAACACCTCGCCGGTGGTGCCGTCGATCGAGATCAGCTCACCGGCCTCGATCACCGTGCCGTTCACCTTGATGGTGCCCTGGGCAACGTTCACGTCGAGCTCCTCGGCGCCGCAGACACAGGTCTTGCCCATGCCGCGGGCGACCACGGCCGCGTGCGAGGTCTTGCCGCCGCGGCTGGTCAGGATGCCCTGCGCCGCGATCATGCCGTGCAGGTCGTCCGGGTTGGTCTCGCGCCGGACCAGGATCACCTTCTCGCCGTTCTCCGCGGCCTCGACCGCGGCGGCCGACGTGAACACGACCTTGCCCGACGCCGCACCCGGCGACGCGCCGATCGCCTTGGTGATCCGGTCCTTGCCGGCGTCGGCGTCGAACCGCGGGAACATCAGCTGCGCGAGCTGCGCGCCCTTGACCCGCCGCAGCGCCTCGTCGGTGTCGATCACGCCCTCGTCGACCAGGCTGGTCGCGATCCGGAACGCGGCCGCCGCGGTCCGCTTGCCGACCCGGGTCTGCAGCATCCACAGCTTGCCGCGCTCGACGGTGAACTCGATGTCGCACAGGTCTCGGTAGTGGCCTTCGAGTGTGGCCATGATGCCCATCAGCTCGTCGTACGACGTCTTGTCGATCTGCTCGAGGTCGGCGAGCGGGACCGTGTTGCGGATACCCGCCACCACGTCTTCGCCCTGCGCGTTCTGCAGGTAGTCGCCGTACACACCCTGCTGGCCGCTCGCGGGGTCGCGGGTGAACGCGACGCCGGTGCCGGAGTCCATGCCGAGGTTGCCGAACACCATCGAGCAGATGTTGACCGCCGTGCCGAGGTTGCCGTCGATGCGTTCCTGGCGGCGGTAGAGGACTGCACGCTCGGCGTTCCAGGAACCGAAGACGGCCGCGATCGCGAGGTCCATCTGGGTCCGCGGGTCCTGCGGGAACTCGCGGCCGGTGTGGTCGTGCACGGCCCGCTTGAAGGTCTCGACCAGCGCCTTCAGGTCGTCGGCGTCCAGATCGAGGTCGGTCCGTGCGCCCTTCGCCTCCTTGGCGGCGTCGAGCGCCTCCTCGAACACCTCGCCGTCCATGTCGAGCACGGTCTTGCCGAACATCTGGATCAGCCGCCGGTACGCGTCCCAGGCGAACCGGGGGTTGCCGGACTGGTGGGCCAGCCCGTTCACCGAGTCGTCGTTGAGGCCGACGTTGAGGACCGTCTCCATCATCCCGGGCATCGACGCGGCCGCGCCGGAGCGCACCGAGACCAGCAACGGGTCGTCGGCCTGGCCGAGCTTCTTGCCCATCTTCTGCTGCAGCAGGTCGACGTGCCGGTCGATCTCCTCGGCCAGCTCAGCCGGCACCGCGCCGGTCTCCAGGTACGCACGGCAGGCGTCGGTGGTGATGGTGAACCCCGGCGGCACCGGCAGGCCGAGGTTGGTCATCTCGGCGAGATTCGCGCCCTTTCCGCCGAGCAGCTCCTTCATGTCCTTGTTGCCTTCGGCGAAGTCGTAGACGAGTTTCGGCACGGTCACTCCCTGGGTTGCAGGCGGGTGTTTGCAGCGTGTTTCAGGCACGGGAAGATGGCCCGCTGGCCCGTCGACTCCGGCGGCGGGGGCGTGCTTTCAGAGTAAGCCCAAAAATCAGTCCAGTTGAACACTGGTCTCACTATCGCGACGTGACGCTTCCCACAGCTCGAAGGCCGGAAAACCCTTACAGCGTTGACAACGCAGGACAACCGACCCTGTTTCCAACGATTCCCAGTCAACCAGCGATCCGCCCACAACGCAGCGGACCTTGGACCGGGATGTCCCGGGTCCAAGGTCCGCTCTTCTCTGTTGGGCTTACAGCTTCCGGCGAGTCCGGAGGTAGTCGCCGACCACCGCGGCGCCCAGACCGTCGGCGTCCGGCGCGACGACCCGCCCGCCGCTGCGGCGGGCCAGCAGGTCGACGAACGCGTTCAGCCGCGGGTCGTCGCCGAGCCGGAAGACGGTCAGCGAGGCGCCGAGCTTCGCGAGCCGGTCGACCTCGAAGATCGTCTTGCGGAGCGTCGCCGGCTCGGGCGGGTACGAGAACTCCGCCGTACCGTCCGGCTCGAGGTGCGCGGTCGGCTCCCCGTCCGTCACCATCAGCACGACCGGTTGCGCATCCGGGTGCCGCCGCAGGTGCCGGCCGGCGAGGAGCAGCGCGTGGTGCGCGTTCGTGCCCTGCTCCCAGGTGCCCTCCATACCGATCAGCTGCGGCAGCTCGACCACCCCGGCGTACCGGCCGAAGGTGATCAGCTGCAGCGCGTCGTTGCGGTACCGCGTCGAGATCAGCTGGTGCAACGCGAGCGCCGTCCGCTTCATCGGCAGCCAGCGGCCCTCCTGCACCATCGACCACGACGTGTCGACCAGCAACGCCACCGCGGCCCGGGCCCGGTGCTCGGTCTCCGCGATCTCCACATCCGCGACGTCGAGCTTCACCGAACCGCTCCGCGAAGCAGTCCGCAGTACGGCGTTCCGCACGGTGCGCGGCACGTCCCACGGCTGGGTGTCGCCGAACTCCCACGGACGCGACGACCCGCTCAACTCACCGGCCGCGCCCGCGTTGGCCGCGTCCCGTTCACCGGATCCGCGAGCGGTCCGCAGTACGTCGGCCAGCGCGGTCTGCCCGAGCTGGCGCAACGCCTTGGGCGACAGCCGCAGCGAGCCGTCCGGCGCCCGCTCGATCAGGCCCTGGTCCCGCAGTTGCCGCTCCAACTCGCTCAGCCGGCGCGCGTCGACGGTCGCCTCGTCGCCCAGCTGACGGGTGAGCGCGTCGAGATCGATGTCCTCCAGCCGCGCCCCCGGATACGACTGCGCCAGCTGTTCGGCCAGCGCGTCCAGCTCTGCGAGATCGGACATCGCCCGGGCGCCGTCGGCGAGACCGAGCGGATCGTCGCCGCTCATCTGCTCCGACCCGTACCAGTCCTCCCCCGGCCGCAGCGCCTGCAGCTGGGCGTCCAGCTGCGACAACTGCTGCGCGAGTTGCGGACTGCCGAACGCCTGCTGCGACAGCTCCATCAGCTCCGCCCGCTGCTCGGGCGTCATCGAGTTCAGCATCCGCTGCGCCGCGGCCGCCCGCTGCGCGAGGACGTCGATCAGCTCGTCGACGTTCCGCGGGTTCTCCGGGAAGAACTCGCCGTGCTTGGCCATGAACTCGTCGAACAGCTCGGGTACGTCGGGACGGCCCTGCGCATGCGCCGCGAGCAGCGCGTTCAGGTCCGTGAGCATCTCGTTGATCCGCTCGACGTCCTCGGGCGTCGTCTGCTGCAGGGCCTCCTTCATGCCCTCGAACCGCGACCCGAGCAGCTCCTTCCCGAGCAGCTCGCGGATCTCCTCGTACTTCTGCCGGGCCTCCGCCGACTCCCACTGGTAGGTCGCCAGCTCCCGTACGGCGGCCGCCGTACCGGACGGGAGCGCGTCGAGCTCGGCCTCCTTGAACCGCGCGTCGTCGGACGGGTTCGGGAACAGCTCGCGCCGCTCCGCCTCCAGCGCCTCGTTCAGCAACCGCTGGACGTCCTGCAGGGTGCCGTCGAGGTTGTGCCGCTGCTGGATCTCGCGGCGGCGCTCCCACAACCGGCGGGTCAGGTCGTCGAGGCCCTGGGTGTTCCGGGTGCCGCGCCGGAGCAGTTCCTCCAGCGCGGACCGCGGCGACGAGCCGTTCATGACGTCCCGGCCGATCTCGTCCAGGGCGTCCCGCAGGTCCGCGGGCGCCTGGAGCGGATCCGGCCCGTCGTGCCACGGCCCGTAGGACCAGCCTTCCGGGATGGACGCCGACACGTCAGGCACCGTAGATCGTGGTGTCGTTGTCGGCGTCCTTCGCCACCCGTTTCGACAGGTAGAGCATCTCCAGGGCGAGCTCGACCGCGGCGGCGATCCGGCCGGAGGAGTCGTCCGGCTCCACGCCGGCGCGCGCGGCGACGTCGTGCAGGACCGGCAGCTCCGGCAGCGCGGCCAGCACCTCCCGGCCGGGCACCCGCTCACCCGTCGTCACAAGGTTGCCATCGGCAACAGCGTGGGCCAGCGGGGTGAGGTCGAGACCCGCGAACCGCTCGCGGGCGGTGTCGGCGACGGACCGGCGCAGCAGGTACTCGAGCAGCTCGATCTCGCGCCCTTCCTCCCCCGGCTCGAACTCGAGCTTGCCCCGCAGTACGGCGGGCACCGCCTCGAGGTCGACCGGCCGGGCCACCGCGGGCTCCTCGCCGGTGATCGCGGACCGGCGCAGCGCGGCCGCGGCGATCGTCTCGGCCGCGGCGACCGCGAACCGGGCGGACACCCCGGACCGCTGGTCGATCGCCGTCGACTCCCGCAGGTGCCGGACGAACCGGGCCAGCACCTCCAGCAGCGGCTCGCCGACCTCGGCGGTGAACTCGGCCTCCTGCCGGATCACGTCCACCTCGGCGTCGATGTCGAGCGGGTAGTGGGTCCGGACCTCGGCGCCGAACCGGTCCTTCAGCGGCGTGATGATCCGGCCGCGGTTGGTGTAGTCCTCGGGGTTGGCCGTTGCCACCAGCAACACGTCGAGCGGCAGCCGCAGCGTGTATCCGCGGACCTGGATGTCGCGCTCCTCCATCACGTTCAGCAGCGCGACCTGGATCCGCTCGGCGAGGTCGGGCAGCTCGTTGATCGCGACGATGCCGCGGTGCGAGCGCGGCACCAGCCCGAAGTGGATGGTCTCCGGGTCGCCGAGACTGCGACCCTCGGCAACCTTCACCGGGTCCACGTCGCCGATCAGGTCACCGACCGACGTGTCGGGAGTGGCCAGCTTCTCGGCGTACCGCAACGAGCGGTGCAGCCAGGCGACCGGCAGGTCGTCACCGAGCTCGGCGGCCCGGCGGCGGGAGGCGGGCGTGATCGGGTCGAGCGGGTGCTCGGGCAGCTCCGCGCCGTCGATCACCGGGGTCCACTCGTCGAGCAGACCGACCAGCGTGCGCAGCAGCCGGGTCTTGCCCTGACCGCGCTCACCGAGCAGGACGACGTCGTGCCCCGCGAGCAGGGCGCGCTCGAACTGCGGGATCACCGTGCGGGTGAAGCCGACGATGCCGGGCCAGGGATCACGCCCGGCCCGGAGTTCTTTCAGCAGGTTGTCGCGGATTTCGGCCTTGATCGACCGGGGAAGATATCCGGCGGCCCGGAGGTCACCGGCCTTACGAGGAAGTTCAGCAGGTGCACTAGTCACCCTGATGACGTTAGCTCGGTCACCCCAAATCGCGAGCGGTTTATCTCACCGCCTGGGCGTGACCCGGCCCGAGGTGAATACGTGCGTGGGCCGGAACGTGACCGGCACCCACGGGTGCGCGGGCGACTCGCGGGTGACGAAATGGTCCCCGTCGGCCGGCGCGGTCGGGCGCAGCTCGTACTCGTGCTCGGGGTCCTCGGAGAACAGCAGCCGGTCGCCGGTCGCGGTGTAGACCATCACCAGCTCGTCGTCACGCTTCGCGACGTCGAGCCGTACGCTGGCGCGTTCGTACCGCCCTGCGTGACGGTCGTCGACGGGTACGTCGATCGGCTCGGGTGCGGGCGGATGCGCGACCCCGACGTACTTCGTGAACACCTCGGACGCGAGTGGCTCGAAAAGGCGGGTGCCGTTGCCCGAGTTGGTCAGCAGGCACATCACCAGCCGCGCCTCCGGGTCGATCCGCAGGAACGCCAGCTGCGAGATCGTGGACCCGTCGTGCCCGAACAGCCGGCGACCGCCCCAGTCGTAGATCCGCCAGGTCAGGCCGAGGTCTACGAAGCCGCCGATGCCGGCTGCGTACGGGACCTGCGGCTCCTGCATGGCCGCGTACCGCTCGTCGGTCAGGTGCATCCGGGCGAACTCGAGCAGGTCGGCCGCGCTCGCGCTGATCGTCCCGGCCGGTCCGATGCTGCGCGGCAACTGCCACGTCTTCACCCGCGAGCCGTCGGTGGCCAGGTGACCGACCGCGGCGCGTTCCAGGATCGCCTCTTCCGGCAGGGTCACCGTGTGGGCGAGGCCGAGCGGCTCGACCAGGCGGGCCTTCAGCGACGCGTCCCAGGTCCGGCCGTCGAGCACCTCGATCAGCCGGCCGAGCAGGACGAAGCCGGCGTTGCAGTACGAGTACGCCGTACCGGGCTCGAAGAGCTGGTCGACGCCGGCGAGCAGAGCGACGTACCGCTGGAGGCAGTCGTCGCCGCGACCGGTGTCGGTGAACAGGTCGCCGTCGATGCCGCTGGTGTGGGTCAGCAGGTGACGGACCGTGATCCGCGGATCGACCGGCGCTTCGGGCAACAGTTCGACGATCGGGTCGTCCAGCCGCAGCCGCTCCTCGGCGGCCAGCTGCACGATCATCGACGCGGTCCACGGCTTGCTGATCGAGCCGATCTGGAACAGGGAGTCGGCCGTGGTCTCGACGCCGGTCCCCGCGTTCAGGACGCCGTACGGCGCGATGGTCGTCTCGCCGTCGTGCCAGATCCCGAGCACCGCGCCGGTGACCTCGGCCGCCACCGCCAACTCGCTCAACCGCGCAGACAAGTCAGGCATGCGCCCAACCTACGTGCTGGTCGGCCGCCGATCGTGGTGGGGCGGTACCGTCTGGCGCGTGGACGGGATTCCGGATGTGATCGCCCCCGGGTTGCGGGTGCTGTTCTGTGGGATCAACCCGGGACTGATGTCGGCGGCGACGGGGCATCACTTCGCCCGGCCGGGGAACCGGTTCTGGCCCGCGCTGCACCTGAGCGGGTTCACACCCCGGCAGCTGCACCCGAGTGAGCAGCAGGAGTTGCTCAGCTACCGGCTCGGGATCACCAACGTCGTCGACCGGCCGTCGGCGAAGGCGGCCGAGCTGACGCGGGCCGAGCTCGTCGCGGGCGGCGAGAACCTGGTCAAGAAGGTCCTCGACGTCCAGCCGGAGTGGCTGGCGGTCCTCGGCGTCACGGCGTACCGGGACGCCTTCGGGGAACGGACAGCGACAGTGGGCAAGCAGGACCGGACGATCGGCACGACCCGAGTCTGGGTGCTGCCGAACCCGAGCGGCCTGAATGCCCACTACACGTTGCCGAAACTCGCGGAGGCGTTCGCGGAGCTCGAACGGATCAGTTGAGCGCCTTGCGCAGGGTCGAGATCGCCAGCTCGATGGCGGCGTTCGCGGCGTAGGTGTCGCGGAGCGCGTCCAGCATCACGAAGTCGTGGATGATCGCCGCGAACCGGACCGCGGTCGTCGGCACCCCGGCTTCGAGCAGCTTGGCCGCGTACGCCTCGCCCTCGTCCCGCAGTACGTCAGCCTCACCGGTGATGACGAGCGCCGGCGGCAGTCCCTGCAGCTGCTCGGTGGTCGCCCGCAGCGGGGACGCGGTGATCTGGTTCCGCTCGTTCTCGTCGGTCGTGTACTGGTCCCAGAACCACTTCATCCCGTCCAGCTGCAGGAAGTACCCTTCGGCGAACTCCCGGTACGACGCGGTGTCGAAGGACGCGTCCGTGACCGGGTAGAACAGCACCTGCTGGACGAACTTCACGTCGCCGCACTCCTTCGCGAGCAGCGTGACGGCGGCCGTCATGTTCCCGCCGACGGAGTCGCCCGCGATCGCCAGCCGCTGCGCGTCCAGGCCGTGCTCCTTGCCGGAGGCAATGATCCAGCGGGCCACGGCGTAGCTCTGCTCGAGCGCGTGCGGGTAGCGCACCTCCGGCGAGCGGTCATACTCCGGGAACACCACCGCGGCGCCCGCGCCGACGGCGAGCTCACGCACCAGCCGGTCGTGGGTGTGCGCGTCGCCGAACACCCAGCCGGCGCCGTGGATGTAGAGGATGACGGGCAGCACACCGGTCGCACCCTGCGGCTTGACGATCCGCGCCTTCGTGCCGTCCGCCGCGGTCACCCACTCCTCGTCGACCGGGAGCTTCGGGTAGTCGGTGGTCTGCGCCTCGTCGACGGCCTTGCGGCCCTCCTCGGGCGACAGCTGGAACAGGAACGGGGGCTTCGCGGTCGCATCGGCGAAAGCCTGGGCGGCGGGCTCGAGAACGGTCATGGTCATCCTCCTGTCGATTGCGGAGAACGCTCGTTCTCCGGTGCGTTTGCTACTGTAGGAGAACGATGGTTCTCCGCGCAAGGTGGCGCGGGTCACCCCGGGAGGCGGGAATGGTTCTGGACACGGCGACGGCGCAGCAGCAGGTGCTGGACGCGGCCGACGCGCTGTTCTACGAGCGTGGTGTGCAGGCGGTCGGGATGGACGCGATCCGGGCGGCGTCCGGGGTGTCGCTGAAACGGCTCTACCAGCTCTTCCCGTCCAAGGACGCCCTGATCGAGGCGTACCTGGACCGCCGGGACGCGCTCTGGAAGTCGATGCTCGCCGAGCACGTCGAGGCGCAGACCGATCCGCGCGAGCGGATCCTCGCGGTGTTCGACTTCCTCTACGACTGGTCGAGCCAGCGCGACTACCGCGGCTGCGCGTTCATCAACGCGTTCGGTGAGCTGGGCGCGGTATCGCCGCGGGTCGCCGAGATGGCCTCGCGGCACAAGGAAGGGTTCCGGCAGGCTCTCACCGAGCTCGCCCAGGAGGCCGGCGCGGACGATGCCGACCGGCTCGCGGACCACCTGATCCTGCTCAGCGAGGGCGCGATCACCCGGGCCGCGATCTCCGGCTCGGCCGACCCCGCGTTGCGCGCCCGGGAAGCCGCAACCATGATCCTGGACGCGTCGGCGAAGGCCTGACACCACCCATTGGGCAGGATGGGCGCATGCGCCTGCCCGAGCTGTTGCGATCGATCGACGGACTCTCGCGCGGACAGCGCGCACGCCTGCTCGCCGACCGGGCGCCGGAGCTGACCGGGCTCCTCGACGAGTTGGCTCGCGGCTCGGCCTTCGAGCGCGTCCTCGGTCTGCAGATCGCCGAGGTCACGCGCCAGGCGGCGTACGTGAGCCGGATGCTGCGCGACCCGGATCCGGCCGTGCAGAGCCGGGCGCTCGCGGCGGTCGCCCGCGGGGTGCCAGTCACGGACGACGAGCTGCGCATCGCGTACGACGACGCGCCCGCGACACTGCGGTCGAAGCTGGTCTCCCTGGTACGGCGACAGCGGCGCGAGCATCTCGCCGTACGGCTGATCGACGAGCACCGCGCGCGGTGGGGCGACGTGGCGGCGACGGCACTGCTCGCCGCAACGGACCAGGAGACTGTGGCGCGGCTGCTGCCCGAACTGGCGTACTGCGTGACGCCAGGTGGTTGGCGTCAGCTCGCGAAGCACCACCCGGACGCAGTACTGGCGTTTGCGCGCCAGACGCTTCCGGCTGACGACGAGTGGTGGCAAGGCGTCGGCCATGGCGTCACTGCAGCGCTCGACGTAGAGCTGATCAAGCAGGCCGTCCCCGCGCACGACCTCCCGATCGCAGTGCTCGACGTCCTCGGTCCGCTGACGGACCGGGATCCCGAGGGCGTGCTGCAGCTGCTGCTGGCACCTGACCGGCGCCGTATGGTGTCGCGGGCCCTCACGCCGGCGTTCCGGCGCCGTCTGCACAGGTACTCCGATGAGGACCTCGTCAGTCTCGGCCGGGTCCTCTGGCCGCAGCTCGGCGGCATCCTGGGCGTGCTGCCACCGTCCCGGCGCGCTGTCATCTTCGCCGCGGTCACACAACATGTCGACCTGGGTCAGGCGCAGCTGAGTACTGAGCTGTTGGAGGCACTGCCACACACTGTGCGTGCTGAGCAGACACGCCGGATGCTGACACTGCCAGCCAGCTCAGATGGGGCGTGGCGGCGCAGTGTCGCCGGTCATCTGCCCTTTGACGAGGCGTTTGCGCTGCTGGAGCCGGACGTCCGTGATCCCGATGCGGCAGTGCGCGGCTCGGTGTACCAGGCAGCGATCCGGTCCGCCGGGTACGGCAGGCAGCCGGAGCAGGTCGTGCAGGCTGTTACGTGGGCGGCCGGCCGGGTCCGCAACGACCAGGACATGGTGCGACTCAACGCCGTACAGGCTGTCGTGGAGTTGCCGCCGACGCTGGTGACGGACGCGCTACTCGAGTCGCTGGACTTGTTGCTCACGGATGCGCTGGCGGCGCGAGACGTCTCTTGGGCGACGCGGCGGGCGTTGACGCAACTGGCCGAGCACGCCGTCGTCCGCGGCGCCGTCGACGACCGGCCCGGCGTACTGGAATGGGGGCTGCAGGCACACGCGCGGTTGTCCGAGAACACGGGCTCGCTCAGCCTGTACGGCCTGGTCGACGATCTGCCGCGCGGGCGTGAGGTCCAGGTGTACGACGTCCTGCGGCCTTCGATCGAGGCGGCGGCGAAGCGGAACGAGTTCGGTCTGGCGCTTGCGGTGGCGGGAGCCTTCGGCCGTCGCGCGTGGTCGTTGGAGCCGTTGCAGGAGGTGCTGGAGCAGGCGGTCTGGTCGAACCAGGAGCACACCGTGCAGTCCGCGTGCCGGTTCTGGCTGGACGCACCGGCGACCCGCTCGGCCCGCGTTGAGCAGATCATTGCTCGCGACGTACGGATGGCCCGCTGGCATCCGGTGTGGTGGGTCGTCACCGAGTTGCGCACCGACCTGCTCGACCAGGTGTTCGCGGCGGCGGACCGGATCCGCCGGTTCGACCGGAACAGTGCCGCGTGGGAGGTGCCGAGCTACGCGCTGCGGCAGTGGTTGCCACGACAGCAGGCCCGGTACGCCGAGTTGCTGGTCGGCGTCGCACGCGACGAGCGGATGCCGGAGTGGTATCGAGCGTTGGCGGTGAAGACGCTGGGGCGCGTGCCGGTGGCGGGGCGGGCCGCGTTGGACGAGTTTCTCGCTAGTTCCGACGTACTGCTGCAGGAGGCCGCGCTGGCCGCGTTGGCGTGGACGGAACGACCTGACTTGGCTATGCCGCTGCTGCTCGCGCATGTGGGCAACGATCGCGCGCGGGTTGCTGTTTACGCTGCTGCCCGGGCGGCGCGGTTCGTGCGGCCGAGTCGGCTGCCCGGGCTGCTCCAGCCGGTGCTTTCTGGCGACGGTGTGAAGGTCACGTCGCGGAAAGAGGCCGTGCGGCTGCTCGGTGAGCTCAGGGCGCCGGGGGCCGGCGCCGTACTCACAGAGACGTGGTCCGGTGCGCATCGGGATGTGCGGGCGGCTATTGCGCGGACTGTGTCGCAGTACTTGCTGTACGACCCGGCGGCGTGGGCTGTGTTGGAGCAGGCAGTTCACGACTCGCCGGCTACCGCCACGGCGTTGACTGTGCGGCGCCCGTACGACGTACCTGTGGCGTATCGCTCGCGGTACGCCGACCTGCTAATCGCCGTGACGACACGGGCCGAGCCTGAGGTTGTCGGGGCGGCATTGCACGCGCTGCGGGGGTGGGCGCGGTACAACTCCGCTGCAGCTCGGGTGTGTGCGGACTTCATCAGCCGGCTGGAGCTGCGTAGTCGCGTGTGGCGGGACGCGGGCTCGGCTTTGGTCTCCTTCTTGGCTACCGACGCGCCCGCGGGGCTGGACGAGGTGGTCGAGGCTGTCCGGCTGCTGGTGCGTCTCGAACGGGATCCATCGCTGCCGGACGCGTTGCCGGACCGAGATCACCCGGCGCGGCAGCGGCTCACGTATCTGATGCGTCAGCTGTCTGCTCACTTCGCCAACCGCTCCGCCGACGTCCGCAGCCACCTGCGAGCAATCGCTTCTGAGCTTGCCGGAGCGGACCTTCTCGAGCTCCGTCTGCAGCTCCTGGTCCTCTCACAGGACGACTTGCGCGTCCTCACCAACGAGCTCCGCGAACTCATCACCGACGACGCTCTCGCCGCGGCCACGGCCGCCGACCTCGTCCGCGCCCGCCTGTCCGCAACAGAAACGACCTGGACACCCGCCGCCGTACTCCCCGTCGCCGAGTCCCTCGTCCGATCCCCCGACCTGGCATCCGGCCTGCTGGCCCACGCCCTCCTCACCACAGCCGGCCCCCGAGCCGGCTGGCCACCCGACTGGCGAGCCCTCCTAGTTGCCCTCCGCAACCACCCGACACCACCAGTCCGCCGCCACGCCCTCGACCTCACGACATCCCAGGAGTAACCAGACTCCGGCCGTCGGTGTGGTGCGTGTGCGGATCAGGTGGGTGGATTCTCCTGTTCGGCCTCGCGGGCGCGTTTGCGGCGTTTGCCTTCGTGCATGGCGGCGACGCGGGCGACCGGGATGGCGTGGCCTTCCTCGAGTACGTCGTCGGGGATGGCTTGCGGCGCGGGGAGCTGTTCGGCCCACGGGTCGCGGTCGGCGAGGAGGGCGGGAGCGTTGCGCACGGTGAAGTCGCGCGGCGCGACGTTCTCCAGGTCGTCCCAGCCGACCGGGTACGACACCGTCGCACCGGGACGGACCCGCGGGCTGTACGCCGCGACCACCGTCGCACCGCCTGACCGCGTCGAGTCGACGAACACCTTCCCGTGCCGGTCCTCCTTGATGTACGCCGTGGTCGCGATCGACGGGTCGATCTTCTCGGCACGCGCCGCGATCGCCCGCGTGGCGGCCGCCGCGTCCTCGATCGTCACAGTGTCGACAATCGGCACGATCACATGCACGCCCTTCGCACCGCTCGTCTTCACCGCCCCCGCCAGCCCGGAGTCGGTCAGCGCCTGCCGCACCAGCAGCGCGGCCTGGACAGCCATCGCGAACGTCTCCCCCTCCGGCGGATCGAGGTCGAGCACCAGGTGCGTGACGCGGTCCCAGCGCTCGGCACGCATCAGCGTCGGGTGGTACTCCACAGCGCGTTGGTTGGCGAACCACAGCAGCGTCCGGCGGTCGTCGCACAACGCGTACGAGACCTGGCGTTTCGACGCCTCCGCCCACACCTGCACGGTCTGCACCCAGTCGGGCGTGTACTTCGGGACGTTCTTCTGCATGAACTTGGGCTGTCCCGGCCGGATCCGCACGACCGACAACGGCCGCCCGCGCAGCTCCGGCAGGATCCGTTCGTGCACGGCGTCGAGGTAGTCGACCAGGTCCCGCTTCGTGGCGTCAGCCCCGTCGAACAGCGGCTGATCCAGATTGGTCAGGTCGACCCCGTCCCGGGTCTCATCCGGCTTGCTGGCCATTCCCCGAGCTTAGAAGGCGCACCAGTGCATCGAGAACCACCTTTCCGCTCCGGGTTGCAACGTCTGCGGGCGCGCGGCGTCGTGGAACAGCGCGTCGTGGGCGCCAGGTGGGGATCGTGCGGGATTCGTTCAAGACGCGGACGGCGTACCGCTCGTAGCGTCGCGGCATGATTCTTGTGACCGGTGGGCTCGGCATGATCGGCGCCCAGACCGCCCGCGCGCTGCTCGATCTCGGCGAGGACGTCGTCGTCACGTCGCACCGCCGAGGTGATGTGCCGTCGTTCCTCGACGGGAAGGTCGTGGTCGAGTCCTTGGACGTGACCAACCGGGACGCGTTCCTCGCGCTCGGGGAGCGGTACGCCGTCAGCGACATCGTGCATCTCGCCGGCAGCGTCCCGGCCGACGATCCGGTCGCGTACTTCCGGGCCGACATGACCGGCCTGTTCAACGCGCTCGACGCGGCGCGGGTCTGGGGCGTACGGCGATTCGCGGTCGCGAGCAGCCTCGGGGTGTACATCGGGCAGGGCGAAAGCCCTTGGCACGAAGGGCTCGCGCTACCTGACGCGGAGTTGCCGCACCTGATCGTCGCGTTCAAGAAGGCGGTCGAGCCGATCACCACTCACGCTCTGCAGGGCACCGGCGTCCACCCCGTCGTACTGCGGATCGGGTCGACGTGGGGGCCGCTGATGGATCCGGAGTCCCCGTTCAACTTCATCCCGCCGTACGTCAGCGCCGTACTGCGGGGCGAGACGCCGGCACCGCTGTACGCCGACGACGGCGGCGACTCGTGCTACGCGCCCGACGCCGGCCGCGCGATCGCCCTGCTCATCACGGCGGACCGGCTCAACCACACGACGTACAACGTCTCCAGCGGTCGGCCGATGCGCAACGGCGACCTCGCCGACGCGCTCAACGTCCCGAGCAAACCCGGCGGCCAACCGGGCCCGCACCTGGATATCAGCCGCCTCACCGCGGACACCGGTTTCATCCCGCAGTACGACACGGCCGAGGCCGTCGCCCACTACGTCGCCTGGCGCTCCGAGAACTCCCGCTGACAGAACCGGGAACACCAAATGGTGTGTGGGGACACGGTATTCCTTGTCTCACGTCACCATCACTTGTCGCCGGTTCGCGGGGATGGGTGGTTGGGTGTTCGGTGTGAGGCTCGTTCTGCTGTGTGGGAAGTCGTTCTCCGGGAAGAGCACGGTGGCGCGCGTGCTGGCGCCGCGACTGGGGGCGCGGATCGTCAGCCTCGACGAGATCAACGAGCGGCGCGGGCTGTGGGGCGGTGACGGCATTCCGGTCGAGGAATGGATTCGGACCCACGAACTGGCGTCGGACGAGGTTCTCGGGCTGCTGAGCGCGGGTTCGTCGGTGGTCGTCGACGACACCAGTTCGCCGCGGTTCCTGCGGGACGGGTGGCGGTCGCTGGCGGCGGATGCCGGTGCCGGATTCACCTTGCTGTACGTCGATGTCGACGACGCGACCGTACGGCGGCGGCGGGCCGGGAACCTTGTCGATCCGCGGCGGCGGGACGTCGGGGTCGACGTACTCGAGGAGCACCTGGCCGGGTTCGAGCCGCCGGGGGACGACGAGGGCGCCGTACGGGTGAGTTCCGTCGACGACCTGGATCAGGTGTGGAGGGTCGGGCGGTAGACGAGCTCCTGGGTGTTGCCGTCGAGGATTCGGGACTCGAGCAGTTCGAGGTCGAAGTCGGCGGCTCCGCCGAAGATCGGGTCCGAGCCGGTGCGGCCGGAGATGACCGGGAAGATCGTGACCTGGACGCGGTCGACGAGGCCGGCGGCCATCAGCGCGCGGTTCATCGCGAGGCTGCCGTGCGAGCGCAGCGGCAGGTCGGACTCCTTCTTCAGCCGGGCGACGACGTCGACCGCGTCGCCGTGGGCGAGGGTCGCGTTCGCCCAGTCCAGCGGGCCGTCGAGCGTGGTCGAGACGACCGTCGACGGCATCGCCATCATCCGGTTGTTCACCGGGTCGTCGACCTTCGGCGCGTCACTCGAGCCGAGAATCTCCCGGAACACGCGGAACGTGTTGGCACCGAGGACCAGCCGCTGCTCCGAGTTGTACGAGTCCAGCCGCCGCTCGAGAAACTCCGGCCCGGCCTTGCCCCAGTAGCCGCCCCAGTCCCCGTTCTCGTCGTACGAACCGAACCCGTCGAGCGTGCAGAAGATGTCGAAGGTGTAGGTCGCGGTCATGATGCCCTCCTCGGTTAAGCCGGTGCGCTCTTTGTCCATCCAACGAATGCCGAACCCGAGATCCGACACCTACCCAGCAGATTCTTTTGCAGACGGGACGGGTAGCGGGCCGGGACCACACTCTTCAATCGACCACACCTGATCTCGTGCAAGCACATCCACCATGTATCCAGACGGCGAGCCTCACCGCCCGCCGACCTCGCCGTCTGGGGCCGGGACGGCTGCACCCGTTTCGCACATCCAAATCACCCAGGCGGCAGGGCTGAGCACCGGTCAACTTCGCCGACGCGGTCAGGTTGCGCTGCGCCGCCGAAGGCGGCCAACAGAACAGTCGCCGCGAAGCGGTGTCCTTTCGCGGCTGTCCGTCCGGGAGGGATCAGCCGCCGGAGACGCCGATTTCTGCGTCGGCGAGGTCGGCTGTCAGGCCGTCGGTGTCGTCGAGCCAGCCTTGTGGGAGGACGATGTGGTCGCGGGGGCTGCCTTGGCGGCCGCGGGGGGCGCCGAGTTCGGCGACCGGGAACGGGACGTTGCGGTCGAGTTCCTCCAGCAACTCGTCCAGCCGGGCGAGTGAATCGACCATGCCGAGCGCGGCGCGGAGTTCGCCGCCGGCCGGGAAGCCCTTCAGGTACCACGGGACGTGCTTGCGGAAGTCGCGCAGGCCGCGCTGCTCCCCCATCAGCTCCGCGAGCAGTTCGCCGTGCCGGCGCATCACGTCCGCGACCTCGCCGAGCGTCGGCAGGTTGAGCGCCTCACCACCGGAGAACGCGACCGCGAGATCGCGGAACAGCCACGGCCGGCCGAGGCAGCCGCGTCCGACGATGACGCCCGCGCAGCCCGTGTCGGCAACCATCCGCAGGGCGTCGCCGGCTTCCCAGATGTCGCCGTTGCCGAGCACCGGGATGTCGACGTGCTCGACCAGCGCGGCGATCGTGGACCAGTCCGCCTGCCCCGAGTACGCCTGTGACGCCGTACGACCGTGGAGCCCGATCGCCGCCGCACCCGAGTCCGCAGCGATCCGCCCCGCGTCCAGGTAGGTCTGGTGGTCGAGGTCGATCCCGATCCGGGTCTTCATCGTGACCGGCACGCCGTACGGCGTGGCGGCGTGCACGGCCGAGCGCAGGATCGCGCCGAGCAGGTTCCGCTTCCACGGCAGCGCGGCGCCGCCGCCCTTGCGGGTCACCTTCGGGACCGGGCAGCCGAAGTTCAGGTCGATGTGCGCGACGCCGTACGAGTCGCAGAGGATCTGCACCGCACGCCCGATGTACGTCGGGTCGACGCCGTACAGCTGCACCGACCGCACGGTCTCGCGCGCGTCGAACGTCAGCATGTCGAGCGACTTCTGGTCGCCCTCGACGATGCCGCGGGACGTGATCATCTCGCACACGTACAGCCCGGCGCCCTGCTCGGCGCACAGCCGCCGGTACGCCGCATTCGTGATGCCGGCCATCGGCGCCAGCACCACCGGCGTCTCGATCGTCAGATTTCCCAGGTGCAGCATGTCAGGCCTTCGCCACCAGCACCTGTCCGTCGCCGGAAACCTGTGCTTTGTAAGGCTGTACGGCGTTGGCGGTGGTCGTCACGTCGCACGCGATCGGCTCGCCGGAATGCTTGACGACGGCAACATCGTCCATCGTGCAGGTCACCTTCGCGGCGTCCGTGACGGTCCGCAGCACGGCGTCCACGACCTTGGCGCGAACGATCGCGACCGACTGCGAGGTGAACTTGTACGACGCCGAGTACTGCTTGGCGTCGACCGTCAGCGTGCCGGTGTAGGGCTTCCCGGCGTACGTCACCGTGCAGGTCAGCTCGTGCTTGCCGGCGGTCTCGACCGTGTCGATGCCGGGGCACTTCACGGTCGTCGCGGCGGCCTTGCCGGCCGTGACCTGGGCCTGCTTCGCGATCGCGAACGTGATCCGCTCGGCGAGCGGCGCGTCGGACTCCGGTTCCCCGGTGACCTTCGGCGTCGGCCAGGGCTTCGTCGGTGTCGGCAGCGCGGTCAGCGTCGGTGTCGACGCGGTCGGGATCGGCGCGCTCGACGGCGGCGCGCTCGTGGCGGGCGCCGTCGGCGACGTCCCCGCCTCGGGCTTGGTGTCCGAGCAGGACACCAGCGCGAGCAGCGCCACGGCGACCAGTCCGAAGACGGCCAGATCCCGAATCGGCTTCATCGTCAGCAACCCACCAGGTGCTGGGCGAGGTAGCCGGTGACCTCGGTGAGGGCGACCCGCTCCTGCTTCATCGAGTCCCGCTCGCGGATCGTCACTGCGTGGTCTTCGAGGGTGTCGAAGTCGACGGTGATGCAGTACGGCGTACCGATCTCGTCCTGGCGGCGGTAGCGGCGGCCGATCGCGCCGGCGTCGTCGAAGTCGACGTTCCAGTTCTGCCGCAGCTCGGCGGCCAGGTCGCGCGCCTTCGGCGAGAGGTCGGCGTTGCGGGACAGCGGCAGCACGGCGGCCTTGACCGGCGCGAGCCGCGGGTCGAACCGCAGGACCGTCCGCTTGTCGACGCCGCCCTTGGCGTTCGGCGCCTCGTCCTCGGTGTACGCGTCGAGCAGGAACGCGAGCACGTTGCGGGTCAGGCCGGCCGCGGGCTCGATCACGTACGGCGTCCAGCGCTCGCCCTTCTCCTGGTCGAAGTACGACAGGTCGGCGCCGGAGTGCTTGGAGTGCGTGGTCAGGTCGAAGTCGGTGCGGTTCGCGATGCCCTCGAGCTCGTCGAACTCCTTGCCGCCGAAGTTGAACCGGTACTCGATGTCGACGGTGCGCTTGGAGTAGTGGCTCAGCTTCTCCTTCGGGTGCTCGTAGAACCGCATGTTGTCCGGGTTCAGACCGAGGCCGGTGTACCAGTCCCAGCGCGCCTTCAGCCAGTACTCGTGCCAGTCCTCGTCGGAGCCGGGCTCGACGAAGAACTCCATCTCCATCTGCTCGAACTCGCGGGTCCGGAAGATGAAGTTGCCCGGGGTGATCTCGTTGCGGAAGCTCTTGCCGACCTGGGCGATCCCGAACGGCGGCTTCTTCCGCGCGGTGCCCATCACGTTCGCGAAGTTGATGAAGATGCCCTGCGCGGTCTCCGGGCGGAGGTAGTGCAGGCCCTCCTCGGACTCGACCGGGCCGAGGTAGGTCTTGAGCAGCCCGTTGAACATCCGCGGCTCGGTGAAGGTGCCCTTGTTACCGCAGTTCGGGCAGGCGATCTCGGCCAGCTCGACCGCTTCGGGATCCTTGTTCTTGCGGCGGGCGAAGTCCTCGCGCAGGTGGTCGTCGCGGAACCGCTTGTGGCAGGACTGGCACTCGGTCAGCGGGTCGACGAACTCGGCCAGGTGGCCGGAGGCCTCCCAGACCTGGGTCGGCAGGATCACCGAGGAGTCCAGGCCGACGATGTCGTCGCGGCCGGTCACCATCGTCCGCCACCACTGGGTGCGCACGTTGTTCTTCAGCTCGACACCGAGCGGCCCGTAGTCCCAGGCCGACTTGGTACCGCCGTAGATCTCGCCGCACGGATAGACGAAGCCCCTGCGCTTGCTGAGGCTGACGACGGCATCGACGGTTTCCACGGGCACTTTTCGACTCCAGAGCGGGCACAGAACGGGTACTGGCGAATCTACGGAAGGGTCCAGGCTATCGGTCCCGGGCGTCGCGGATCGAATCCGCGTCAGCCCGGCAGATCCTCGTACGCCGTCGGCTCGTCGAGAGCCTCCGACAACAGCGGCACCGCGGCCACCTTCACGTCGTACGGCGACAGCGCGCGCCGGTAACTCCCGATGTTCTCGAACTCGAGCGTCAGCGCGAGCAGCTCCGGGTCGTCGACGTTGCGCCCCGTGCGGGCCGCGACGAACCCCTTCTGCAGGGCCAGCACGTCCACGGCCGCCTGCAAGCGCTCGCCGAACGCGGCCTGCTCGGCCTCACCCACCCGGAACCTGATCACCACGAACACCCGGATCACCTTACGGTAAGCGATCGTCACTTCCCCCGGTGGCGGGCTCCGGCGCACAGTGGCGGTATGGATGAGCGTGTGGTCGGCCGGGCCGGGGAACTCGGCGTCCTCGCCGGCCTCCTCGACGAGGTCGACCGCGGCCGCGGCCAGGGTGCGCTCCTGATCGGCGACGCCGGGATCGGGAAGTCGGCCACGGCATCGGCCTTCGCGGACACCGTGCGCGATCGCGGGTACGCCGTCGCCTGGGGCCGGTGCCCCGAGACGGAGACCCTGCCGTACTGGCCGTGGCGGCAGGCGTTCCGGGCACTTGGACTGAGCACCGCGCTGCCCGAGTCGGCGGCCACCGGCCGGGCCACTGTCTTCGTGGAGATTGCCGATCAGCTCGCCGCGGCGACCGCCGAGCGGCCCGCGATGGTCATCCTGGAGGACGTCCATCTGGCCGACGGCCCGACGCTGACGTTGCTGCGTTTCGTGACCGGACTCGTTCCCGAACTCCACTGCCTGCTCCTGATCAGCAGCCGTGACAACGCGGTCGACGTCCCCGAGCGCGCCGCGGAGACCTTGCGGGCGATGCCGCCCGCGTTCGTCCGCTTGCCTCTGGCCGGGCTGGACCGGGCCGCGACCGCTCAACTGGTGGAGCGGGTGATCGGTGCCGGCGTGGATCCCGGGTACGCCGCCGACGTCCATGCGCGGACCGGAGGCAATCCGTTCTTCGTCCAGGAACTCGCCCGGCTGCATGCGGCCCGCGGTACGACGTCCACGGAAACCCCGACCGGCGTCCGCCAGGTACTCGAACGGCGCCTCGCCCGCCTCAACCAACCGGCGTACGACGTTCTCGCGACGGCCTCGGTCCTCGGTGAGGAGGTGGAACTCGACGTGCTGGCGGCCGTCGAGCAGTTGCCGACGACCGACGTCCTGGGCGTTCTCGGTGACGCGGTGGCCGCTCGGTTGGCCGAGATCGAAGGCGATCGGTTCCGTTTCGCACACTCTCTCGTCCGCGAGGTCGTCTACTCCGGTCTCGGTGCCGTACGGCGGTCGGATCTGCATCTGCGGGCCGCCCAGGAACTCACGGGACGCTGTTGCCCGACCGGGGTGCACAACGTGACCCGCGGCCTGCCGCTGGTGGATACCTGCTGCAGCGCGGACCTGCTCGAGGCCAATGCCGGAAGGGTCGCCGCGCACTACCGTGCCGCGGTCGGTCACCCTGAGGCCGGCGATCTGTCGCGGGAGTTCGCGCTCATCGCCGCCCGGGCCGCGATGCGCCGTTCGGGCTACGAACAAGCGGCGCACTTCTACCGCTGGGCGGGCGACATCGATCCGGCGGTACGCCTCGAACTCGGCGAGGCCCAGGTGCTGGCCGGCGAACTCACCAGCGGACGGGAAACCCTGCGCGGTGTCGCGCGCGAGGCCGCGGCCGCCGGTCAGGCGGAGACAGTCGCCAGGGCGGTGCTGGCGATGGGCGGCGGCGTCGGCGGGTTCGAGGTCGACCTGACCGACATCGAACAGGCCCAGTTGCTCGAACAGGTGGTGCCCGAGCTGCCCGACGCCGCTCTCAAGGCCGCGGCCGTCGCCCGGCTCGCCCTCGGGCAGACCCTCACCGATCACGGCGACCGGCCGCGGCACCTGGCGGAACAAGCTGTGGCGCTGGCCCGGGAAGCAGGCGATCCGCGCGCCGAGGTCGCCGCACTGGCGGCGTGGTACGACGTGCACGCGGGTCCCGATCACGTGGCCGAACGGATCGCGGCCGCCGAACGCATGCTGGCGACCGCGTCCGCGATCGGCGATGTGGCCCTCGTGCTGCTCGCCCGCCGGCAACTGGTCGTGGCTCTGCTCGAACAAGGCCGGTTCGCGGAGGCAGACGGGCAGATCGCGGCATACGCGCACACCGTGCGACCACTCGGCCTGCCCCTGCACGGCTGGCTGGTGCCGATCTGGCAGGGCATGCGCGCACTGATGACCGGCCGCCTGGACGAAACGACTGCATGCATCGACCAGGCGTCCCGGCTCGCCGAGGAGGCGGACAGTGTGAACGCCCGCCTGATGGTGTTCGCGCTGCGGTCCGCCCACGCGTGCGCGACCGGGACGATGCCGTCGCTGCGCGCGTACCTCGAGGAGGTGATGACGCCGTACGGCGGAAACCCGATGGCAGACGGCCCGTACGCCTTCTATTCGATCCAGGCCGGCGTGCTCGACCGCGGCCGCGGCATCGTCCGGCATCGCGTCCGCGACGGTCTGGACGCGATCGTCAAGGACGCCGAATGGCTGGAGTCGATCGCGTTCTTCGGTGAAGCCGCGCGGCTCGTCGGCGACGACGAGGCATCGGCACTCGCGTACGCCGCGCTGGCGCCGTACGCGGATCTGTGGGTGATCGACGGGATCGGCGGCGCGTGTCTCGGGACCGTCTCGCTGTTCCTCGGCCGGCTGGCGGCTCAGCTGGGACGCCCGGAGGCGCGCCGGCTGCTCGAGTCCGCGCTCGAGGCGCACCGGGCGGTGGACGCCGGAACGCTGACCGCCGAGACCGAGAAGGCGCTGGCAGAGCTGGGCGGTGGTCGGGTCCACCGGGCTGTCGACGCCGGCGAACTCTGCCGGCTCGGCGCGACCTGGGACGCGACCTGGCGCGGAGTGACCGCACATGTGCCGGACTCCAAGGGAGTTCGCGACCTGGCGATCCTGCTGGCCCGGCCGCGTACTCCGGTCAGTGTGCTCGACCTGTCCGGACCCGGACGGGTGGCCGGCGGCGACCTCGGCCCGGTGCTCGACGACCGGGCGCGGACGGCGTACCGCGAACGGCTGCTCGAACTGGAGGACGATCTGGCCGAGGCGGAAGCGGGCAACGATCTGGCCCGCGCCGAGAACGACCGGGCGGAGCGGGACTTCCTGACCCGTGAGCTGGCCGGCGCGCTGGGACTCGGCGGACGGGCCCGGACCGCGGGTGACCCGGTCGAGCGGAGCCGGAAGGCGGTCTCGATGCGCATCACGGCCGCGATCAAGGCGATCGACGAGGTCCATCCGGCGCTCGGGCGGCACCTGCGCGTCTCGATCCGCACCGGCCGTCAGTGCGTGTACGAACCCGAGGACGAGGTCACCTGGCATTGCCAGTCCGCACCTGGCGCCTGAGGTGGTGAAGGCAGTACCTACCTCAGGAGGGATCGACATGACCACCACTACCGACACCACGACCGACCTCGCTGCCGCGGAAGCCTTGATGGGGCGGATGTTCGGTGCGGCGCTGGGCGCCGCCGAGCTCTTCACGATCTACCTCGGCGACGTCCACGGGCTCTACCGGGCGATCGGCGAGAGCGGTCCGGCCACCGCCGCCGAGGTCGCCGGCCGGACCGGTCTCGGCCACCGGTACGTCGTCGAATGGCTGCAGTCACAGGCGATCAGCGGCCTGCTCACGATCGACGGCACCGACGTCGCGACGGATCGGTACGACCTGGCGCCGGGGATCCGCGAGACGCTGCTCGACCCCGCGAACCCCTTCTTCGCCGCCGGTCTCGCCGCGATCCTCCCCGCCGTCGGGCGCGCGTTCCCGCAACTGGTGGACGCGTTCCGCAGCGGCGCCGGCGTCCCGTACGCGGCGTACGGCCAGGAGGCGGTCATCGCCCAGGAGGCCCTCAACCGGCCGGCCTACGTCAACTCGCTCGTCGCCGAGTGGATCCCGGCGGTTCCCGGACTGCACGACGTCCTGTCCCGCGGCGCGCGGGTCGCGGATCTGGGCACCGGCGCCGGCTGGTCGGCGATCGAGCTCGCGAAGGCGTACCCGGCGGTCCGGGTCGACGGCTACGACAACGACGAGGACTCGATCACCCGGGCCCGCCGGAACGCCGCGGAGCAAGGCGTCGCCGACCGCGTCGACTTCGAGGTCCGCGACATCACCCGGGTCGCCGCGGATGGGACGCGGTACGACGTGGTGACGTTCTTCGAGTGCCTGCACGACTTCGCACACCCGGTCGACGCGCTGACCGCCGCCCGCGAGGCCCTCGCAGAAGGCGGTTCGGTGATCGTCATGGACGAGCGGGCCGACGAGGTGCTGGCCGCGCCCGGCGACGAGGTGCAGCGGTTCCTGGCCGCGGCCAGCGTCATCTGGTGCACGCCACAGGGCAGGGTCGACGAGGACTCCGAGGTCGTCGGCACGATGCTGCGCCCGGACGGATTGCGTCAGCTGGCCGGGAAGGCCGGGTTCGGATCGGTCGACGTGCTGCCGATCGACCACCCGTTCTGGCGGTTCTACCGGCTGCACCCGTAGTGGTTCCGCGACCTGGAACAATGGCGTCATGAGCACCCCCAGCAGTCCGTTGCGGCAGCGGATCACGAAGATCAGTTATCCGTACGTCGCGAAGCTGCACGCCGCGCCCAAGTTGACGTTGCCGGGGATCACGTTGGTGCTGGCGCTGGTCGGAGTGTTCGCTCCGGTGCCGGTGGGGGTGCCTGCGTTGGTGTTGCTGGCGTTGCTGCTGGGGTGGCTGGCGTTCCTGTCGTGGCCGGCGGTGACGAACGGACCGCGGTTCCTGCGGATCTTCTCGATCCTCGTGATCCTGCTGTTCGCGGTCTCGCGGATCGCGACCGGCTGATCACGGCCGCCCGAGGCTGTCGTACGCCGCCTCGACGGCGGCGTCGCGGAGCTCGGCGACCGGCTCGTGGTCGATCATCACCGCGCAGTCGGACAGCCCGCCGAGCGCGACCATGCACCGGACCGCGTCCGACAGCGACGGACTCGCGCCGACCAGGAGCTCGGCGAGCGTCCCGCGCCATTCGATGAAGCGGTCGGCGAGCTTCAGCTCGTGCAGCACCGACAGGTCGCGGATCGCGAGCCGGATCAGCGCGCGGTGCTGGTGGGCGAGGTCGAAGTACGACCCGAGCAGCTCGCGCGGCGGGACCGGTGCGGCCGCTCGTTGCGCCGCGGCGTACGCCTCGAAGTCGGCGATCATCGGCTCGACGAGGCTGTTCAGCAGGTCCTCGCGGGACGCGAAGTGGTAGTACAGCGCGGGTTTGGTGACTCCGAGGCGGTCGGCGATGTCGCGCAGGCTGGTCTGCTGCATGCCGCGCTCGGCGAACAGCTCCAGCGCGGCCTGCTGGATCCGCGCCCGGGTGTCGCCCGTCCGTCGTCTCGGCATACCCCGAAGATTAGCTGACCTTCCGGTAAGTAAGCCATTGACAACCCCGCCCCCGTTTACTTACCTTCCGATAAGTAAGGAGGTTGTCATGAAGGTTCTGATCTCGGGTGCCAGCGTGGCCGGTCCGGTGCTGGCCCACTGGCTGCACCGCTACGGCTTCGAGCCGACACTGGTCGAGCGCACGCCCGCCGGCCGCCACGGACTCGGCGGCCACGCCGTCGACCTGTTCAGCTCCGCCGCCGACATCACCCGCCGGATGGGGTGCTGGGACGCGATCGAGGCGGCCCGCACCCAGCTCGACGCGATGACCATCGAGCGGTTCGGCAAGCGACCGGTCGAGGTCGACCTCAGCCGGATGTACGCCGGGATCTCGAGCCGGCACGTGGAGATCCTCCGCGGCGAGCTGACCAGGATCCTGTACGCCGCCACGCGCGACACCGCCGAGTACGTGTTCGGCGACTCGATCGCGGCCGCGCACGACGACGGCGCCGGTGTCGACGTGACGTTCGAGTCCGGGACGCAGCGCCGTTTCGACCTGGTGATCGGGGCCGACGGCCTGCACTCCAACGTCCGGCGGCTCGCCTTCGGTCCGGAGGAGCCGATGCTCCGGCCGCTCGGCGGATACCTCGCGGTGTTCTCGATGCCGGACGTCTTCGGTCTCGGCAACCACACGCTGTCCCACTTCTCCGTCGGCAAGCTGGTCGGCATCTACGGCGTGCACCAGACCGGTCAGGTTCGCGCCGGGTTCCTGTTCCGCGCGCCTGAGTTGCGCTACGACTACCGCGACAAGGACGAGCAGAAAGCCTTGCTGGTCAAGGAGTTCCGTGACTACGGCTGGAAGGTGCCTCAATTGCTGGAGCACCTGGTGCCGGCCGAGGACTTCTACTTCGATTCGATCGCACAGATCACTCTGGACACCTGGCACCGCGGCCGGATCGGCCTGGTCGGCGACGCGGGCTACTGCCCCGGCCCGGCAGTCGGCGGCGGCACGAGCCTTGCGGTCATGGCGGCGTACATCCTGGCGGGTGAGCTGGCCGCGGCTCGTAGCGATCTGCCGTCCGGGCTCCGCAACTACGAGCGGACCATCCGGCCGGTCGTCGAGCAGAGCCGCCGGTTCGCACCGAAGGTGATGCGCACGATCATTCCGGCCGGTCCCCTGGCGTTGCGGCTGATGCCGACCGCAGCCGCCACGCTGGCGAAGCTCCCCACATCGGTCCAGCGCTTCATCTGGTCGCAGAACTCGGTGGGCAAGGCGCTCAGCTCGGTCCCGATGCCGGACTACTCAGACCTGGTCCAGCCCGAGCGCGGTCAGCCGGTCACGTAGCCACTCGAGCTCCTTGGCGATCCGTTTCGCCAACGCCTGTTGGGTTCTGGGCGCACGCGGCCACACGTACACCTCCGACTCCAGGTGGTGCGTGAGGGGATGCCCGCCGCCGACCAGCCTGGTCAGACACTCGTCCAGTACGCCGGTTGTCGCGCTCAACGGATCCGGTGGCGCGGCATGGGCCGCCAAGTGCGCATGCATCCGCCAGGCCGCGTGACCGGACAGTTCGTTGGCCTGCGCCACGTCGTCGACGCCAGGGCCGCCCCACTCACGCACCTGCCGCAGGTACTTCGGTCTGCCGAGCTGGCCGAGGGCGTAGCGACCGGACGCATCCGACGGGTCCACGAGCGTCGGCGCGAGGGACAGCTGCGCTTTGACCACGTCCACGCCCGCACGCCACAACAGCTCGAACGACTCCGCCGGCTCCTCGAACTGCACCGCGAGATGACAGGTGTCGAGCCCCAGCCCGATGCGCGACCCACCACCGTACGGACTGGCGTAGCGGTCCAGCCAGGCGGCGGCCTGACCGATCATCTCGAGGACACAGCCCGGCTCGGTCTCGACGGCGATCCGGATCGTCCGGCCGGTCCTGGTCTCGGTCCGGGCGAGATGCTGCTCGACGCGGTCGATCGCCTCGCGCGCGGCTCGATTGCGGTCCCTCGACCACGGCACCCGCCAGCCGAGCGGCACGGTCGAGATCGATCCGTACGGCGCGTCCGCGGGCAGCAACTCGGCCAGGACGTCGATCAGGTCGAGCGTGTAGCGGAGCCGTTCGGGATCGGTCCAGTCAGGGCAGTAGAGCTTGGTGCCGACGACCTTGTCGGTGAACTGGGCGTGCGGTGTGCCGTTCAGCGTGACAACTTCCAGCCGGTTCCGGTGCAGCGCGCGGCGGAGCTTGCTGAGCGCGGACGGCGAGTTCGCCAGGCGATCGGCGAGCCGGTGCGGGAACCACAGGCCGACGCCGAGGACCGGTACGCCGAGCGCCTTCCGAACCGCACCGGCGCACGCATCGAGTCCGGCGACCAGCTCGTCGAGCTCCGCGGCCGGATGCACGGTCGCGCTGTACCCCAGGTGGACGGTCGAACCGTCCCGATGACGAAACCTCATCAGCACTCCTCACCCCGTGCAGCCACTGAAGGTAGTCGCAGGCGGACTCTCCGTGACTTAGCAGCAGCGTAAGAGCCTGAAGGCTCAGGCGGAAGGGCTGATTTTCGGTTAGTCCTGCGAGGCCACCAGGTCGCGGGACCGGTCGGCGACCGCCATCGCGGCGAGGGCGGTGGTCAGCGGGACGGCCGCGATGATCCCGAGGCTGCCGACCAGGCCGCGGACCACCTCCATCGCCACCGACTCGGTGGACAGCACCGCCCGGCCGGGAAGGTCCTGGATGGCGAAGATCAGCAGTATCGGCAGCGCGGCGCCGGCGTACGCGAGGACGAGCGTGTTGACCACCGAGGCGACATGGGTCCGGCCGATCCGCAGGCCGGCGCTGACCAGCTCGCGACGGTTCGCGGACGGGTTCGCGGCCGACAGCTCCCAGACCGCCGCGGCCTGGGTGACGGTCACGTCGTCGAGCACGCCGAGCGCGCCGATCACCATCCCGGCGACCAGCAACCCGGTCAGGTCGATGTCCGGCGCCAGCGCCTTGGCCCCGGACGCCCCCTCGGACGCCAGACCGCTCAGCTGGCAGAACTTGGTGAAGAACCAGCCGAGCAGCACGGTCAGCCCGAGCGCGGCCACCGTCCCGGACAACGCGATCGAACTCTCCGCATTGATTCCATGCGTCAGGAACAACGCGATCGCCATGATCACCGTGCCGCCGACGACCGCGACGAGCAGCGCATTCTCGCCCTTCAGGATCGCCGGCAAGATGAACTGCGTCAGCATCACCGCGGTCACCGCGAGCGCGATCAGCGCCGCGAAACCGCGCCAGCGCGAGAGTGCGACCACGGCGACCGCGAAGATCGCGGCCAGCCACAACAGCGGCTTGGTCCGGTCGTGATCGACATAGGAGTACCGGTCGGCGACCTCCGGTGCGTCCTGGACGCCGAGCATGATCGTCTGGCCGACCTTGACCGGGATGGACGTCTGGCCGGCCTTCGGAACCTGCACCGGGATGACCGCGCCCTTGTCGGCTCCGGTGGTCAGCTCGACCGTCGCCTCGTCGCACTGGTCCTTCACGTTCGGGCAGGCCTTGACCGCGGTGACCTCGCCGCGCGCCGTGGCGGTCTGGTACGACGCGACCTTCACGTCACCGCCGGGCCACATCACGATCATCGCCACCACGGCGGCCAGCAGCAGCGGGACCAGCACCGCGGCGACCACGATCCGGACCCGGCGGGCGACGATCGCGTCGGAGTTCACCACCGACGTGTCGACCACATGATCCCCGTGCCCATGACCGTGCCCGTGCCCGTGCCCCGGCGGAATATCGAGCGCCCGGCGCAGGTTGCGCTTGGAGTCGGCACGTCGTCGCCCGACGTTACGGCTGGCCAATCTGAACTCCCTGTTTTGACAATCAGTTCCAGTTAAATGAAAATGATTGTCATGAGATCTGGTCTTCGAGCTGTTGTCGCCGGCGCCACCGCCCTGGCCGCCCTCACCCTGGCCGGGTGCAGCGGCTCCGCCAACGACTCCGGTGGCGGCAAGCTCGACGTCGTGGCTTCGTTCTACCCGCTCGAGTTCATCGCCCGCACAGTGGGGGGCGACGCGGTGCACGTGACCACCCTGACCGCGCCCGGTGTGGAGCCCCACGACCTCGAGCTGACCCCGAAGCAGGTCGGCGAGATCGCCGAGGCGAAGCTGGTCCTGTTCGAGAAGGACCTGCAGCCCGCCGTCGACGAGGCCGTCGAGCAGAACGCGAAGGACGCAGGCTTCGACGTCGCCCCGGCCGCGCAACTGGAGGCGACCGGCGCCGACTTCGAGGAGCACGGGGAAGGCGCCGAGGCGGCAGCGCACAAGGACGACGCCCTCGACCCGCACTTCTGGCTCGACCCGGTGCGCTACGCCGCGGTCGTCAAGGCCGTCGAGGACCGGCTGGTCAGCGTCGACAGCGCCAACGCGGCCGGGTACCACGAGCGCGCCAAGGCCCTGCTCGCCCAGGTCGGCAAGCTCGACACCGACTACAAGACCGGTCTGGCGAGCTGCCGGCTGAAGACGTTCGTGACCAGCCACGAGGCGTTCGCCTACCTCGCGAAGCGGTACGGTCTGACGATGGTCGGGATCGCCGGATTCACGCCGGACGCGGAGCCGGCGCCGGCCCGGATCAAGGAGGTCCAGGACATCGTGAAGGCCCAGCACGTGACGACCATCTTCTACGAAGAGCTGGTCAGTCCGAAGGTGGCCGAGACGATCGCCAAGGACGTCGGCGTCAAGACCGCCGTGCTGAGCCCGATCGAGGGTCTGTCGGACGCCAACTCCCAGGAAACCTACCTGACCCTGATGCGGGAGAACCTGCAAGAGCTACAGAAAGCGAACGGCTGCTCGTGACAGTAGAACCGGCAGAACCGGCAGAACCGGCCAAGGCCGTCCAGGTCGCCGATCTCTCGGTCGACCTGGGCGGCCGCCTGGTGCTTCGGGGCATCGACCTGCAGGTCCGCCAGGGCGAGGTGGTCGCCGTGCTCGGCACCAACGGCTCCGGCAAGTCCACGCTGATCAAGACCGTGGTCGGGCTGCTTCCCGCGGCCCGCGGCGAGGTCCGGTTGTTCGGGACGCCGGTCCCCCGGTTCCGCGACTGGCGCCGGGTCGGCTACGTGCCGCAGCGCATCACCGCCGCCGGCGGCGTGCCCGCGACGGTGTACGAGGTGGTGTCGTCCGGCCTGCTGTCGAAGCGGCGGCTGTTCACGCCGCTCGGCGCCGCCGGCAAGCAGGCGATCGAGGAGGCGCTGGAGGTCGTCGACATGGCCGACCGGCGCAAGGACGCGGTCGCCGAGCTGTCCGGCGGGCAGCAGCAGCGGGTGCTGATCGCGCGCGCCCTGGTGTCCGGCCCGGAGCTGCTGATCCTCGACGAGCCGACGGCGGGTGTGGACCTGGCCAGCCAGCAGATCTTCGCCGACGCGATCCGGGAGCGGGTGGCGCGCGGCACGACCGTGGTGATGGTGAGCCACGACCTCGGCCCGATGGACGCGCTGATCGACCGCTCGGTCGTGATGCGCCGCGGCCGCATCGTGTACGACGGCCCGCCGCACGCCTCGCAGACGCACGCCCACGTCCACCACTCGCACACCACCGACGACGAACCGGGGTGGCTCCCGTCATGACCATGTTCCAGCTGGAGTTCATGCAGCGGGCCCTGATCGCAGGCCTGCTCACCGGGCTGTCGGCGCCCGCCATCGGGACGTATCTGGTGCAGCGGCGGCTGTCGCTGATGGGTGACGGCATCGGCCACATCGCGATCACGGGCGTGGCGCTCGGCCTGCTGACCGGCAGCGCACCGGTGCTGACCGCCATCATCGTCTCGATCGCCGGAGCGACCGCCATCGAGCTGGTCCGCGCCCGCGGCAAGGCCACGGGCGACGTGGCGCTCGCGCTTCTCTTCTACGGCGGCATCGCGGGCGGCGTACTGCTCATCGGACTCGCAGGTCAGGGCGCAGCCACGCTGAACACCTACCTGTTCGGTTCACTCACCACCGTCTCCCAGAGCGACCTGTATGTCGTCGTCGGCCTGGCCGTCGCCGTCCTGATCGTCGCGATCGGCCTGGGCCCGCAGCTGTTCGCGGTCTGCCAGGACGAGGAGTTCGCCCGTACGACGGGGCTCCGGGTCCAGCTGCTCAACCTGGTGATCGCTGTGATGGCCGCGGTTACTGTGACGGTCGCGATGCGCACCGTCGGGCTGCTGCTGGTCAGTGCACTGATGGTGGTTCCGGTCGCGACGGCGCAACAGATCACGCGGTCGTTCCGCAGTACGTTCATCACCGCGTGCGTGATCGGTGTGGCGGCCTGTCTCGCCGGCATCGTCACGTCGTACAACGCGGACGTCGCGCCCGGCGCGACCATCGTCGTGCTGGCGCTGGCCGGGTTCGTCGTCGCGGCGACGGTCGGGACGCTGCTGCGACGGCGGGCCGGCCGCGCGCGTCCACTGGCGGACGAGGAGCCGGAGATCGGCGTGCCGACGCCGGAGCCGCATGTGGTGAGCGCCGGGCACCCGCACGCGCACAACCAGGAGTGCGGGCACAAGAAGGTCGAGCACGGCGACCATGTCGACTATGTGCACGACGGGCATCTGCACGCGGCGCACGGCGACCACTGGGACGAGCACTGATGCAGCAGTGATGCAGCACTGCTGCGGCAGCGAGTTGCTGACTTCTGAGAGACTGGACGGCGGTAATGAGATGACAGGAGGAACGGTGGCTATCGGAACACGCTCGACCCGTCAGCGCGCGGCGGTCGCGCACGCGCTCGACAAGATCGACGACTTCCGGACCGCCCAGGAGATCCACCAAGAGCTCCGGTCCGCCGGTGAGGCCGTCGGGCTCACCACTGTCTACCGCACCCTGCAGGCGCTCGCGGACTCCCGCGAGGTCGACGTCCTGCGCACCGCCGACGGCGAAACGGCGTACCGGCGCTGCTCGAAGGGTCACCACCACCACCTGGTCTGCCGCAACTGCGGGCGGACCGTCGAGGTCGAAGGCCCGGCCGTCGAGCGCTGGGCCGACAAGGTCGCAGCCGAGCACGGGTACGCGGACATCAGCCACACCCTGGAGATCTTCGGCACCTGCGCGGAGTGCCAGAAGGCGTGACGTAGGTCACCTTTGCCTTTGAGCGCACTCGAAGGCATACGGTCGTAGACATGAACGCGACCGAGGTACTGGAGCCGATCGACCGGGACCTGCTGTGCCTGCTCGAGCTGCCGGAGGATCTGCCCGAGCAGCTGTCGATCGCGGAGGCCTCCGAGCTCACCGGCCTCACCGCGCACACCCTGCGGTACTACGAGCGGATCGGTCTGCTCGACGTACGCCGGGACGCCGCCGGCTACCGCAGCTACGACGAGCGGGCGATGGCGCGGATCGTGTTCATCAGCAGGCTGCGTGCCTCCGGCATGCCGATCGGCACGATCAGCCACTATCTGGAGCTGGTGCTCGAGGGCGAACACACCGCACCCCAGCGGCTCGCCCTGATGCAGGAGCACCGCGACCGGATCCAGCGGCAGCTGCGTGATCTGCAGCTCGCCCTCGCGGTGACCGACTACAAGATCACCGTGTACGGCGGCACCGCCGCCCCGTAACCGACCACTGAGCTCAGCCGACCGTCGCGGACGCTCGGCCGGCGGAGCCATGCCATCTGAAGGCCATCTGAAGGGAAGACTCTGATGAAACTGGGTAGCCAAGGCGCCGAGGTCAGCCGGCTCGGACTCGGCTGTATGGGGATGAGCTACGCGTACGGCACCACCGACGACATCGAGTCCGCCGCGGCACTGCACCGCGCCCTCGATCTCGGTGTGACGTTCCTGGACACCGCCGACATCTACGGCTTCGGCGCCAACGAGGAGCTGATCGGCCGGACGATCGCGGACCGCCGCGACGAGGTGTTCCTGGCGACGAAGTTCGGCATCACCGGAGATCCGCTCACCGACGCGGTGCGGGGCGTGAACGGGTCGCCGGAGTACGTCCGGTCCGCGATCGACGCGTCGCTGCGGCGGCTGGGCGTCGACCACGTCGACCTGTACTACCAGCACCGGATGGATCCCGGCGTACCGGTCGAGGAGACGGTCGGCGCGATGGCGGAGCTCGTCGAGGCCGGCAAGGTCCGGTACCTCGGCCTGTCCGAGGCGTCCGCGGAGACGATCCGGCGGGCGCACGCCGTCCATCCGATCACCGCCGTGCAGAGCGAATGGTCGCTGTTCAGCCGGGACATCGAGGAGTCGGCGCTGCCGGCCTGCCGCGAGCTCGGCATCGGGATCGTGCCGTACTCGCCGCTCGGGCGCGGCATGCTCACCGGCGCGCTGCCCGCGGACCTTCCGGCCGACGACTTCCGCCGTACCTTGCCGCGTTTCTCCGGTGACAACCTGGACGCGAACCTCGCCCTGGTCGAGGAGATCCGCGCGGTCGCCGGCCGATACGACGCGACGCCCGGCCAGGTCGCGCTCGCCTGGGTGCTTGCGCAGGGCAACGACGTGGCGCCGATCCCCGGCACGAAGCGGCGCAAGTACTTGGAGGAGAACGTCGCGGCGCTGCGACTGGAACTGTCCGCCGCCGACGTCGAGGCGCTCGCGAAGCTGACGCCGGTCGGCACCCGCTACCCGGACATGAACTGGGTCGCCGGGCAGACCGCACCGCGCGACTGATAAACTGAGCGCAGTAAGCCTTCCGTACCGGACTCTTCCGGCGGGAGGCTTTTCTGCGTTTCCGACCCTTTCGAAGGAGACCTATGTCCGATCTTCTGGTGCGCCGTATGGAGCCTTCCGACCGACCCGTGATGGAGCGGCTGTGGTTGATGTTCCGCCACGACATGTCCGAGTTCCAGGGCCAGCTCCCGCGACCCGACGGCAGCTACCGCACCGAGTGGCTGGAGAACGCCCTGACCGGCCATCCGGAGTGGGCCGGGTACGTCATCTCGCTCGGCGAGAACCCGGTCGGGTTCTGCCTCATGCGCGCACTGCAGCAGCCGGTACATGTGCTGAACGGGTTCTTCATGGTGCGACCGGTGCGTCGCAGCGGCTTCGGACTGCGGGCGGTCCAGGAAGTGCTGGCGCACCACCCCGGCCCCTGCGAGGTCGCCTTCCAAGCCAGCAACGAGAAGGCGGTCAGGTTCTGGCAGCGGGTCGCGACCGAGATCTCCAGCGACGTGTGGACGCAGGAGGCTCGGCCGATCCCGGGCAAGCCGGACACGCCGCCGGATCTGTGGATCTCATTCAAGGTGTAAGGGCAGGTCGAAGTACGCGAAGAGGTCCTGGCCGAAGAACACGACGTTGTGAGTGATGCCGGCCTTGGTGACCGTGAACACCTGCAGGCTGTGCGCGTGGAAGCGGCCGTCGTCCCCACGCACGTAGGCGCCGACGGCCGGCTGCTGGTTGGCCACGGTCGGCAGCACTCGCCAGGCCGGGCCGCGCATCGCGTACACGCGGGCCATGAACTCGCCGTACGCGTCACGCCCGACGTACCAGAGCGGGGCCGGCGGCATCTCCAGGACGACCTGGTCGGTGAGCAGCCGGGTCAGGCCGTTGACGTCGGCGGCCTCGAAGGCCCGGACGTAGTCGTCGATGACGGAACTGGTCTCCCGGTCGTCAGGCTCGTCGACGTCGTCCTCCGTGATGTCGATCTCGGCCAGCCTGGCGCGGGCCCGCTGAAGCGCGCTGTTCACACTTGCGGTCGTGGTTTCCAGTGCCTCGGCGATGTCCGCGACCGGCCAGTCGAGGACGTCCCGCAGTACCAGGACGGCACGTTGCCGGGCCGGTAGGTACTGCATGGCGGCGATGAGGGCGAGCCGCAGACTCCCCTTGGCGGCGATCGCAGCGGCCGGGTCGCCGGCCGTCGGAAAGGGCTGCAGCCAGGCCACGTCCGTGTTCAGATCGATCGCCGCCTGGGCGTCGTGGCTTGCACTGACGAGTCCCGACGGCAGCGCGCGCCGGCCCCTGCCTTTGAGAGCAGTCAGGCACGCGTTGGTGGCGATCCGGTAGAGCCAGGTCCGCATCGAGGCGCGCCGCTCGTCGTACGAATCAGCGGCGCGCCATGCACGCAGCAGCGTCTCCTGCACCAGATCTTCCGCGTCCTGGATCGACCCCAGCATGCGGTAGCAGTGCACCAGCAACTCACGCCGGTGCGGCTCGGCCCTCAGGTCGAATTCGTCACGGTCCATCGAGGTCAGCCTCCCACGGTTCGGTTGCCGGAGTACGTACTGCGCAACCTCGCGAAAATCATCGGTCGGCCACCGATGAATCCTGCGGACCCGCCAGGTATGCCCCACGTCCCGTGCAGACAAAGGAGAAACCTGATGACCGCTGTAACAACCACCGACCGCCCGGCGGGCCCGGACACCCGGCGCGGGCTGATGCTCGCCGTCCTGCTCCTCGGCCAGTTCATGGCGCTGCTCGACACCTCGATCGTGAACGTCGCGATGCCGGCCATCGGTGCCGGCTTCCATGCCTCCGGCGCTTGGCTGCAACTGGTCGTCGGCGGCTACCTGGTCGCGTACGCGATGATGCTGGTCACCGGCGCGCGGCTCGGCGATCTCTACGGTCGCCGCCGGACGTACCTGACCGGCGCGATACTGTTCACCCTCGCGTCGCTCGCCTGCGGCCTGGCCCCGGCAATCCTGCCGCTGGTGCTGTTCCGTTTCGTGCAAGGGATCTCGGCGGCGCTGATGGTGCCGCAGATCATGAGCCTGATCCAGGCGCATTTCACCGGTCCGGCCCGGGCCAAGGCCTTGTCGGCGTACGGCGTGACGCTGTCCGCCGGTCAGGTCGCCGGGCTGATCGCCGGTGGGCTCCTCGTCGGAGCGAACCTGCTCGGCTCCGGGTGGCGCCCGGTGTTCCTGGTGAACGTCCCGGTCGGCATCTGCCTCGCACTGCTCGTACCGCTGTCCGTGCCGGCGGACCGGCCAAGCGCGACGCGCCGTCTCGACGTCATCGGCCTGGCACTGTCGACCTGCGCCGTACTGCTGATGGTGCTGCCGGCGGTGGTCGGTCACGAGGTCGGCTGGCCGCTCTGGACCTTCGGCTGCAGCGCCGCCGGGGTGGTGGTCGCGGTGGTCTTCGTACCGTTCGAACGGCGGCTTGCGGACCGCGGCGGCGACCCGCTGCTGAACCTCGACGTACTGCGCGCCCGCGGTCTGCCATCAGGTCTCGTGACACTCGTCTGCACGCTGCTGGCGATGGGCGGGTTCCTGTTCACCTTCACCCTCCACCTGCAGAACGAACTCGGTGAATCCCCTGAGCAGGCCGGTCTCACCTGGCTGCCGTTCGCCGTCACGTTCGGCCTGGTCGGCTACTTCTGGCGTGTCCTCCCGCGCCGAGTGCACCACCTGGTCGTTCCCGCCGGCCTCGCGTTGTGCGCGCTCGGCTATGCCGGCGTCAGCTTGTCCGTTCTGTGGCCTGGTCTCGTCCTGGCGGGCGCAGGCATGGGTCTGGCAGCGAGCCCACTCGTCACCCAATCCCTGGTCCACGTGCCGTTGGCCCGGGCCGCCGACGCGAGCGGCATCCTCACCACCGCCATGCAACTCAGCCAGGTCGGCGGTGTCACGCTGTTCGGAACGCTGTTCCTGTCGGTACGGTCCTTCGGCACCACGAGTTGGTCGATCGCGTCGACGGCCGCGATCGGCATCGTCGCGGCCGGCTTCCTCGCCCGGGCGGTCCGAGCTCGCTAGAAGACGACGACCGAGCGCAGGACGTCCCCGTGATGCATCTTCGCGAAGGCGTCCTCGACCTCGTCCAGCGCGATCGTCTCGGAGACGAAGCGGTCCAGCGGCAGGCGGCCCTGGAGGTGCAGGTCGATCAGCAGCGGGAAGTCACGGGTCGGCAGGCAGTCGCCGTACCAGCTCGACTTGAGCGAGCCGCCGCGGCCGAAGAAGTCCAGCAACGGCATCTCGAGGCGCATGTCGGGCGTCGGTACGCCGACCAGCACGACCGTGCCGGCCAGGTCGCGGGCGTAGAACGCCTGCTTCCAGGTCTCGGGCCGGCCGACCGCGTCGATCACGACGTCGGCGCCGAAGCCGCCGGTGAGCTCCTGCACCGCCGCGACGACGCCGTCGTGGTCGAGGCCCTTGGAGTTCACCGCGTGCGTGGCGCCGAGCTCCTGCGCGGTGGCGAGCTTGCGCTCGTCGATGTCGATCGCGATCACCTTCGCGGCCCCGGCGAGGCGGGCGCCGACCACGGCCGCCGTACCGACGCCGCCCGAACCGATCACGGCGACGGTGTCACCGCGGCCGACGTTGCCGGTGTTGAGCGCGGCGCCGAGGCCGGCCATCACGCCGCATCCGAGCAGGCCCGCGACCTCGGGCTTCGCCGCCGGGTCGACCTTCGTGCACTGCCCGGCCGCTACCAGGGTCTTCTCCGCGAACGCTCCGATGCCGAGCGCGGGGCTCAGCTCGGTGCCATCGGCGAGCGTCATCTTCTGCTGCGCGTTGTGCGTGTTGAAGCAGTACCAGGGCCGGCCCCGCAGGCAGGCGCGGCAGTTGCCGCAGACCGCCCGCCAGTTCAGTACGACGAAGTCGCCCGGCTGCACGTCGGTGACGCCGTCGCCGACCGCCTCCACGATCCCCGCGGCCTCGTGCCCGAGGAGGAACGGAAACTCGTCGTTGATCCCGCCCTCGCGGTAGTGCAGGTCCGTGTGGCAGACCCCGCAGGCCTGCACCTGCACGACCGCCTCACCCGGACCCGGGTCCGGGATCGTGATCTGTTCGATCGACACCGGCGCACCCTTGCCCGCCGCCACCACACCACGCACCGTCTGAGCCATTCCCCGAACCTAACCGCATCCGCCGGAGCACGTCACCACCTGGCGCGCCGCCGTACCTCCTCCTTGAGCACCCACCAACCATTCCGAGGCCGCGAAAACGGTTGGTGGGCGCTCAAGGACTCCGTGTCCACCGGTCGGGGGACAAGGGGTCCGTCGGGCGGGGGCTCCCGGGGAGGGGGCCGGGGCGGGAGGGTTGAGGCATGGAGAACGACGACGCAGTGCGGGTGCGCGGTCTGGTCAAGAGGTACCCCGACAAGGTGGCGGTCGACGGGGTCGACCTGGACATCCACCGTGGCGAGGTGTTCGCCCTGCTCGGGCCGAACGGGGCCGGCAAGACGACGACCACGGAGATTCTGGAGGGGTATCGCCGGGCCGACGAGGGCGAGGTGAGCGTGCTGGGCACCGACCCGGCGCACGGCGACCGGTACTGGCGGGCGCGGCTCGGGATCGTCGCCCAGACCACCCGCGACGAGGCAGTGCTGTCGGTCACGGAGATGATCAGGCACTTCGCCGGCTACTACCCGAACCCGCGCGACCCCGACGAGGTGATCGCCGCGGTCGGGCTCGAGGAGAAGCGCAGGACCCGGGTGCGCAACCTGTCCGGCGGGCAGCGTCGCCGGCTGGACGTCGCGCTCGGCGTGATCGGCAACCCGGAGCTGCTTTTCCTCGACGAGCCGACCACCGGGTTCGACCCGGAGGCGCGCCGTCAGTTCTGGACGCTGATCGAGGAGCTCCGCACCGAGGGCACCACGATCCTGCTCACCACCCACTACCTCGACGAGGCCGAGCACCTGGCCGACCGGGTCGGCGTGATCGCCGACGGCCGGATGGTCGAGGTCGCGACGCCGGACACGCTCGGCGGCCGCGGCGCCCGCACCGCGCGCGTCTCCTGGCTGACCCCGGACGGCCCGCGCGAGATACGCACCGACCGCCCGACCGCCGAGGTCGCCCGGCTGATGGCCGAGTACGGCGGCTCGGAAGTGCCGGAGCTGCAGGTCCGGCGGCCGAGCCTGGAAGACATCTACCTGGAACTCATCGGAGTGGCGAGCGCCGCCCCGGAACCGGAAGGAGCTCTCGCGTGAGCCCCGACGTGAGCACCGTACTGCCGTCGCCGCTGAAGGTCGGACTGTCCCGCACCGCGATCGAGGTGAAGGAGTTCTTCCGCGAGCGCGAGCAGCTGATCTTCACGTTCTTCTTCCCGATCATCTTCCTCGGCATCTTCTCCGCCGTGTTCAGCGGCACCGACTTCTCCGGCGGCGTCACCGCCGCGACCTACTTCACCCCCGGGATGATTGCCTCCGGCATCTTCCTGACCAGCTTCCAGTCACTGGCCATCGCGATCGCGATCGAGCGCGACCAGGACGTCCTCAAGCGGCTGCGCGGTACGCCGATGTCGCCGCAGTCGTACTTCATCGGCAAGATCGGCATGGTCCTGGTCACCTCGGTCCTGCAGTTCGCGCTGCTGCTGACGATCGCCGGCCTGCTGCTCGGCGTCGCCGTCCCGACGTCGCCGGAGAAGTGGCTGAACTTCTTCTGGATCTTCGTGCTCGGCACCGCGTCCGGCTCGGTGCTCGGCATCGCGTTCTCGGTCGTCCCGAAGTCCGGCCGGGCGGCGTCCGCGGTGGTCACGCCGGTCGTCCTGCTGCTGCAGTTCATCTCCGGCGTGTACTTCGTCTACAGCAGCCTGCCCGCCTGGATGCGGACGGTGTCGGAGTTCTTCCCGCTGAAGTGGCTCGCGCAGGGCATGCGGTCGGTGTTCCTGCCCGACGGGTACCAGGTGAACGAGCCGGGCGGGTCCTGGCAGCTCGGCACCGGCGCGATGGTCCTCACCGCCTGGCTGCTCGTCGGCCTGTTCCTCGCCCAGCGCCTGTTCCGCTGGACCCGCCGGGACGCGGGCTGATGGACCGCCCCGCCTGGACCGGACCGCGGGTCTGGATCCTGGCGTGGAGGATGATGGGGTCCGTGCAGAGCTCACGAGACAGTGCCGGGCAGCCCGTCTGGACACGGACGCTGATCGGCTGGCACATCGTGTTCTGGGTTCTGCTCGGGATGACGCTGGCCCTGTCGTTCACCGGCGAGCTCGGCGCCACGCGGCAGGCGGTGTACGCCGGGATGGTCGTGCTGCTCGGCGCGGCGTACCAGTTCGTCGGGCTGCCCGCGGTCCGGTCCCGGCGGGCGCTCCCGTCGTACACCTATCGGCTGGTCCTGATCGCCTGCCTGATGGTGCTGATCGGGATCTACCCGCAGTCGGTGTTCCTGATGTTCATCGCGTCGGCGCAGATCTGGTTGCTGTGCGAGGACATCCGTGAGGGCGTCGGCCTCAGCCTGCTGCTCGTGGTCGGCGTCGGTACGGCGCAGTTGTGGAGCGCCGGGTGGGGCTGGGCCGCGTTCTGGCAGATCCTGCCGTGGATGCTGGTCAGTCTCGTGGTCAGCCTGCTGTTCGGGATCTGGATCGAGAAGGTGATCACCCAGAGCCAGCAGCGCGCCGAGCTGATCGAGCAACTCGAGTCGGCGCGGGACGAGCTCGCCGAGGCGCACCACAGCGCCGGCGTGATGGCCGAGCGGGAGCGGATGGCGCGCGAGATCCACGACACGCTCGCGCAGGGCATGACGTCGATCGTGATGCTCGCGCAGGCCGCCGCCGTCGAGCTGTCCCGCGGCGGGACCGACGGCGCCGCGGCCCGGCTGGCGGCGATCGAGGACACCGCGCGGGAGAACCTGGCCGAGGCGCGGGCGCTGGTTGCCGCATTCACCCCGGTCGCGTTGTCCGAGGCAACCTTGACCGAGGTGCTGCGCCGGCAGGCGGAGCGGTTCGCCGCGGAGACCGGGGTCGACGTACAGGTCGCGCTGGACCTGCCGGACGACGAGGTCGCGGCGCTGCCGCAGGCGCAGCAGGTCGTGTTGTTGCGGTCGGCGCAGGAGGCGCTGGCGAACGTCCGCAAGCACGCGGCGGCCACGCAGGTGCTGATCACGCTCGGGCTGTCCGACGGCCGGGTGTGGATCGAGATCCGCGACGACGGATCCGGGTTCACGCCGGGTTCGGTGTCGGGCGGCTTCGGGCTGAGCGCCATGCGCGGGCGGGTCGAGGAGTCCGGCGGCAGCGTCGAGGTGGAGAGCAGCCCCGGTCACGGCACCCGGGTACAAGTCCTGATTCCGGCAGTGCAGGAAAATGTGTGATCCGGGTTCTGGTGGTCGACGATCACCCCGTCGTACGGTCCGGGCTGAGCGGGATGCTCGCGGTCACCGACGACATCTCCGTCGTCGGCGAGGCGGGTGACGGTCTCGAGGCGCTCGCCCTGGTCGAGTCGACGGTGCCGGACGTCGTACTGATGGATCTGCGGATGCCGCGGATGGACGGGGTGGCCGCGACCGGCGCGATCGTGTCCGGCTACCCGTCGACGCGCGTGCTGGTGCTGACGACGTACGACACCGACACGGAGATCCTGCACGCGGTCGAGGCCGGCGCCGCGGGATACCTGCTGAAGGACACGCCGCACGTCGAACTGCTGAACGGGATCCGGGCGGCCGCGCGCGGTGAGACCGTCCTCGCGCCGCCGGTCGCAGCGCGGCTGATGTCGCGTCTGCGGACGCCGGCAGCGCCCGCTGCGGCGCAGCCGTCACCGCGCGAACTCGAGGTGCTGGCCGCGGTCGCCCGCGGGCTCAGCAACGCCGAGATCGGACGCGAACTGTTCATCGGCGAGGCGACGGTCAAGACACATCTGCAGCGGCTGTTCGCCAAGCTCGACGTCGACGACCGGACGCGAGCGGTCACCGTGGCAATCGAACGCGGCCTGCTCCCTTCACCCGGCCGCTAGCGCTGCACTCCGGCTTCCTGCGCGGGCCCGTCCAGCCGGCGGCGCAGCTCCTCCTGCGAACTGCCCTGGACCTGCTGGTCCCTGGGAGTGGGGTTCGTTGCGGCCTGCACACTCTTCGCCAGGTCCTTGGCGTCCCTCTCCGCGTCCCTCTCCGCGTCCTTGGCCGCGACCGCCCCGTCGATCGCCTGCTGCGTCGCCTTCTCGACGGCAGCCTTGTTGGCCACGACCGGGCCGTGCGCCTCACGCACCCTGTTCTGCGCGGCCACAAGCTCGCCCCGGAGGCTGTTGCTGGTCGACGTGACCCGCTCGGCCATCTGACCGCTTCTGAGATGAGGTGGGTCCTGCTCGAAGCGGGAGGTGATCGTCCGCACCGCCTCGACGCGCTCCACGACCTCCGCGACAGCCTCGTGTGCCTTGTCGACAACGCCTTTGACGCCTCGGACGTTCGCGAGCAGAAACTTGTCGCCGTCGTACTCCGGCATACGGTCGAGCGCATCGGCGTGCTCCGCGGCCGTGCCGAGCTGCTTGCTGCTGCGTTCCAGGCGGTCGCGCAGGTCGGCCAGGTCCGCCCACGTCTCCCGGAGCGCCGACGGGATGTTCGCGGCCTCGCCCACCGAGTTGCTGAACGCGCTCCACAGCGCCCTGTCCGCCTCGTCCGACTCTGCGACGTCCTTGCCGGTGGCCGCTACCTGCCGCTTGCGACTCGCGTCCTGCTCCCGCGCGGAGACCCGCTCGGACGAGTCGGCCAGGGACTGTACGTCGCCGAGCCGGCGGGTCAGCGCGTGGTCGACCTCCTGCTCGCCCAGCACACGCTCGGCGCGCACGAGCACGTTCTTCGCCTCGTCCATCGCCGACGCGACCTCATGCGTCCGCCCGGCAACCTCGGCCAGATTCACCATCAGCTCTCCCAACGCCCCGCTCGCTCGTCCTGCTCTTGCTGCTTGTCTTGCTCTTCCTGCTCTTGCTGCTTGTCTGGCTCGTCCTGCTCGTGCTCGTCGTGGTTGTCGGCGGGGAGTCTGGCGCGGATGGACTCGGCCATCCGGCGTACCTCCTCGCGCGCGGCGAGCAGTTCCCGCTCCGCGGTCTGCCGCGGTGTCTCGTGCTCCGGCACGCTCCAGCTCCTGTCGTCGGGGAGTCCTCCAACGACCATGGACGCGACCGTACCCGTCCGCGGTTCCACCCGGTCTCAGGTCTGCGGCGCGATCTCGTTGGGCACCGCACCGCCGTACCGCCGGTCGCGCTGCGCGTAGATCTCGATCGCCCGCCACAGATCGCGGCGGTCGAAGTCCGGCCAGAGTGTGTCCAGGAACACCATCTCGGCGTACGCGAGCTGCCAGACCAGGAAGTTGCTCGTCCGCTGCTCCCCCGACGACCGCACGAACAGGTCCACCTCGGGGATGTCGGGCGCGTACAGGTGCCGGGCGATCGTCTGCTCGGAGATCCGGTCCGGCTTCACCTTGCCCTCGGCAACCTCCCGCGCGATCGCCCGCATCGCGTCCGCCAGCTCCGCCCGGCCGCCGTAGTTCACGCAGAACTGCAGCGTGATGGTGTCGTTGTCCTTCGTCCGCTCCTGCGCGTACTCCAGCTCGTCGATCACGCTCTTCCACAACCGCGGCCGCCGCCCCGACCACACCACCCGGACCCCCATCGCGTCCAGCTCGTCGCGCCGCCGGTGGATCACCTCACGGTTGAACCCCATCAGGAACCGCACCTCTTCCGGCGACCGCGCCCAGTTCTCGGTCGAGAACGCGTACGCCGAGATGTACTTCACCCCGATCTCGATCCCGCCCTTGATCACATCCAGCAGGCTCGCCTCACCCGCCTTGTGCCCCTCGGTCCGCGCCAGCCCCCGCTGCTTGGCCCACCGCCCGTTCCCGTCCATCACGATCGCCACATGCCGCGGCACCAACTCCTTCGGCACCCCCGGCGCCCGAGCCCCCGAAGGATGCGGCTCCGGCGCCACCACCACCTTCTCCCCCACCGGCCCCGAACTCCCCCGACCCCGACGACGACCTAAAGGCGACATACCCGAAGTCTCCCACCACCCGCACCCCACCCCACCACGCGGCGGTAGCCGACCCGGCAACCGCGGCCGGCGGGCGGGCCCCCTGAACACCGCGGCGGCCGCAGACAGTCGCGCGACTGACAGAACAGTCGCCGTCGACGCCGGGAGGCAACGCCGAGCGCTGTACGCCGACTCGCTCGCCGCCCTGCCCACCCGCTACCGCACCCACGGCCGCGCCTGTCACCACCCTGCTTTGTGCACCGAATCCGCACCCGCGGCAGCCCGCCGTACGGACAGAACGCACAAACTGACCACTCCACCAAGCACCCTCACCAACCGCTAACCCACCGTCACTGCAGCAACCTGCAACCTGTGGACGACCGACCCCGCCGAACACCCTCCGTATGCCACCCTTACACCAACAGCACCCAAGAACGGAGCCCCACCACATGCCCCGCCGACCGATACTCGCCGCCGTCGCCACGCTCAGCACCCTCAGCCTGCTGACCGCTTGCAACGGCTCGCCCGAAGCCGGCCGGCCCAACACAGCCCCAACTTCACCCGCCGCAACCCCAGCTGCGACGCCGACCGCACCATCCACGCCCCCCAAACCCTCGGAGGAACAGGCCGCCATCACCGCCGCAAAAGCGCGCTACGTTGCGGCGTGGGTCGCTATCGACGCGGCGCTGAACAACCCGCCTGCAGCCTCTCGCGACAAACTCTTGCAGGCGGGCACAGGCGGAAATTGGCTCATCCAGGTGTGGGGCAACGTCGGGTTCAACCGGAAGCGCGGCTGGTACCAGGACGGCAAGGTCAAAGTCGAGTCGATGACCGTCACATCGGTCAAAACCAAGGGTGAGCAACCAGAGGTAAACCTCAGCGCCTGCCTCAACTCGACCAAGGTCACGCTGAGGTACCTGGCAACGCACAAGCCCGTGCCTCTCGGGCCTGGAACGAGCGGGCGCAGCAAAGTGCAGGCAAAGCTTGTATTCGCACCTCCGGACGGGGAGACCAAGAAGATGTGGTTCCTCATCGATCAGCAGGACACGGGCGAATGCTGAAGCTCGGGCTCCGGCTCCTCGCTGGTCTTCTCATCAGCACATCGGCTCTGACACCGCTCGCCTTTGCCGGGAGGGCCTCGACCGAAGACAAGAAGATGCCGCCGAAGCCGGCCGACGGCGACTACGTTCCGCTGTGCTTGCCGAACGGCCGCTGCTACTGGGCTCCACGTACGACGGTAAACATCCCGGGTGAGCCGGAGAAGCCGGGGACGAAGCCCACCACGTCGATCACACGGAAGCCGAAGCCGATCTGCTTCGATGGTGGCGCCGCGCGCTCATGCACATCCGACGCTGGTAATTGGTCGAACAGCCATCAGTGCTACCTGCAACGTCTCTCCCCGCAGCCTCCAAAGAGCGACCCCGCGTGGCAGGGACACACGGACGGTGCAATTTGGTCCTGCGTTCGCGAGCAGGGCACACGTTTCGTGACGCGGTGGATCTGGTTGCCCGGTAGGCCTGACACGGTTGTGGTTGACCCGGTGACGTTGGTTTACGAGGCCATCGGAGAGATGCACTTGGGGCCGCCGCTGATCAAGACGGCACCGGCACCTGGTCAGATCGGTCTGGTGAATATGCCGGTTTGGTTGTGGGTGACCAAGTCGGAGAACACCTGGGGGCCGATCGTGCGGAGTGCGAGTGTGCCTGGGTTGGCTGTGACGGTGACGGCTCGGGTGAACGCGATCAGCTGGGCTATGGGGGACGGTCAGACGGTTCGATGTGAAGGGCCGGGGACTCCGTATGACGAGTCCATGGGGGTTAAGGCCTCGCCTACCTGTGGGCATCGGTATGTGAAGACCTCTCGGGAGCTGGCGAACTGCAAGTATCCGGTGACGGCTACTGCGCAGTGGGAGATCACCTGGCAGAGCACTTTGGGTGACAACGGCGAGATCTCCATGACTCAGCAGGCCTCGGTCCAGCTTCGGATCGGGGAGGCAGTTCCGGTGCTTGTCGACCCGAATGGTGGCGAGGCGACAGCTCCGGTCGACTCGAAATGCTGAGCGGTGGCGGACGGGAGTCCGGGAAGGCGCGGCATCGGCAGGTGGTTGATCGGCCGACATCCGCAGTACGCCGTACCAGCGAGGTCTGCCGGGCGCTGATGGGACGCAGAGCAGACTTCTGATACGGGCGAGGATCGTACGCGATCATTGCCGCGGCAGGGAGGGAGGTTCGGTGGAGCTCAGGGAGTTCAACGTCGCTCATGCGACTGCGAAGCGGCGGATTCGACGGGAGGGGTTTGATGCCGTGCCGGCGGCCGAGGCTGAGCTTCGGGCGTTGTTGCCTCAGCTGACGTCCGACGAGGATCGTCGGCTGGCAGTCAATCTCATCGAGCGGTTGCCGGGCTACGCCGTACCCCCGAGCCCGCCGAGCGCGCTCATGCAGGAAGCGCGCGAGGTCGAACGCACCGCGTACGAGGCCACCGGGACGGTCGAGGAGCGGGCCGCGGTGATCGCCGATGCGCGTCGGCAGATCTTCGAGATGGCCGAGCGGGCCTCGGCGGAGGAGGCGCCGAGTATCCAAGGACTCACACGGGTCCTGGAACACCTCGAGAACAATCTCCGCGCGCCGTACTGGCCGTCGGATGGACGGCAGCGGCACAACGGGCAGTAGCCGGTGGCCACCGTTGAGATCGACCCCTCGTCGGAGACGTACGGACAGTTCGCGAAGTTGTACCGGATCGCGCGGAGGCAGTTTCCGAGCGCGGTCGACCGCTGGAACGGCAAGTTGTACGCGACGGTCGGCGAAGGCCGGAGATGGGGAAGCCTCCAGCGGGACGGCTCGTTCAAGCTGTCGAAGGAGCTCGTACTCGACAGGCTGGCTGCCGGTACGCCGCCGCACAAGCAGGTGCAGGCGGTCACTACGGTCCTGCACGAATCGCTCCATGCGCGCGTCGAGGTTGACGCGCCGCTCGAGCCCAACGCGGTGCCGTCGCAGCATTCGCAGGCGCTCGACGAGGGCTTGACGGAGTGGGTTGCCATCGACGGCGTTGCGGTGTTCGCCGACGAGGCCGGTTACGGCCAGCTCCCGGATGCGGTGCCGGAGTACTCCCAGGTGTACTACGCGACTGAGCTCCTCCTCGAGTACGCCGCCGGCACGGACCGTGCACAGGAACTCGCTGACCGAGCGATCGACGCGCCCGTGGTGATGCGATGGGACGTGATCGCGGACGAGATCGTGAAGAACCATCTCGGAACGACGGTGCCGCCGGATCCGCTGCACCGGCAGGCCGCTCGCGCCGAACTGATTCACGCTATGACCCGGCCGGGGTGGCTCGATGTGCATCAGACCCAGGCAAACGTCGGTGCGGCGGTCGCACAGGAGACCACGCAGGCAATCGGCGCGGCCGCGGATCGGATTCGCGAGCATTACCTGCAGAATCCTGGTACGCCGTACCCCGCGGAGAACCCTAATTTCCGGGTTGCGCGGTCGGCGTATCAGCACGTCGGCGGTCCGCAGGAGCGGATGGTGAGCCACGGCGAGCTGCGGTTTCTGACCGGTACGGCGCCTGCCTCGGGCGCCACGTCCCAGCGGCCTGAACTGCGCGACGGTCGGCGGGCTGCCGGCCGTGACGCGGCGTACCGCGGTACCTCTCGGAAAGGCCGTAGCCGGACCTGACAGCCGAGGATCAGGCTCCGCCGGAGGTTAGGTCTAGGTGGGGTAGGGAGCGGAGTTGGTTTTCTTGGTGGTAGGTGAAGAAGGCGGCTATCAGGCCGGTGGATTCTCGGCGGGTTCTGGGGTCGGCTTGGAGGGCGGTGGGCCAGTCGCCGGTGAGGAGGGCGGCCAGGTGGGTGACGGTGGCGGGGGACGGCATGGCTGAGGCGGGTGGGCGGCAGGAGGTGCAGACCATGCCGCCGGCTGCGGGGTTGAAGGCTCGGTGGGGGCCTGGTTCGCCGCAGCGGGCGCAGTCGTCGAAGGACGGGGCGTAGCCGGAGATCGCCAAAGACCTCAACAAGAAGGAATCCAGGACCAGCGCGGGTTCGCGTTCGCCGGTGGACAGGACGCGGAGCGCGCCGGCCAGGAGCAGGTGGTGCTGGATCGCCGGTTCCTTCTCCTCGACGACGAGGCGGTCGGCGGTCTCGAGCAGGACAGTGCCGGTGGTGTACCGCGCATAGTCGCCCACGATGCCCTCGCCGTACGCCGCGATCGACTCGGCCTGGGTGACGACGTCGAGGGTGCGCCCGGTGGCGAGTTGCAGGTCGACGTGGCTGAACGGCTCCAGCCGGGCGCCGAACCGCGACGACGTCCGCCGGACCCCCTTGGCGACCGCGCGGACCTTGCCGTTGGCCCGGGTCAGCAGCGTGGCGATCCGGTCCGCCTCACCCAGTTTCTGGGTGCGCAGCACGATCGCCTGATCCCGGTAGAGCGGCACGTCAGTAGTGTCTCACTGAGCGCGGACATACTCCTCGAGCCCCGTCGGTTCGACTCCGGTGATGTCACGCACCGCGGTCGTCACGCCCGACAGCTCCCCGCTGGCGATGGCGGCGTACGACGTCACCCAGCCGGCCACCTCCCACGCCGGAGCGCCGTACGACTCACGCGACCGGTAGGCCTCGTCCAGCGTCTCCGGCTCGTACCGCACCTTCCGCCCCAACGCATCGGTCAGCACGGCCGCCGCCTCGGCCAGCGTGAACGCGCGCGGCCCGGTCAGGTCATAGGTAGCGCCGGAATGCCCGTCCGACGTCAGGACCGCGGCCGCGACCGCCGCCACGTCGTCTCGAGTGACCGCGGCGACCCGCCCGTCCCCCGCCGGGCCCCGGATCACGCCGTCCGAACCCACGAACCCGGGCACGAAGTCGAGGTAGATGTTGTCCCGCAGGAACGTGAAGTCGACCCCAACCGACCGGATGTGCTGCTCGGTGTGCCAGTGGTCCCGCGCGAACGTGAACGTCGCGCCGGGCGCCGCCCCGACGAACGAGGTGTACACGATCCGCTGCACACCCGCCGCCACCGCCGCGTCGACCGTGGCCTTGTGCAACGCCACCCGGTCCGCCGACTCGCTCGCGCTGACGAGCAGCAGTACGTCGACACCCTCAAAAGCAGCCAAGAGAGCGGCATGCTCGCCGTACGCCGCCTGCGCCACCGTGGCGCCCGGCACCGACGGAGCCCGCGCCGGGTCCCGCACGATCAGTCGCAGCGGTTGGCCGGTCAACCGCGCGACGATCCGGGACCCGAGCTGTCCGGTCGACCCGGTGACGCCGATCACTTGCCCACCAGGTCCATCCCGCCCTGCTGGTACCGCTGGCCGGCCACCGCGTCCGGCGGGAACGCCGCGTCCAGGTCGGCCAGCTCGGAAGCGGTCAGCGTGACGTCCACGGCGCCCAGGTTCTCGGCCAGGTACTTGCGCCGCTTCGTCCCCGGGATCGGCGCCACGTCATTGCCCTGGGCAAGCAGCCAGGCGAGCGCCAGCTGGCCGGGGGTGACGCCCTTCGCGGCGGCCAGCGTCTTGACCTGCTCGACGAGGTCCAGGTTGCGCTGGAAGTTCTCGCCCTGGAACCGCGGCAGCCCGCGCCGCATGTCGTCCTCGGGGAAGTCGGCCTCGGACTTGATCTGCCCGGTGAGGAACCCGCGCCCGAGCGGGCTGAACGGGACGAACCCGATGCCGAGCTCGCGCAGCGTCGGCAGGACGACGGTCTCCGGGTCCCGCGTCCACAGCGACCACTCGCTCTGGACGGCGGTGATCGGGTGGACGGCGTGGGCCGCGCGCACCGTGTCGCCGTTCACCTCGGACAGCCCGAGGTACCGCACCTTGCCCGCCTCGACCGCGGCGGCCATCGCTCCGACGGTCTCCTCGATCGGGACCTGCGGGTCGCGCCGGTGCAGGTACCACAGGTCGATGTGGTCGACACCGAGCCGGCGCAGCGAGGCGTCCAGGGCCTCCGCGGCGTACGCCGGCGAGCCGTCCACGACGGTCGGCACCGCCGACGCCGACGACGGGCGCTTGAAGCCGAACTTGGTCGCGAGCACCACCTGGTCGCGGCGGCCGGCCAGTGCGCGGCCGACGAGTTCCTCGTTCTCGCCGTCGCCGTACACGTCGGCGGTGTCGATGAAGGTGCAGCCCGCGTCGATGGCCGCGTGCAGCGTCGCGACGGACTCCGAGTCGTCGGCGCGGACGCCGTACGACTGCGACATGCCCATGCAGCCGAGGCCGAGGCAGGAAACGGTCAGGTCACCGAGCTGGGATTCACGCATGCCCCGAACCTACCCCTTGTGCCCCTCAGCTTGCCGCCCTGGTTCTCACGGAGTTCGCACGGGCCTCTCACAGGCCGAGCTGGGTGGGTGTACTGGGTGGGCCGTTCGCCAGCAGGCGGCGAACCAGCTCCGGGAGGTCGCGCGGAGCGAAGCGGTCCTTGTGAGCTTGCAGTTCGTCGAGGGTCCACCAGCGCATCGCGTGGACATTCTCGGCAGCGAGCTCGGCGGCAGACATGGAGCCGGCGGGGATGAAGTGGTCCGCGCGGATCAGGAAGTAGTCGTTGAGGACGCCGTCGTAGCCCGTGGCGTGGCCGTCGGCAACTACTTCCTGGTGCCAGAGGTGGACGGGGTCGGCGAAGCCCGTCAGGCCGACCTCCTCGACGAGCTCGCGCCGCAGGCCCTCGACCACGGTCTCACCGGCTTCCAGGCCGCCGCCCGGTGTCGCCCACAAGGGCCCGTCCGCGAACTCGAACCGGACCAGCAGGACCCGCTCGTTCTCGTCCACGATCAACCCCCGAGCCGCCGGGCGGAGCCGCGGCAGCCGGAGCTCGAGTTCGCGGTGCTCCTCGACGGCACGGAAGCCGAAGCGGGCGTTGACCTTGCGCATCGGGGCGTTCGTCAACGCCGTCCAGGTGTGCAGGAAGCGTTGCGTCGTTCGATGTTTGGCCAGCTGTTCCAGGTTCGCGAGCTTGAGGAACATGCCGAGGTTGTGGCCGCGGTGTTCCCGCAGGACCAGCGTGTCGTCCTGCTGGGCGTTCACGGCATCGGCCCGCGGCAGGTAGATCAGCGTGTAGCCGGCCGGTTCACCGGCGAGGGTGTGCGCCATTGTCACCAGCGCGAGGTAGCTCCGGTCGATCCGGGCCTCGCTCGCCTCCAGCTTCTCGACAGTCCACGGCACGACCTCACGCGTCATACCGCCGGTCGGCACGTCGAGATCCATCGCGGTGTGCAGGTCGGCGTACGCCTGCTGGTGCTCCGGCGGGCACAGCCCCGCCCACGACGTCAGCCGGTACCCGTCGAGCCGCCCGGCATCGGAGCGCAGCTCCTCCAGGCGCAGATCGTCGTACGGCAGCGGTACGACGAGATGCTCCTCGACGTGCTCGACCTGGAATCCGAGCCGCGCAGCGAACGCCGCCCCAGGCGACCCGGCAGCCGGTACGGCGACCTCGGCCTGCACGATCGTGCGCCCGAGCTGCGCGGCACGGGTCGCGGCCCACTGCCACAGCGCCGTGCCGATCCCCCGCCGCCGGTGCGCGGGTGGAACGTCGATCTCGACCTCGACCGTGTCGAGGTTGTCGTTCAGCCGGTACTCGAACAGCAACGTGGCGAGCACCCGGTCGTCCTCGAACGCGCCGACCACGATCCGCTGCTTCAACGGGCTCGGGTTGCGCAGCGAGTACCCGAGCGCCTCAGGTCCGGTCACCAGCGCGGCCTCCCGCCCGGCGACCGCGCCGGCCCGGAAGGCGTCGTACCACTCGTCGAACAAGGCCAGGTCGGCCGGGTCGATCTCGCGCATGCTGATCACCCGGCCGACCCAACCAAACAATCGGGTCAGAACGCCAGTGCTTTAGACCGGACCGACCTTGCCCGAGTACATGCCCATGATCACGAAGTTGTCCGCGTACGGCGCGTTCTTCAGGATCGAGTCGTCGTCGGCCGGGAACTTCGCCACCCGGGTGCCCTCGAGCGCGGGGTTGTTACCGTAGCGCTCCCAGAGCGGGATGATCGGCAGCAGTTCGTTGAACGCCATCGCCGCGGCGGTGATGTTCTTCTTCTGCTCGTCGAGGTTCAGGCCCTGGGCGGACTTGTCCACGACGGCCTTGAGGTCGATCGGACCGGCCGAGGTGGTCTGGTTGAGCGGGAAGTTCATGCCCTTGCCGCCCGAGTTCGCCGCGATCACGTAGTTGAACGTGTACAGGTCTTGGACGAACGCGAAGTACGGGTGCGGGTGGCTCGAAGCGCCCCAGGTCTGGATGGCGATGTCGAACTTGCCGGCCAGTACGTCCGGGTTCAGCTGGGTGAAGGTGATACCCCGCTTGGTGATGTTGAACCCGAACTTGTTCAGCTGGTCGGCCGCGTTGGTGGCGGCCGGGTTCCAGTCGGCGAACTCGGTCGGGAACTTGATGTCGTAGGCGGCCGGCTTGCCATTCGGCAGCATCCACTTGCCGCCGGTCTTCTTCCACCCGGCGGCCTGCAGCAGCGAGGTGGCCTTGGCCTCGTCCTTCTCGTACGCCTGCAGCTTCTTCTGGTCGGCGTCCGAGATCCAGTCCGGGACCAGGATGTCGGAGAAGCCGGCCATGAACTTGCAAGGCTTGCCGGAGTCGCCGAGCGCGACGGTGCCGTTCTCGCTGCGGTCCAGGACGTAGGCGATCGCCTGCCGGACGCGGGCGTCGGAGAGCTCCGGGTGAGTGGTGTAGTTGAACACCAGCGACGGGCCCGAGTACACCGGCGGCCGGAGGATCCGGAAACCGGAACCCAGCATGGTCTTCTCGCTGGCCACCGCGAAACCGTGGGTGGCGTAGTCGACGTCCTTGTTCATCACGACCGGCGTGATGTCCGAGGTCTCACCGTTGTACAGCACGACCTTGGTGAAGCCGATCTTGTCGGCGAACAGGCCCTTGTCGTTCTTGACCAGCGACATCTGCGCGTTGGTCATGCTCTTCACGTCGAAGTTGAACGGGCCCGAGACCGGCGGGTTCTCCGGACGGAACTTCTGGAAGTCGCCGTTCAGCTGCTTGCCCTCGGCGCTGTCCAGGCTGGTCTTGGCCTTGCGCAGCGCCTCGGCCTTGGTCGCCCACTCGCCGTACACCGAGTCCGGCAGGATCCCGGCCCGGAGGATGTAGCGCTCGAGCACGGTGGACGGCGTACCGATGGTGAAGACCACCGTGGTGTCGTCCTTGGCGCTGATGTCGGTCAGGAACGTCCACTCCTGCTGGCGCAGCAGCCAGCGCAGGCTGAACGTCGACACGACGTCCTTCGCCGTCACCGGCTTGTCGTCGCTCCACTTCAGGCCGGAGCGCAGCTTCAGGGTGTAGGTCTTGTTCGCCTCGTCCAGGGTCCCGGACTCGGCCATCATCCATTCCCACTTCTTGTCGGCCCAGTAGTACATGCCGGCGCTGGGGTAGACGAGGTCGAAGTACGGGCTGTTGCTGGCCTGAATGCCGTCGGTGACACCGGCGATCAGGTTGAAGTGACCCTTCGGCGGGAGCTGGTACGGGTACGCCCCGTGGAACTCCTTGGTGCCGGACTTTCCGCCGCCCTCGCTGTTGCTGTTCGGCGAGCTCGGAGAGCACGCCGTCAGCGAACCGATGCCGGCGGCGCCGACACCGGCGATGCCGAACAGCTGGAGCACGTGCCGGCGGGAGACCGCATTGGTCAGGGCACTAGCGCCCGTTCCGTTGGTGCCGGGATCGTTGGTGTCGGTGGGGCTCATCCTTCGTCCTTTCTGGACTGACCGCACGCCCATGTGGGTCAGGTACTACTGGTGGGATTAACTACCGCCCTCGCGTTTTTCCCGCCGCCGGGTCACGACGATCCCGGCGACGACCACCAGGCCCAGTAGCAGGCCCAAACACAAGGTGAACAGGGTGACGACGAACTCCGGGGTGCCCGGCGACAGCGTGAGCAGCAGTACTCCGCTGGCCAGAACCAGGAACGCCGCCCAGCCGATGGCCATCCGGCCGAGCTGAGGTGACATCAAGCCCCCAGGTCATCCGGCCCGGCCTCTGGTACGCCGTCGCGCGCGACCACGTGGCACGCGGCGGACTGGCCGGATCGGATCGTGGTCAGGTCGGGGATCGTCGCGTCGCACAGCCCGTCCTCGAACAGCGGGCAGCGCGGGTGGAACGAGCATCCGGACGGCAGGTTCGCCAGGCTCGGGATCTCCAGGCTGCGCAGGGACTCACGGCCCTTGGTCTTGGTCAGGTCCGGGTCCGGCTCGGGGATCGCGTCGATCAGCGCCCGGGTGTACGGATGCGTCGGCGCGTTGATGATCTTCGGCGTCGGCCCGAACTCGACGATCCGGCCCAGGTACATCACCGCGGTCTTGCCGTTCCAGCCGAAGTACTTCGCGATCGCCAGGTCGTGGGTGATGAACAGGAATCCCACCCCGAGGTCGTCGCGGAGCCGGCCGAGCATCGCCAGCACGCTGATCCGGATCGACACGTCCAGCATCGAAGTGGATTCGTCGGCGATGATCAGCTTCGGGTCCAGCGTCAGCGCCCGGGCGACCGCGACCCGCTGCCGCTGGCCGCCGGACAGCTGGTGCGGGAACTTCGGCAGGTAGTTCTCGGGCGGGGTCAGGTCGACCTTGGTGAGCAGCTCGGCCGCGCGCTCGGCGGCGGCCTTCTTGGTCTTCACCACGCCGTGCTTGAGCAGCGGGGCGATGAGCGTCTGCTGGATCGTCCGCGTCGGGTTGAGCGAGGCGTACGGGTCCTGGTGCACGTACTGCACGCTGCGGCGGAAGGCGCTGAAGTCCTGCCGGTTCATCGACCAGATGTCCTTGCCGTCGAAGGCCACCTCGCCGCTGCTCGGCCGGGCCAGGCCGGCCGCCATCCGCGCCGCGGTGGTCTTCCCGGAGCCGCTCTCGCCGACCAGGCAGAGCACCTCGCCGGGGTTGACCGACAGGTCGACGTCGTCGACCGCACGAATCGGGCCGGCCTTGGTGCTGAACACCTGGCTGACCCCGCCGAGCGTCATCAGCGGCGTCCGGGCGGTGGACTCGGTGGACTCCGGGGTCTCGGGGGACTTCTCCAGCGCGCTCATGATGCGTTCCCCAAGTCGCTCGGCACCTCACGCTCGAGGTGCACTTGTTTCCAATGGATGCAGGCCGCCTCGTGCGCGTCGCCCGGCTCGTCGGTGATCGGGATCAAGGCCGGGTCCTGCTCCTTGCACTCCTCGGTGGCGAACTTGCACCGCGGGCTGAACGTGCAGCCCTTCGGGAGCGCGGCGAGGCTCGGCGGTCCGCCCGGGATCGACTCCATGTCCGGCAGGTCGCCGACGATCGGCGGCACGGCCTTGATCAGCCCGAGCGTGTACGGGTGCCGCGGCCGGTAGAACATGTCCCGGACGCCGCCGGTCTCGATGATGCGCCCGGCGTACATGGTCGCGACCCGGTCCGCGAGCTCGGCGGCCAGCGACAGGTCGTGGGAGATGAAGATCATCGAGAACCCGAGGCGTTCGCGCACCTCGTGCAGGACGTCGACGACCGAGCGCTGGGTGAGGATGTCGAGCGCGGTGGTCGGCTCGTCGAGGATCAGCACCTCGGGTTCGAGCAGCAGGCTCATCGCGATCAGCACCCGCTGCCGCATACCGCCGGACAGCTCGTGCGGGTAGCAGTCGAGGACCCGAGACGGCTCCAGCCGGACCAGCCGGAGCAGTTCGGACGCCCGGTCCTCGATCTCCTGCTTACTGGCCTTGGTGTGCGCACGCATCGTGTCGTGCATGTGCGCGCGGATCTTCAGGACCGGGTTGAACGCGTTCATCGCGCCCTGGAAGACCATCGCCGCGTCCCGCCAGCGGAACTGCCGCAGGTCCTTGCCGTCCAGGCCGAGGACGTCGATCTCGGTGCCGTCGCTGCGGTTGAAGGTGACCTTGCCGCTGGCGTGCCCGAGGCGCGGCAGCAACCGCAGCAGCCCGAGGCCGAACGTCGTCTTGCCGCAGCCGCTCTCCCCGACCAGCGCGAGGCTCTCGCCGGGGAACAGGTCGAGGTCGACACCGCGGACGGCCTGCACCGTCGCCCCGGCCCCGGTCCGGTACTCGACCTTGAAGTCGCGGATCGACAGCAGTGGCTTGCCCTGGCCGCCGCGCGTGGCGCGCGGGCTCGAAGAAGTGGTCGTCACCGTGCTCACCGGTCCCGGAGCCGCGGGTTGAGGATCTCTTCGAGGGATCTCGTCATCATCACCAGTCCGAGCAGCAGCAGGATGATCGCGACCACCGGGCTGAGGATCCAGGCCAGGCTCGCGTCGTTGAAGATGGCGCCGGCGATCCAGGCGCGGTTGAGCATGATGCCCCAGTTCGAGCCAGTCAGCGGGGCCAGACCGAGCAGGTAGAGGCCGACCAGCTGGTAGATCGCGTTCGTCACGCCGATCATGAAGTTCATCAGGATGAAGCTGGCCATGTTCGGCAGGATCTCGACGAACACCACCCGGATCGTGCCGAGGTCGAGCAGCCGCGCGGCCTCGACGAACTCGCGTTCCTTCAGCGAGAACACCTGCGCGCGGACCGCCCGGGTGAGCACCGGCCAGGACAGGCCGCCGACCAGCAGCGCCAGCAGGATCGGCGAGTCGAGCCGGAAGAAGGCGCCGAGGACGGCGAGCAGGACGATCTGCGGGACCGTCAGGAAGACGTCCGACAGCGTGACCACGACCGAGTCGACCCAGCCGCCGAGGTACGCCGCCAGCGAGCCGAGGACGATCGCCAGCGCGGTCGAGATCGCCGCGGCGACGAAGCCGACGAAGATCACCGTCCGGCCGCCGCCGATCATCTGGATCAGAACGTCCTTGCCCTCGTTGTCGGTGCCGAGCAGGTGCCCGGGCGAACCGGCCGGGAGCAGGATCTCCTTGACGTTCGGGGCGACCTCGGGGAGGAAGAACGGCACGATCGCGGTGATCAGCACCATCAGGCCGACGATCACGAACCCGATGAAACCGGCCGGACTGCGGCGCAGCGAGCGCACGATGCCGGCGAACCGGGAGACGCCGGTCGTCCCGATGGAGGTGACAGGAATGGTGGCTTCGGTCATGTCGTCACTTCTCCCCTTCGCCGCCGACGCGGATCCGCGGATCCAGCTGGCTGTAGAGGAGGTCCGCGGCCAGGTTGGCCACCACCACCGAGATCGTCACGACCAGGAAGATGCCCTGCAGCACCGGGTAGTCGCGGCCGTTGACCGCGTTGAACAGGCTGAACCCGATGCCCTGGTAGCCGAAGATCCGCTCGACGAAGATCGAGCCGCCGACCACGAAGCCGAGCGAGACGGCGAGCTGGCTGAACAGCGGCAGCACGGCGTTGCGCCCGACGTACCCGGACCGGATCCGCGAGTCGGACAGGCCGCGGGCCCGGGCGACCGTCACGTAGTCCTCGCCGAGGGTCTCGACCGTCGACGACTTCATCACCAGCGCCCAGGAGCCGACCGTGGTCAGCGCGTAGGCCAGGATCGGCAGCGTCGCGTGGTAGAAGATGTCGTTCAGGAAGCTCAGGCTGAACGACGGCTCGACGCCGGGCGTGTAGGAACCGCGGGCCTCGGTGAGGTTGAACAGCTGCAGCTTCACGCCGAGGAACACCACGATCAGGATCGCGAGGATGTAGTTCGGGATCGCGTGCAGCAGCGAGCCGATCGACGTCAGCAGGTGGTCGACCCAGCTCTCCCGGCGGTAGGCCATGATCATGCCGGCCACGATGCCGATGACGAAGCTGAACACGGTGGCGACGCCGACCGAGAACAGCGTCCACGGCAGGTAGGTCTTGATCACCTCCGCGACCGTCGTCCCCGGCGACAGCACGGAGTTGCCGAAGTCGCCGTGCAGCAGGTTCAGCATGTAGGTGCCGTACTGCGACAGCAGCGGCGCGTCCGGATCCAGCGAGAACAGGTTCTGCGCCTGTGCGGCGGCGGCCTCGTACGAGATGCCGGTCTGCGCGATCTGCGTCTGGATGTACGTCTCGACCGGGTTACCCGGCAGCAGCCGGACCAGGAAGAACGTACCGGTGGTGACGATGAAGATCGTCAGGACCGCCTTGAAGAGTCTTCGGACGAGCCAGGCGTTCAGAAAACGCTTAGCAGCCGAGGGTCTCGGTTCGACGGCAGGTCCTTCGATCAGCTTCGCCGCGGACGTGTCGACCGCACCGCTCACTGCTCACCTCCACGCGACTACCAGGGAAAAGTCGGTGGCACAGACCCCGCAACAGCTCGACTTAGGAACACTGTCTTGCAAGGATCTGCGCATTGAGCAGACAGTCTGCGCATAGCTGGTCAGCGAGTCAACGACTTGAGGCAACGTTGAGACAACGTTGCGGTGTGTGACGCAACGGTACCGGGGAGTGCAGCAACTGCCCGCCTCCGACACGGAGACGGGCAGTTGGGCGTGCCGTTGTGGGTTGGTCAGCGCGTGGCGCGGTTGACAGCCGACACGACTGCCTTCAAGGATGCGGTGAGGATGTTGGCGTCCCGGCCGACACCCCAGTACACGTCGTCGCCGACCTCGCATTCGACGTACGCCGCGGCCAGCGCATCGCCACCCGCCGAGAGCGCGTGCTCGTGGTAGTCCAGCACCCGGACGTCGTACTTCAGCGGCTTGATCGCGTCCACGAACGCCGACACCGGACCGTTGCCTTCACCAACCAGTTCGTGCGGTACGCCGTTGGCATAGACCTGAACCCGGAGCTGGTCGCCCTGGCCCTCGCCGGACGTCGAGTTGACGCTGAGCAGCGACAGCGCACCGGGCGCCAGGTACTCGGCCGCGAAGATGTCCCACATCTGCTGCGGGCCGACCTCGCCGCCCTCGTTGTCGGTGTGCTGCTGGATCACCCGGCTGAACTCGATCTGCAGCCGGCGCGGCAGGTCGAGGCGGTGCTCCGACTTCATGATGTACGCGACGCCGCCCTTGCCGGACTGCGAGTTCACCCGGATCACGGCCTCGTAGCTGCGGCCGACGTCCTTCGGGTCGATCGGCAGGTACGGCGCCTCCCAGGCGATCTCGCCGACCGGCCTGCCCTCGGCCGCCGCCTGCTTGTCGAGCGCCTCCAGGCCCTTCTTGATCGCGTCCTGGTGCGAGCCGGAGAAGGCGGTGTAGACCAGGTCACCGGCGTACGGCTGGCGCTCCGGGACCCGCATCTGGGTGCAGTACTCGACCGTGCGGCGGATCTCGTCGATGTCGGAGAAGTCGATCTGCGGGTCGATGCCCTGGCTGAACAGGTTCATCCCCAGCGTCACCAGGTCGACGTTGCCGGTGCGCTCGCCGTGGCCGAACAGGCAGCCCTCGACGCGGTCCGCGCCGGCCATCAGGGCCAGCTCGGTGGCGGCCACCGCCGTACCGCGGTCGTTGTGCGGGTGCAGGCTGATCGTGCTGTGCTCGCGCCGGGTCAGGTTGCGGCCGAACCACTCGATCTGGTCGGCGTACACGTTCGGGGTGCACATCTCGACGGTGGCCGGCAGGTTCAGGATGATCTCGCGGCCCGCGGCGGGCTGCCACACGTCGCTGACCGCCTCGCACACCTCGAGCGCGAACTCCAGCTCGGTGCCGGTGAAGATCTCCGGGCTGTACTGGTACCCGAACTCGCAGTCGCCGAGGATCTCGTCGGCGTACTTCATCACGGTCTCGGTGCCGCGGACCGCGATCGTGCGGCACTCGGCCTTGTCGACGTTGAACACCACCCGGCGGAACAGCGGCGCGGTCGCGTTGTAGAGGTGGATGGTGGCCTTCGGCGACCCCTGCAGCGACTGCACGGTGCGCTCGATCAGCTCCTCGCGCGCCTGGGTCAGCACCGAGATCGTCACGTCGTCGGGGATCACGTCGTCCTCGATCAGGCTGCGGACGAAGTCGAAGTCGTACTGGCTGGCGCTCGGGAAACCGACCTCGATCTCCTTGTAGCCCATGTTCACCAGCAGGTCGAACATCCGCCGCTTGCGGGCCGGGGACATCGGCTCGACCAGCGCCTGGTTGCCGTCGCGGAGGTCGGTGGACAGCCAGCGCGGCGTGCGGTCGACGGACTTGGCCGGCCAGGTGCGGTCCGGCAGGTCGATCGGCGGGAACGCGCGGTAGCGATGGGTCGGCATACCGGACGACTGCTGGACAGGCTGGGGCTGGTTCTTCGGTGCCACGGGGTTCTCCTGGGAGGTACGGGTGTCGTGAGGGACGACCGGCGTACGTCAAGACTCCGCGGCGAGGGACCGGCCTTGTCAGGCCTCGCCGCGGCAGCGAAGGAGGAGAAGCTGGTGCCGCATGATGCCAGTGAGTGTATGCACAACTCCCCCGGCCCGTCGAACCGGGGTCATCCTGCTGACCGCACGGGACGCCCGGGTAGACAGCGTCTACCGGCATCCTGTAGACACTGTCTACGTGATCGCCCTTGCCCTGTTGACGGCCTCCGCCGGCTGTCACGCCGCATGGAATCTGCTGGTGAAACGCGGCGGCCTCGGCGGTCCCGGGTTCATCTGGCTGTGCGGTCTCCTGACGCTGCCGGTGTCGCTCGTCCTGCTGGTTCGCGGATCGCCGGCGACGGCCTGGTGGGCGGGAGTCGTGAGCATGGCGTTGCACACGACGTACGCCGTCACGCTGCAGAAGGCGTACACCTTCGGGGACTTCTCGACGGTGTACGCCGTGAGTCGCGGCACCGCTCCGGCCCTGGTAGCAGTCGCGGGCGGATCCGGCCCGCGCGGGTTCGCGGGCGCCGCGCTCGTGCTGATCGGCGTACTGCTGATGGATCGCCCGCAATCGCGGACCCCAGCGCGAGCCGTGCTGCTCGGGCTGGGCGTCGCCACGTGCACGGCGGCGTACACGCTCTGGGACGCGTTCGCCGTCGGTTCGCTGCACGTCGACCTACTGACCTACCTCGCCGTGGCGAACGTGGCACAGGTCGTCGCGCTGTCGGTCGTCGTACCAGATCACCGCGGCGCCATGCGGGACTGGCGGCGGGCGGCGCCGGTCGCCGTACTCATACCGGCCAGCTACGGACTCGTCCTGCTCGCGCTGTCGGTCGCCTCGGTCGCGACCGTGGCGATCGGCCGGTCGATGAATGTCGTCCTCGGCACGCTGCTCGGAGCGATCGTCCTGCGTGAGCGGCCGCGCGTCACGGGACTGGTCGTGGTGGTGGCCGGCGTACTGCTGGTGAGTCTCTGAAAGGTCCACGGTGCGGGAGTTCCTTGCCTTCAAGGGCGCTTGAATTCCTAGGCTTACGGTATGACGGAAACCCTCCTCGACCGGATCGGCGCCCACGGGCTCGGCGTCCTGGTCACGCTCAAGCGCGACGGCCGGCCCCAGCTGTCCAACGTGACGTACGTGTTCGACGGATCCCGCGTGCGGGTCTCGCTCACCGACGGACGCGCGAAGACCAAGAACCTGCGGCGCGACCCGCGCGCCAGCTTGTACGTCGACGGCCCGCGCGGCCGCTCGTACGTCGTCCTCGAAGGCAAGGCGGAACTCAGCCCGGTAGCAGCCGACCCCTACGACGACGTCGTGGAGGATCTCGTCGACTACTACCGGACCGCGTCGGGCGAGCACCCGGACTGGGACGAGTACCGCGCGGTCATGGTGCAGGACCGGCGGCTGATGTTCTCGATGACCGTCGACCACGCGTACGGAATGCCGGCCCCGGCCTGATCAGCGTAGGTCGAAGCGATCCAGTTCCATCACCTTCACCCAGGCCGCGACGAAGTCCTTCACGAACTTCTCCTGCGCGTCGGCGCTCGCATAGACCTCGGACAGTGACCGCAACTGCGAGTTCGACCCGAAGATCAGGTCGGCCGCCGTCGCGGTCCACTTGAGCTCGCCGCTCGCGACATCGCGGATCTCGAACAGGTTCTCGTCCGACTCCGAGGCCCGCCACTCCGTGCCCGGCGCCAGCAGGTTGACGAAGAAGTCGGTCGACAGCGTGTCCGTGCGGTCGGTGAAGACACCGTGCCGCGCGCCGCCGGTGCTCGTCCCGAGGACCCGCAGGCCGCCCACCAGCACGGTCATCTCGGGCGCCGTCAGGGTCAGCATGTACGCACGATCCAGCAGCAACGTCTCGGCGGACAGCTTCTCGCCCGCTCGCAGGTAGTTCCGGAAGCCGTCGGCCCGCGGTTCGAGCAGGGCGAACGAGTCGACGTCGGTCTGCTCCTGCGAGGCATCGGTGCGGCCCGGATGGAACGGCACTGTGATGTCCTGGCCGGCGTTCCCGGCCGCCCGTTCGATCGCCGCGCCGCCACCGAGCACGATGAGGTCGGCGAGCGAGACCCGCTTCCCGTCCGACTGCGACGCGTTGAACTCCTGCTGGACCTGCTCCAGAACCCCCAGAACCTTGGCCAGCTCGGCCGGCTCGTTGACCTCCCAGCTCCGCTGCGGCTCGAGCCGGATCCGCGCACCGTTCGCACCGCCGCGCTTGTCCGTGCCGCGGAAGCCGGCCGCCGCGGCCCACGCGGTGGAGACGAGCTGCCGCACCGATAGTCCGGACCCGAGCAGCTTCTCCTTCAGGCCCGCGATGTCGGCGTCGTCGACCAGCTCGTGGTCGACGGCCGGCACCGGGTCCTGCCAGAGCTGCGGCTGCGGCACCCACGGCCCGAGGAAACGCGAGACCGGCCCCATGTCGCGGTGCAGCAGCTTGTACCAGGCCTTCGCGAACGCGAGCGCGAACTCGTCGGGGTTCTCGGAGAAGCGCCGCGAGATCGGGCCGTACACCGGGTCCAGGCGCAGGCTGAGGTCGGTGGTCAGCATCGTCGGCCGGTGCTTGCGGGACGGGTCGTGCGCGTCCGGCACCGACTCCTCCGCGTCCTTCGCGACCCACTGCTTGGCCCCGGCCGGACTGTCGGTCAGCTCCCACTCGTGCCCGAACAGGTTCTCGAAGAAGCCGTTGCCCCACTGGGTCGGCGTGTTCGTCCAGGTCACCTCGAGACCGCTGGTGATCGCGTCGCCGGCCTTCCCGGTCCCGTACGTGCTCTTCCAGCCGAGCCCCTGCGCCTCGAGCGGCGCTGCCTCCGGCTCCGGGCCGACGCTCTCCGCCGGCCCAGCGCCGTGGGTCTTGCCGAAGGTGTGCCCGCCGGCGATCAGCGCGACGGTCTCCTCGTCGTTCATCGCCATCCGGCGGAACGTCTCGCGGATGTCGCGCGCCGCGGCCAGCGGGTCCGGGTTGCCGTTCGGGCCCTCCGGGTTCACGTAGATCAGGCCCATTTGCACCGCACCGAGCGGACCGCCGAGCTGCCGGTCGCCGCTGTACCGCTCGTCACCGAGCCAGGTGTCCTCCGGACCCCAGTAGATCTCCTCCGGCTCCCAGACGTCCTCGCGGCCGAAACCGAAGCCGAACGTGCGGAACCCCATGTCCTCCAGCGCGACGTTGCCGGCCAGCACGAGCAGGTCCGCCCAGGAGATCTTCCGGCCGTACTTCTGCTTCACCGGCCAGAGCAGTCGGCGGGCCTTGTCCAGGTTGGCGTTGTCCGGCCAGCTGTTCAGCGGCGCGAACCGCTGCGCGCCGTCGCCCGCGCCGCCGCGGCCGTCCTCGATCCGGTACGTGCCGGCCGCGTGCCAGCTCATCCGGATGAACAGCGGCCCGTAGTGACCGAAGTCGGCCGGCCACCAGTCCTGCGACGTCCGCATCACCTCGACGAGGTCCCGCTTGAGCTCGTCGACGTCCAGTTTCCCGAACTCCGCGGCGTAGTCGAAATCCTCCGCCATCGGGTTCGACTTGGCGGCGTGCGGGTGCAGGATCGTCAGATCCAGCTGGTTCGGCCACCAGTCCCGGTTCGTCCTCGGTTGCTCGACCTGCGGCGTCGGCGAGTCGATCGCCGGGTTCTCGCTCTCGCTCCCGTGGTGGGTTACTCCGGATGTGTCGGACATGGTCGAACCTTCCGGTTGCTGATCTCAGAGCGTCACGTTCGCGAGTCTTCTCCGCAGTCTGGAATCAGTCAAGAGTGCTTCTCGGCGTGAGACGGGGAGCATGGTGGCATCGAATAAAGCAGTCGCGGTAACCGGCGTACTCGGTGGACCCTGTGGGCGTGGAGATCACCGAACTGTCACCCGACGACGAGGCCGGGTGCATCGACGCAGTAACCGTCCAGAGCGCAGCCTTCGCACAGGACTGCCCGGAGCTGGTGCGCCCGACGTTGCGTGGGTTCGCGAACCTGCTGCGGTACGGCTGGGACCTGGAACCGCAGCGGGGGTTCCTGGCACGCAACGCCGACGGTAGGGCGGTCGCCGTGGCCACGGTCTCGCTGCCGACGTACGACAACACCAACCAGGTGTGGTTCGAGCTCACCGTCCATCCCGACCATCGCGACGGCGCGGTCGAGGCGGAGCTGATCGAGTACGTCGAGCAGCTCGCCCGCGACGAAGGCCGCACGATGATGGGCTTCGGCGGGTTCGACCTGCCGGACGCGATCGCGCTGGCGCACAAGCACGGGTACGAGCAGAAGGCGGTCGAGGTCAACCGCCGGCAGGACCTGGCCGGGCTCGACTGGTCGATCGTCCGGTCGCTGTACGACGAGGCGGTCGCGGCGTCGACGGCGTACGAGCTGGTCACGCTCACCGGCGCGCTGCCCGAGGACATGCTCGACGGGATGATCGCGGTGACCGCGTCCATCAACGACGCGCCGAAGGACGACCTGGACATCGAGGACGACGTCTACAGCCGCGAGCGGCTGCGTGCGTACGAAGAGGCGCAGGCGAAGAGCGACCACACCCTCTACCGCGTCATCGCCCGGGAGAAGGCCACCGGCGAGCTCGCCGGTCACACGGTGGTCGCGGTCGAGCGCGAGCGCCCGCACATCGGCGAGCAGCACGACACCGCGGTCGCGCGCGAGCACCGGGGCCACCGCCTCGGCGCCCTGGTCAAGACCGCGATGCTGCTGAAACTCCGCGACGCCGAGCCGGCGCTCACCCAGGTCGACACCTGGAACGCCGAGTCCAACAACCACATGATCGGCATCAACGAGCAGCTCAACTACACGATCGTCGCGCGCTTCCTGGCCTACCAGAAGAGCCTCTGAGAACAGACCGGGGGCGCCGCTTCGAGCGGCGCCCCCGGCTCTGCACTACGGCAGGATCACTCCCCCACCAGCTGGTTCCAGTGGCCGGTGACCGAGAAGATGCCGGTGCCCGGGACGGTGCCGCCCGGGACCCGTCCGTAGGACGTGACCGCCGTCTTCGAGCCGTTGAACTTGCTCATCGCGTACTGGTAGACCGAATCGGTGTCGTTGTCGAAACCCGTCACCAGCGTGCCGCCCTTGTCACCGCACTCCCTGGCGGCCAGCGACTCGTAGGCAGCGAAGCCGGCGCTCCGGACGAGCTTCAGCACCGGCTTGGTCGAGGCCGCGGCCGGGATCCGGACCGTCCACAGCGCACCGGCCTTGGTGGTCATCAGCAGCGTGTCGTACGTCGGGGTCTCGGAGATCACGGTCATCGCCTTGAAACCCTGGAAGCCCGGGAAGTGACCGAGGGCCCGGAAGGTGGCACCCGACGCCGCGTACCTGTACAGGCTGCCGTTGGTGCTCAGCCCGTACAGGTACGAGCGGTTCGGCGCGGTGATGGCGTAGTTCGACGTCACGAGCTGGGTGAAGCTGGTCCAGCCGGAGCCGATCCGCGCGTACGTCGGCCGCGGGTTGTCGGTGTCGAAGTAGGTGACACCGCGGTACAGCGTGCCGTTCTGCACGAACAGGCTGTGGTAGTAGAGGTGCGCGTCGGTCTGCACGCCGTACCACGTCGTGTTGAGCCGGGTGCCGACGAACGGGAAGTCCGCGTAGAACTCACCGCGCGGCGGCCTGCCCGGCGTGACCACGACGTCGCTGATCCCCGGCCTGGGGGTGTTGAAGCCTACGTCCTGCACGCATCCCGCGGAAGCGAGCTTGGTGTTCGGCGTGGTCTTCAGGTTGCCGTTGGCCGGGTTGGCCATCGCCGGCGTCGGGTTGGTCCGGACGGCGGCGGTGGCCGGGCCGGCGGCGGCCGTGGCGGCGAGCATGCCGACCCCGGCCAGGGCGAGCGCGAAGCGCTGCAATTTCATACTGGGAGTCCCCCTCAGGACATGAACGACCTCGATGAGCCTCGAGATCGTGCGCGAGCATAATGCGCGCGGGGGACAGACACGCCGCGATTGCACGTTGTTGCAACAATTCCAGGCTAGACCGCCTCGACGACCGTGACCTTCATGCGGTTCGAGAGCGTGAAGCCCAGCGCGTTGTACAGGCGGATGGCGGTGGTGTTGGCGCCGCCGGTGTGCAGGAACGGGGTTCGGCCGGTTGCGGTGATGTGTGCGGCGACCGTGCGGATCAGGCGGCTGGCGAGACCCTGCCCCTGGTACGACGGGTGCGTGCAGACCGCGCTGATCTCGGTGTGGCCAGGCAGCGCGAAACGGGTGCCGGCCATCGCGATCAGCTCGCCGTCACGGCGGACGCCGAGGTACGTGCCGAGCTCGATGGTGCGGCTGCGGAACGGACCCGGGTCGGTGAGCGCGACCAGGGCGAGCATCTCGGGGACGTCGTCCGGCCCGAGGACGACCGCCTCCGGGTCCGCGGCCGGCAGCGACTCCGGCGCGACGAACTGGACCAGGTCGATCTCGGCCTCGATCTTGAAGCTGTCCGGCACCGGCAGCGCCGGACGCATCAGCGCCGCGGTCTTGCCGGGGCCGACGAGGACTGCCGCGTCGGCCCAGTCCTGCTCGGTCGGTTCGTCGGGCAGGGCGAGGAACGGCGCCACGGCCGTCGGGTAGCGCCGGGCGTTGCCGCGGATCTCCGCGAAGGAAGCGTGCGCGCCGCTCAGCGCGGCGTGCACAGGATTGCGCAGGCTCATCAGAAGCCCAGTTTGCGGAGATTCTTCGCGTCTGTCTGCCAGTTCTTCGCGATCTTGACGTGCAGGTCGAGGTACACCGGCGTACCGAGCAAGGCCTCGATCTGCTGGCGGGCCGCCGCGCCGACCTCGCGCAGCCGGGCGCCCTTGTGGCCGATCACGATGCCCTTCTGGCTCTCCCGCTCGAGGAAGATGTTCGCGTACACGTCCAGCAGCGGCTTGTCCTCGGGGCGGTCCTCGCGCAGGTTCATCTCGTCGATCGTGACCGCGATCGAATGCGGCAGCTCGTCCCGGACGCCCTCCAGCGCCGCCTCGCGGATCAGCTCCGCGACCAGCGTCTCCTCCGGCTCGTCGGTGATGTCACCGTCCGGGTAGAGCGGGAAGCCGTCCGGCAGCAGCTTCACGAGCTCGTCGGCGACCAGGTCGACCTGGTACCCCGAGGTCGCGGACACCGGGACGATCGACGCCCACTCGATGCCGACCGACTCGCCGAGCGCCTGGATGTCGGCCAGGTGCGCGACCATCCGGTCGGGCTCGACCAGGTCGGCCTTGGTGGCGAGCGCGACCTTCGGGGTCTTCGCGACCTTCGCCGCCTCGCCGACCAGGAAGCGGTCGCCGGGGCCGATCTTGTCGCTGGCCGGCAGGCAGACCGCGATCACGTCGACCTCGGCCCAGGTGGTCTTGACCAGGTCGTTCAGCCGCTCCCCGAGCAGGGTGCGGGGTTTGTGCAACCCGGGCGTGTCGACCAGGATCAGCTGCGCGTCCGGCCGGTGCACGATCCCGCGGACGGCGTGCCGCGTGGTCTGCGGCTTCGACGAGGTGATCACGATCTTCTTCCCCACCAGCGCGTTGGTGAGGGTGGACTTGCCCGCGTTCGGCCGGCCGACGAAACAGGCGAAGCCCGCCTTGAAGTTCTCAGGTGTGGACGACATCGCGGACCTCTCCAGTGCCGAGGGCAAGTACTACGGGAATGTTGGCGCCGGCGAAGTGCCTGACCACGTTGACGTCGGCGGTTTCGGCAGCAGCCTGGTCGGTGACCACCGCGGCCGCCTCCAGACCCTTGACGCCGGACGCGAGCGCCATCGCCACCGCCAGCTGCAGCGCGGTCAGCTCGACGGTGTCGAGGGCGACCGTGCAGGCGGCGTACGTCCGCCCGTCGGAGTCCCGGACAGCGGCTCCTTCCGCGGCCCGGGTCCGGGCGCGCGCGGCGCGGGCGAGCGTGACGAGTTTGGCGTCTTCCGCCGAGAGGTCCGACAAGGTGATTGCTCCTAGGCGATCAGGCGTGCTGGTGGTTCTGGTCCTGGGACTCCGGCGCGGGTTCCTCGCGCCGTACCAGAACCGTACCTACCTGGTTGCGGCGGCCCGACGGCCGCTCCGCGGTCAGCGACAGGCCCTCGATCGTCACCTCGGCGCCCGGGATCGGCACCTTGCCGAGCAGCTTGGCCATCAGGCCGCCGACGGTGTCGACGTCGTCGTCGTCCAGCGGGACGCCGAACAGCTCGCCCAGCTCGTCGATCGGCAGCCGGCTCGACACCCGGTAGGCGCCGTCGGACAGGTGCTGCACCGAGTCCGGGTCCTCGTCGTACTCGTCGGTGATCTCGCCGACGATCTCCTCCAGGATGTCCTCGATCGCGACCAGCCCCGCCGTCCCGCCGTACTCGTCGACGACGATCGCCAGGTGCATCCGGGCCGCCTGCATCTCGCGGAGCAGCTCGTCGACGGGCTTGGAGTCCGGGACGTACATGCACGGCCGCATCACCGACTCGACCCGCTCGGTCGACTCGGCCTGGGCGTTGTCGTACACCCGGCGCATCACGTCCTTGAGGTAGACGACGCCGACGATGTCGTCGAGCGACTCGCCGATCACCGGGATCCGCGAGAACCCCGAGCGCAGCGCCAGCGACGTGAGCTGGCGGAGCTTCTTGTGCCGCTCGATGTAGACCATGTCGGTCCGCGGCACCATCACCTCGCGGACGATGGTGTCGCCGAGCTCGAACACCGAGTGGATCATCTGCCGCTCGCCGGACTCGATCACCGCGGACTTCTCCGCGTAGTCGACCAGCGCCCGCAGCTCGGCCTCGGTCGCGAACGGGCCCTCGGCGAACCCCTTGCCCGGGGTCAGCGCGTTGCCGAGCATGATCAGCACCTTGGGCAGCGGACCGAGGATCCGGGTCACCGCCATCACCGGGCCGGCCGACAGGATCGCGAACCGGTCCGAGTGCTGCCGGCCGAGCGTCCGCGGGGCGACCCCGATGATCACGTAGGAGATCAGCACCATCACCACGGCGGTGATCAGGATGTGTTCCCAGGTCACCTCGAGGACCCCGGACAGCGCCTGGGTGACGAGCACGATCGCGGTGATCTCGCAGCTCAGCCGGAGCAGCAGCAGCGAGTTCAGGTACCGCGGCGCGTCGGACAGCAGGTCGCGCAGCTTGACCGCGCGCAGGTTGCCCTGCTCGACCTGCTCGTTCGCCCGCACCTTCGAGTACGACGACAGTGCCGCCTCCGCGCCGGCGAACAGCCCGGCGAGCAGCACCAGCACCGCAGCCACAACCAGCAGGACCAGGTCGTGGGAAGTCATCGCGGTATCACGCCTCTAGAGGGTGTCTGATGGCTCCACGCCGTTGCGAGGAGGTGCTCGGTGCGGTGCATCGGCGTGCGGGGGCGAAGGTCTCGATGCGGAGCATCGTGGCCTTTGCACCCGTGCGGCGAGGTGCCGTGCCGAGTGCCCCGCAGTAGGCGTGGAGCCATCAGGCACCCTCTAAACGGTTGCCAGGTGCGCGCCATGCTTCCAGCAGGCGGCCCTGGACGTCCCACATCTCCGCTTTCTCGGCGGGTTCGGCGTGGTCGTAGCCGAGCAGGTGCAGGATGCCGTGCACCGTCAGCAGCTCGAGCTCGGCCCAGGTGCCGTGGCCGGCCTTCGCGCCCTGCGCGGCGGCGACCGTCGGGCAGAGCGCGATGTCGCCGAGGTGACCGAGCGGCAGGTCGTCGTCCGACTCGCCGTCGGACCCCGGCCGCAGCTCGTCCATCGGCCACGACATCACGTCGGTCGGACCCGGCAGGTCCAGGAACTCGACGTGATACCGCGCCATGGTGTCCTCGTCGACCAGCTTGATCGACAGCTCACACTCCGGGTGCAGCCGCAGCGACGACATCACGAACCGGCTGAGCCGCATCAGTCCGTGCGCGTCGATCTCCACGCCGGACTCGTTGTTGACCTCGACGTTCATCGGTGGGAATCAGCACTGCCTTCGTAGTTTTCGTACGCCGACACGATCCGGCCGACCAGCTTGTGCCGGACCACGTCATGCGATGTCAACCGGCAGAATGCCAGATCCTGCACGCCGTCGAGAATTTCCTGCACCACCTTGAGGCCGGAATTCGTGCCGTTCGGCAGGTCGACCTGGGTGACGTCGCCGGTGACGACCATCTTCGAGCCGAACCCGAGCCGGGTGAGGAACATCTTCATCTGCTCCGGCGAGGTGTTCTGCGCCTCGTCCAGGATGATGTAGGCGTCGTTCAGCGTCCGGCCGCGCATGTAGGCCAGCGGCGCGATCTCGATCGTGCCGGCGGTCATCAGCCGCGGGATGGACTCCGGGTCGAGCATGTCGTGCAGCGCGTCGTACAGCGGCCGCAGGTACGGGTCGATCTTCTCCGACAGGGTGCCGGGCAGGAACCCGAGCCGCTCACCGGCCTCGACGGCCGGCCGGGTCAGGATGATCCGGTTGACCTCCTTGGCCTGCAGCGCCTGGACCGCCTTGGCGACCGCCAGGTAGGTCTTGCCGGTGCCGGCCGGGCCGATGCCGAAGACGATCGTGTTCTTGTCGATGGCGTCGACGTAGCGCTTCTGGTTCAGCGTCTTCGGCCGGATGGTGCGGCCGCGGCTGGACAGGATGTTCTGGGTCAGGACCTCGCGCGGGGACTCCGCGGTGGCCTGCTTGATCATCGCGATGCTGCGCTCGACCGAGTCCGCGGTCAGCCCGTGGCCGGTGCGGACCACCGCGACCAGCTCGTCGAGGAGGCGCTCGGTGAGGGCGAGCTCGGCCGGCTCACCGACGAGCGTGATCTCGTTGCCGCGGACCATGATGTCGGCGGCGAACTCCTTCTCGACGATGCGGAGGAACTCGTCCCGGGCTCCGAGCAGGGCCACCATGTCGATGCTGTTCGGCACGACGATCTTGTGCGACGCCTGCGTGCTGGCGGCGGCGCCGGCCACCGGGCCGTTCGCGCGCGCCTCCGGTTCGATACTGCGTGGCCTGGACAGGCTCTTCCTCCTGAGATCAGTGGTGTTGACCCTGTCCATGCTAGCCGCCCCGTCCGACACCCTCACTCGAAATTCCTCCGGACACGCCTGGCCTCGCCGCCGGCGCCCCGGTCGCGGGCGTAATCCGGGCCGCGTCGGGCGCGGCCGGGTCGCCGTCGTACACCGAGTCCTCTCGCCACGCGTGCGCGCCGGAGTAGCTGTCCTGAAGGGCGTGCGCGGCCGCGCCGAGATGCATGAACTCGGCGTCCGACGCACCGTGCGCGGCGGCGAGTTGCTCGTGGAAGTACTCGACGTTCGTGGCGAGGTTGTCCCAGCCCTTGCGGTACGGGTCCGCCATGAAGTGTTCGCGTTGCGCGCTCGGGTTCGCGTACGCCGAGTGCGTGGTCGGCCCGGGTCCCGCGTACGGATAGGACAGTCCCATCCCCTTGAAGTTCTCGATCAGGCCCGCACCGACCGGGCGGTCCTGGTGTGCCTGGGCCTTGTCGAGCGCGGCGGCGTACTCGTCCCGCGGGAGCCCGTGGATGGTCCTGTCCGGCGCCGACAGGTGCTGGTACAGCCGGGCCACCGCGGCGTACGTGATGTCGTGATGACCCGACCACGAACCGTCGCCGCGCTGCTTCATCCCCTCAGAGTTCCACGTTTTCGGGCCACGGCTGTTGTCAACCTGGGACAGGGTCTTTGCGTCGTCTTTTCGTGGCACAACCGGCCGTGGTGTACGAAGAGTGCGTGACACATGAGTCCTCGTGGGATGCCGACGAGGCGCTGACGGCTGTCTACACCGCGCACTACACCTCGCTGGTCCGCCTCGGGGCCCTGCTGCTGCGCGACACCGGGGCGGCGGAGGAGATCGTGCAGGACGCGTTCGTCGCGATGCACGGCCGCTGGAACCGGCTGCGCGACCCGCACAAGGCGCTCGCGTACCTGCGGACCGCGGTGGTGAACCGCTGCCGCTCCCGCCAGCGCCACCTGGTGGTGGTGGACAAACACACCCCGAAGTCACTGCCCGACGAGCCCAGCGCCGAACAGGCCGTCCTGCGGACCGCGGAGACGGACCGGGTGATCGAGGCGATGCGGACCCTCCCGGAGAAGCAGCGCACCGTGATGGTCCTGCGGTACTACGGTGACCTGTCGGAGGCCGAGATCGCGGACACGATGGGCATCAGCCGGGGATCCGTGAAGAGCCACGCCGCGCGCGCGAGCAAGTCGCTGCGCCAGCTCCTGGAGCAGACCGTATGAACGAGCGAAGCGAGTTCATCAGACAACACAGCACGCTCGGAGCCTCATCCGCGCCCGGAGCGAAGCGAGGACGTGGATGAGTGACAACCACAACGACCCGTTCGACGAGCTGATGCGGCGCACCCTCCACGAGGAGGCGGACCGGATCGAGCCGTCCGACGCGCTGCCGGAGATCCGCGCCCGCGCGCACGCCCAGCGCCCAGCCGCGCGGCGCCCCTGGCTGATGACCGCCGGTCTGGCCGCGGTCGGCACCGCGGCCGCGATCGGCGCCTTCACCATGCTGAACGGCGCCGACGACACCGCCAACGACGGCGACGAGGTAGCAGGCCCCGGCACGACGGTCACCGCGACCGGCGCACCGCAGAGCCAGGCCCCGTCGGTCCTGCCCCCCTCCCCCGAACCGTCCGCGGCGCCCACCCAGCCACCGGGCACGTCCCCCTCCGCCATGACCGCCGGCCCGACCGACCGCGGCGTCACGGAACCGCCCGTCAAGAGCGCTGTGGTGCCGGTCTACTGGCTCGGTCAGCAGGTCGGCGCGCGGGAGAAGTCGGCCGTCCGGCTGTACCGCACCTGGGCCAAGGTCAGCGGCCGCCCGGCCGAGCAGGCGGTCCGCATCATGACCTCCAAGCAGCCGAACGACCCGGACTACTACTCGGTCTGGCGCGGCGCGGCGCTGAACACCGTCACCCGCTCGGATGGCGTCGTCACGGTCGACTTCAAGGAGCTCCCGAAGGCGACGCTGGACAGCAAGCTCGCCAGGCTTGCCACTCAGCAGCTCGTCTACACGGTCCAAGGCGCGCTGCAGGACAACCAGACGCCGGTCCAGGTCACCCAGGCCGGCCGCTCGGTGCAGAAGCTGTTCGGCCAGGTCGACGCCAGTGCACCGCTGGGACGCGCCCAGGCCGCGGAGGTCCAGGCGCTCGTCTGGATCGACTCTCCGACCGAGGACCAGGCCGTGGAGCCCAAGTTGACGGTCCAAGGCGTGGCAGCCGCCTACGAGGCGACGGTCAACTACCAGGTGACGAACCTGAAGACCCGGGAGACGAAGAAGAGCTTCGCCAACACCAAGGAAGGCCAGAAGTTCTCGTCGTACTCTTTCCAGCTCACGCTCAGCCCTGGCCCGTGGCAGCTCAGCGTGTACCTCGTGTCGCCGGAGGACGGCCGCGTCACCGACACCGACACCAAGTCGATCCTGGTCAAGTAGCCGGCAGTACGATCGTGAAGGCGGCGCCGCCTTCCGGTGCCGGTCCGGCGGTCAGCGTGCCGCCGAGGCGGGTGACGAGGCCGTGCGCGAGCGCGAGACCGATCCCGGACCCGACCGGGCGACTGCCGCGGTACTTCCGGTTGAGTACGCCGGGCTGGAACGCGACCGCGTAGTCCTCCGATGCCAGCCCCGGACCACCGTCGCGAACCTGGATCGCGAGGGCGCCTGGCCGCCGGCTCAACGACATCGTCAGCCGCGCACCGGCCGGCGTGACGCGGAGGGCGTTCTCCGCGAGACCGTCGAGCACCTGGCGGATGCGCCGTGGATCGGTGGTCGCGACCGCAGGCTCCGGCGGAAGTTCCAGGCGGAACTGCACGCCCTGGCCTGCGCAACGGACACGCCACACCTCGGCGCAGGCGGTGAGCGTCTCCCGCAGATCGACCCGGGCGAGGTCCAGCTGGAACTGGTCGGCCCCGATCCGCGCGAGGTCGAGCAGATCGCTGACCAGCCGTTCGAGTCGCAGCGACTCGCGCTGGATCACTTGGCCGGCATGCCGCGGGTCAGGTGCGACGCCGTCCGCGAGCGACTCCGCGAATCCGTGGACGGCGGTGAGCGGCGTCCGGAGCTCATGGGAGACCGACAGCAGGAACTCACGCTGCCGGGCCTCGCTGTGCCGCAGCGCGACCGACAACTCGTTGACCGCGTGCGCGACCTCGGCCACCTCGGTCGGTCCCTCCACCGGTGCGTGCAGGTCGCGTCGCCCCTGGCGCATCGCGGCCGCGACGTTCGCCGTACGGCGTAATGGGCGCCCCAGCAGCCGCCCGAGGACGGCGCCCGCCACCGCGGCGACCAACAGACCGGCGCCGAGCGCGACGAGGATGTTGCGCAACAGGATGCGCCGCGTGTCGCCCGAGAGCCGGACCGGCTCGACCAGGGCAAAGCCGGAGTTGTCACCGAGACCACGGGCCTCCACCAGGTAGTCCGTGCGACCGACACGGACCTCGGTGGAGATCTGCTGCGCTTCGCCGATCGCATCGAGCCCGGCGGCACTCGCTGCTTGCGTGGACTGTGGATCGGTGGACTGCAGCCCGCGCCGAGGCAACATCAGCACGACGACGATGCCCTGCCCGCGGACGACCTGAGCTACCCGTCCGAGCCCGGCCGCGCGCGGACCGAGGCCGCGCTGGTCCACCTGGCCGGCGATCACGTCGGCCTGGGCTGCCAGCGACTGCTGCAGGACGTTCTGCGCCGACCGCCGCGCCAGCCCGGCCATCACCAGGCCGGCGACCAGGACTGCGACCCCCGCTACCGCTACGCAGGTCAGCAGGATCCGGTTGGTCAACGAGCCGCGGCCGACCGGGACCGCCGCCCGCTCGTCGGCGGCGAGCACCTGCGCCATCAGTCGAGGTCGGCGGCGTAGCCGACGCCCCGGACGGTGCGGATCGGGCTCGCGGGACCGAGCTTGGCGCGGAGCTGGGCGATGTGGACGTCCACGGTCCGCGTGCCGGCGGCGGACTGGTATCCCCACACCGAGCTCAAGAGCTCGTCGCGCTCGAACACCCTGCCCGGCCGCCGGAACAACTGCGCGAGCAGGTCGAACTCGGTGGACGTCAGACTCACCTCGGCGTCCCCGGCCCAGGCCCGTCGCCTGGTCACGTCCACGCGTACCGCGCCCACAGCCAGCACCTCGGCGGCGGTCACCGTGCCGGACGCCCGCCGCAGAACGGTCCGGACCCGCGCGGCCAGCTCCCGTGGGCTGAACGGCTTGGTGATGTAGTCGTCCGCCCCGAGCTCCAGCCCGAGCAGCCGGTCCACCTCGTCGTCCCGCGCCGTGACGAACAGCACCGGCGTCCAGTCCTCCGCCGCCCGCATCGTCCGGCAGATCTCCGCGCCGTCCTTCCCGGGCAGTCCGATGTCGAGGATCACCGCGACCGGACGCATCCGCCGCCACGCGGCGAGCGCGGCTTCGCCGTCCGACTCGATCCGGACGCCGAAGCCGTCGCGGCGCAGGTACAGGGCGATCACCTCGGCGATCGCCGCCTCGTCCTCGACCACCAGGACCAGCCCGCGACCGGCAGCGGTCATCTTCTGCTCCTGGGGATTCGCGGTCAGGGTGCGTCGTCGCCGGCCAGCTCGCGATCGATCGCGTCCAGGGTAGACCCGATCCCATCCAGCTCCTGCTCCGGCGACCCCACCTGTTGGGTCGCCGGAGCCTGGCCGGACCCCTGCTCTCCCGGCCGGTCGGCGGAGCCGCACGCAGACAGCCCGAGGACGATGCCCGCCGTACCGATGAGCACGACCAGCGCCTTGCGTGTCACTTGGCCACCTGGCAGTGCTCGGTCTTGAAGGTCTCCAGCTTCGTCTTGACGGTGCCGAGCTGCGTCAGCCGCTCGGTCCGGCGTTGCGCCCGCTGCTCCAGCCGAGCGGCGGCCTTGTCGTGTCCCTTCGCCTTCTGCGCGGCGGCCCGCGCCTTGAGCCACGCGACCGAGCCCTTCACGTCGGCGCCGCCGTTGATCCGGGTCGTCAGCTTGTCCCGGCGGGCGATCAGCTTGGGCAGGAGTTCGGCGCACAATTTCTGCGACTCCTCCGGGCTCAGCGTCACCGGCTTGTACGACGGGGCGGGGGTCGGCGTGGGAGTCGGGTCGGCGGACGCGACCGTCGTACCTCCCACGAGACCACCGGCCAGGACGACAGCCGACGTACCGGCTGCGAGTGCGCCGCGTACAGACCTGTGCATGGTGTGTGCTCCTCGTGCTCGTTCGCTGTGATGGAACGAGACTCCCCGACGGGAATTCGAGGACGATCGGCGCTGTGTTCGGGGTTTGTAAGAGTTGCTCAGTCCGCGCGGTCGATGGTGGCGGCGAGCAGGCCGGGGAAGGCGGAGTCGAACTCGGGCCGGCGCAGGCGGTTGAGGCGGCGGGCGCCTTCGTCGCGCTGCTCGATCAGCCCGGCGGACCGCAGGACGGCGAAGTGGTGGCTGGCGGTCGCCTTCTTCACCGGCACGTCGAACGTGCCGCACGCGCGCGTCCACTCGTCGTGCACGGCCAGGTCCCGCAGGATCGACCGCCGCACCGGATCCGCGAGCGCGTCGAGTGCGACCTGCAGCGGCACCTCGGCCGGGTCGGCATGGGTGAGCGTGCGGGCGCGGGCTGACTCGACGGGCATGGTCCGATCCTTGTGTTCGGTTGCTGTCTAACAGCGTACGCCGCGGATCGTCACAGCCAACGTGAGCGCGCCAGCAGCGCGGCGGCGGCCGCGACGCCGGCCGTCGAGGTGCGCAGGACGGTGTCGCCGAGGCGGACCGGCTCGACGTCGAAGGCCTTCAGCTCCGCCTGGGCAATGCCGCCCTCGGGGCCGATCACCATGACGACATCACCGGTCGCGGGCGGCTCGAGTGACGCCAGCGGGACGGTGGCTTCTTCGTGCAGTACGACGGGAAGCGCGGCGCCGGCCAGCAACGCGGCGACCTCGGCCGTGGTGGCGAGCGGAGCGACCTCGGCGAACCAGGCCCGCCGCGACTGCTTGCTCGCCTCGAACGCCCAGGCGCGCCACTTCACGAGCATCTTCTCGACCCGCTCGGGGTTGGCCCGGAACTGGCTGCGCTCCGCGTTCCACGGCACGATCACGTCGACGCCGACCTCGGTCAGCATCTCCACCGCCAACTCGGCCCGCTCGCCCTTGGGCACCGCCTGCACCACGACCACCCGCGGCGCCGCCCCGGGCACACTCCCGCGCTCGTCGACGGCCACCGTCACACCGGTCTTGCTCGCCGTGACGACAGTCCCCTCGGCCCAGGCGCCGCGCCCGTCCGTCAGGCGAACGCGCTCCCCCGGCCCGATCCGCCGTACGACGGCCGCGTGCCGACCCTCGGCCCCGTCGAGGGTCAGCTCGGCACCGGACAGGTCTTCCAGGTGGAAGACCGCGACTCCCATCTAGTGGGCGCCGAAGGCGTCGCGGAGGCGGCCGAAGACGCCCTTATGGGTGGCCTGGACATGGCCTTGCGGGCGCTCCTCGTCGCGGATCCCGGCCAACTGCTTCAGCAGGTCGGCCTGGGCATCGTCGAGCTTGGTCGGGGTTTCGACGATCACCTGAACGATCAGGTCGCCGCGACCGGCGTGCCGCAGCCGGGGTACGCCGCGGGCGGACAGCGTCATCGCCGTGCCGGACTGCGTGCCGGGCCGGATCTCCAGCGGCGTCGTCTCGCCCTCGAGCGTCGGCAGGTCGATCGTCGTACCGAGCGCGGCCGCGGTCATCGGCAGCGTCACGGTGCAGTGCAGGTCGTCGCCGTTGCGGGTGAAGATGTCGTGCGGCTCGACCTCGATCTCGACGTACAGGTCACCGGCCGGGCCACCACCCGGACCGACCTCGCCCTGGCCGGACAGCTGCACCCGCGTCCCGGTGTCGACGCCGCCCGGGATCTTCACCGTGACAGTCCGCCGGGACCGCACGCGGCCGTCGCCGGAGCACTCGACGCACGGGTTCGGGATCGTGGTGCCGTAGCCGCGGCAGTTCGGGCACGGGCGCATGGTGCGCACCTCACCGAGGAACGACCGCTGCGTGTGCGTCACCTCGCCGCGACCGTGGCAGATCTCGCAGGTGACCGGCTCGGAGCCGGCTGCCGCGCCGGACCCGCTACAGGTCGGGCACAGCACGGCGGTGTCGACCTTGAGCTCTCGGGTCGTCCCGAACGCGGCCTCGGCCAGGTCGATCCGCAGCGGGATCAGCGCGTCCTGACCGCGCCTGGTCCGCGGCCGGGGCCCGCGGGTCGCCCCGCCGGTCTGGCCGAAGAACGCGTCCATGATGTCGGTGAACGTGAACGCCTGGCCGAAGCCGGCGCCGCCCGGCCCGCCGCCCGCGGCTGCGAACGGGTCGCCGCCGAGGTCGTGCATCTGCCGCTTCTGCGGGTCACTGAGCACCTGGAACGCGCGCCCGATCTCCTGGAACTTCTGGTGCGCGTCCTCGGAGTCGTTCACGTCCGGGTGGTACTGGCGTGCCAGCTTGCGGTACGCCTTCTTGATCTCGTCCGGTGACGCGTCACGGCTGACACCTAGGACGGCGTAGTAATCGGTGCTCATACTCCAGACCAGGGGGTTGATAGCAGAATCGTCATGACTCAGCCAGGATCTGGCTGACGTAGCGCGCGACGGCCCGTACGGCGCCCATCGTGCTCGGATAGTCCATGTGCGTCGGTCCGACGATGCCCAGCGTGGCCAGCACCTCGGACTTCGAGCCGTAGCCGGTCGCGACCACCGAGGTCGTCGCGAGTTCCTCGAAGGGGTTCTCGTGGCCGATCCGGACGGTCAGCGTCTGCGGGTTGGTCGCCTCGCCAAGCAGCTTGAGCAGGATGACGTGCTCCTCCAGCGCCTCCAGCACCGGCTTCACGTTCCGCTCGAAGTCGTCGCCGTACCGGGTCAGGTTGGCGGCGCCGCCGACCGCGATCCGCTGCTCGCCGACCTCGTCGGTGAACGCCTCCAGCAGCGTGGTGACGATCGCCGCGACCAGTGGCCGGTCGGCCGGCGCGAACAGCTCCGGCACACCGGCCAGCGAGGCCGTCGCGTCGGTCAGGCGCTGACCGGCCAGCGCCGTGTTCAGCCGGGACCGCAGGTCCGCGATCAGCTGCTCGTCGACGTCGTGCGGGTGCTCGACGTGCCGCTGCTCGACCCGGCCGGTGCTGGTGATCAGCACGAGCAGCAACCGCCGCGGGCTCATCGTGACGACCTCGATGTGCCGCACACTCGACCGGTTCAGCGACGGGTACTGCACGATGGCGACCTGGCGGGTGATCTGCGCCAGCAGCCGGACGGTCCGGCGGACCACGTCGTCCAGGTCGACAGCTCCGGCCAGGAACGACGTGATCGCCTTCTTCTCGGCGATCGAGAGGGTCTTGACCGTGCTCAGCTTGTCGACGAACAGCCGGTAGCCAGCGTCGGTCGGGATCCGGCCGGCGCTGGTGTGCGGCTGGGTGATGTACCCCTCTTCCTCCAGCGCGGCCATGTCGTTGCGCACGGTGGCCGGGGAGACGCCGAGGTTGTGCCGGTCGACCAGAGTCTTCGAGCCGACCGGCTCATGGGTGGCCACGTAGTCCTCGACGATGGCGCGGAGAACGTCCAGCTTGCGGTCGTCGAGCACGCGCACCACCCTCTCGGCCTCTTGGCACTCAATCCTTCAGAGTGCCAGTCTAGGCGGTCTCGGGCGACGCTCCCAACGGAACGGCCTCGGGGCGCGTCACTGTACTGGCCACATCAAGCGGCTGATCCTGCACCGCGGAGTCGACGAACGACTCGAGGACGTCGAGCACGTGGTAGGCCAGCTCGCCGCTGGCCCGGTGCGGCTCGCCGGTGCGCACCGCCCGGGCCATGTCCGCGACGCCGACCCCGCGCCCGGCCCCGGCGTACCCGCCCGAGACCGGTACCTCGGTCCACTCGCGCTGCTCCGGCGTCACGATCTCGACGGTTCCGTCGAAGCCGTTCGGGTCCGGTACGGACAGGCTGCCGTCCGTGCCGTGGACCTCGATCCGCGGCAGCCGCCCGGCCCACACGTCGAACGACATCAGCACCGTGGTCAGCGCGCCCGACTCGTGCTCCAGCACGCCGGTCACGTGGGTCGGCACCTCGACGTCGAACACGGTCCCGGCCCGCGGCCCGGTGTGGATCTTGCGCTGCTGCTTCGCCCGGCCGGCGCGGGCGGTCACCCGGACGACCGGCCCGAGCAGCGTCACCAGGCTGGTCACGTAGTACGGACCCATGTCGAGAACCGGGCCGCCGCCCGGCTGGTAGTAGAACTCGGGCGCCGGGTGCCACAGCTCGTGGCCGGGCGTCACCATGAACGCGGTGGCCGCGTGCGGGGTGCCGATGTCACCGCGGTCGATCACGGCCCGGGCAGTCTGGGTGCCGGTGCCGAGGACCGTGTCCGGTGCGCAGCCGATCCGCAGGTCGTTGGCGGCGGCGTACTTGAGCAGCGGCTCCGCCTCGGCGCGGTCCATGGCCAGCGGCTTCTCGCCGTACACGTGCTTGCCGGCGGCCAGCGCGGCCTGGTGCACAGCGGCATGCGCGGCCGGGATCGTCAGATTGACGACAATCTCAATGTCGTCAGCCGCGTCCAGCTCGTCGGGAGTCAGCGCGCGGATCCCGTCGTTCTGCTCCGCGATCGCCTCGGCGCGGGAGCGGTCCAGGTCGGCGACCGCGACCACGTCGACGCCGGGCAGCTTGCCCAGGTGGTCGAGATAGGTCCCCGAGATGACGCCGGTACCGACAATGCCGACGCGTGTCACTTGCTCGCCCACAGCAGCCCCCGCTCGATGATCGTGCGGACCTCGGGCGTCTCCAGGTCGTCGAGCTTGTGACCGACCGTGCAGACGAAGACCTTGCCCGCACCCCAGGTGCGGGTCCAGACCGCCGGCATCACGGCGCCCTCGATCCACGGGTAGTCCGGGTGCGCCTCGAACGTCGTGGTGGCCAGCACGTTGTTGGTCGGGTCGTAGTGGATGTAGTACTGCTCGGTGTGCACGTCGAAGTGCGTGATGCCCTCGACGATCGGGTGGTCCGATTGCTCAGGGACGACGTCGACGCGGTAGTCGGTGAAGCCGTGCGGGTGCGAGATGAACTGCCCGCCGGTGATGAAGCTGTAGTCCACGTTCTTCCGGAACGAGTCGGCGATGCCGCCGTGCCAGCCGGCGAACCCGGTGCCGCGGCGGATCGCCGCCTCCAGGCCCTTGAAGTGGTCCTGCTCGATGTCGCTCATCGTCACGCACTGCAGGACGAGGTCGACGCCGTCCAGGTCGAGATACGCGGCGGTCGTGTCGGAGACCGTGACGTCGAACCCGTTCTCCTTGAGGAACGGGATGAACAGGTCGGTCGCCTCGACCGGCGAGTGCCCTTCCCAGCCGCCCCGGACCACCACAGCACGTCGTGTCGTCACACCGGCCACCCTTCGAAAGTTTCGAGATTCCGTTCGGAACAGTTGCGACTCTAGGTCCCGGGTGGAGGGCTTGCCAACCGCTAGGGTCGAAGGATGGGCTGGAAGTTCTGGAAGCGGTCGAATCCGATGGATCCGCAGGAGATGCTCGCGCGCGGGCATGCGGAGGCCAACAGCTTTCCGGCGCCGCCGCGGCCGCAGGACACGTTGCCGGTGGGCTCGTTCGGAATGGCCGTCGAGGACGTCTTCTCGATCACCGGCCGCGGCACCGTGGTGACCGGCCGGGTGCAGGCCGGGACCGTCTCGGTCGGCGAGCAGGTGCTGCTCACCCGCGCCGGGCAGCCGATGCTGCAGGTCGAGGTGACGGGCGTCGAGATGTTCCGCAAGACGGTGCAGACCGCGAAGGCCGGCGACAACGTCGGCCTGCTGCTGCGCGGCGTCAGCCGGGACCAGGTGCTCAAGGGCGATGTGCTGAGCAAGTAATCTCGACCGCATGAGCGCTTGGGCCGAGATCGGCGATCGCACCTGGGTCCGCCGGTACGACGAATGGGACCTGAACGTCGGCCTGGTCGTCGGCGCCGACGGCGCGCTGGTGATCGACACCCGGGCCACCACCGAGGAGGCCGAGCAGCTCCGCGAGCACATCCGCGAGCTGACCGACGCGCCGGTCATCTGGGTCGTCAACACCCACGCCCACTTCGACCACGTGGCCGGCAACAGCGTCTTCACCGACGCCACCGTCTACCTGCACGAGAACGCCGCCGCCGAGCAGGACCTGGCCGGTACGACGTTCGCGGCCGCCAAGGTGATCGACCTCGGCGACCGCCGCGTCGAGCTGCTGTACGTCGGCAACGGGCACACCTCCGGTGACACCGTGGTCGCCGTACCGGACGTGGACGTGTTCTTCGTCGGCGACCTGCTCGAGGAGTCGGCGCCGCCGTCGTACGGCGAGGACTCGTTCCCGCTGGAGTGGCCGGACACGATCCAGGCCGTGGTCGGCATGATGCCGCAGGACGTGAAGATCGTCCCGGGCCACGGCGCGGTCGTGGACCTCGAGTTCGCCCATGACCAGGCGATCGAGCTGGGCACGGTCGCCAACACGATCTCCACCCTGCACCACGCCGGCACCCCGCTCGAGGACGCGCTGAAGCACACCGAGGACTGGCCGTGGCCGGTCGACAAGCTCCAGGACGCGATCCGCCGCGGCTACCAGGCTCTCGGCACGCCGCAACGCCCGACGCTGCCCCTGGTGGGCCCTGGTTAGCCCATTCGGGTAGTTGTCCGTTGACACGACGTCATGCGGTCGCGCAACTTGTTCGGAACGGACAACGCCCGACCGGATGAGGTGGGATCAGATGGCCCAGCAAACTGTTCACCCGGACGGACGAGTCGAACTGGCTGATCCCGACGTGCTCGCGGACAGCCCGTACGCGAACGCGGAGCTCGCCCCGACCCGGCTGCCCGAGCGCACCTGGACGACGTACAACTACGCCGCGCTGTGGATGGGGATGGCGCACAACATCCCCAGCTACCTGCTCGCGTCCGGCCTGGTCGCGCTCGGGATGAACTGGCTGCAGGCGTTCCTGACGATCACCCTCGGGAACCTGATCGTGCTCGTCCCGCTGCTGCTGAACAGCCATGCCGGGACGAAGTACGGCATCCCGTTCCCGGTGTTCGCGCGGGCGTTCTACGGCGTCCGCGGCGCGAACCTCCCGGCGCTGCTGCGGGCCTTCATCGCGTGTGGCTGGTTCGGGATCCAGACCTGGATCGGCGGGCAGGCCATCTACGTGATCATCGGCGAGCTGTTCGGCAAGGGCTGGACCGACGCGCCGGCGATCGGCGGGCACCCGTGGACGATGTGGCTGAGCTTCGCGTTCTTCTGGGTGCTGCAGATGGTGCTGATCCTGCGCGGTATCGAGGGCCTGCGCCGCTTCGAGAACTGGGCGGCCCCGCTGGTGACGGTCGCGTTCGTGGCGCTGATGGTGGCGATCCTGGTGAAGGCCGGCGGGCTCGGGCCGATCCTGTCGCAGCCGTCGAAACTCGGCTGGGACGCCGACTTCTGGAAGATCTTCGCGCCGTCGCTGATGGGCATGATCGCGTTCTGGGCCACGCTGTCGCTGAACATGCCGGACTTCACCCGGTTCGGGAAGGGCCAGCGGCAACAGATCTGGGGGCAGATCATCGGCCTGCCGACCACGATGTCGTTCATCGCGCTGGTCTCGATCATCACCACCTCCGGCACCGTCGTGCTGTACGGCTCGGCGATCTGGGACCCGGTCGAGCTCACCCGGCGCTTCGAGAACCCGGTGATCGTGACGATCGGCCTGATCATGGCGATCCTCGCGACGATGTCCTGCAATGTGGCGGCCAACGTCGTGAGTCCGTCGTATGACTTCGCGAACGCGTTGCCGCGCTGGCTGAACTTCCGGACCGCGGGCCTGCTGACCGGAGTGATCGGCGTCGTGATCCAGCCGTGGCGGCTGATCTCGGACCCGTCGATCTACATCTTCGTCTGGCTGTCGTTCTACGGCGGGCTGCTCGCCTCGGTGGCCGGCGTCCTGATCGCGGGCTACTGGGTGCTCGACCGGACGAACCTGGCACTCGCCGACCTCTACCGGCCAGGCGGCCGCTACTGGTACAACGCCGGCTGGAACTGGCGCGGTGTCGTCGCCACGCTGTTCGGATCGCTGCTCGCGGTCGGCGGCGCGTACTCGAACCCGGGCGCCGGCCCGTTCCCGGCCGACGGCCTGATCCCGTTCCTCAAGCCGCTGTACGACTACTCGTGGGCGGTCGGCCTGGTCGCCGGGTTCCTGGCCTACTACGCGCTCACGCTCACCGCGCCGAGCCGGGCGTCAACACCGACCACCACGGCTCCCAGTTATTAGCATTGGCGCGTGGCTGACAGGTATGGGAACGACGTACTCGCGGGTGACTGGCGCAAGCCCAAGAACGGGCGGACCGTCGAGGTCGAGATCGAGAAGGGCATGGTCGTCGAGGAGCCGAGCTCGGGCTTCGTCGGCGCGATCGTGCGCTGGGAGCACGGCGTCGTCGACCTCGAGGACCGGCACGGCAAGATCCGCACCTACCCGCTGGGCCCGGGCTTCTGGCTCGACGGCAAACCGGTCAGCCTGAAGCCGCCGAAGAAGGCCGGCCCGGCGAAGAAGACCCGGACCGCGTCCGGATCGGTGGCCGTCGACAACGTCCGGGCCAAGGTCGCGCGGGCCAGCCGGATCTACGTCGAGGGCCGGCACGACGCGGAGCTGGTCGAGAAGGTGTGGGGCGACGATCTGCGGATCGAGGGCGTCGTGGTCGAGTACCTCGAGGGCGTCGACGACCTGGTCCAGATCGTCAACCGGTTCCAGCCCGGGCCCGGGCGGCGGCTCGGCGTCCTCGTCGACCACCTGGTCGAAGGGTCGAAGGAGTCGAAGATCGCGGCCCAGGTGACGGACCGCTACGTGCATGTCGTCGGGCACCCGTTCATCGACATCTGGGAAGCGGTCAAGCCGTCGTCGGTTGGCATCAAGGCGTGGCCGCGGATCCCGCACGGCCAGGACTGGAAGAAGGGCGTGCTGCAGGCGTTCGGCTGGCCGGCCACCGACCAGGCCGACGTCGCCGCGGCCTGGAAGCACATCCTGTCCAAGGTGAACAGCTTCGCCGACCTCGACCCCGCCCTGCTCGGCCGCGTCGAAGAACTCATCGATTTCGTGACGCTGGACTGATCTCGGGCATCCGCCGCTCGATCCAGGACCGGATCCGGCGGCGGGTACGGCGGACGTACCAGGTCACCACGCCGAGCACCGCGCTCAGCGCCAGCACCGCGCCGGCCAGCACCGCGGCCGGGATCCGGACGGCGTCGACCAGCCCGGACAGCACGAGCAGCAGGACACCGGCCGCAGCTGTTGCTGCGGGCAACCATGGCTCGAAGACCGCGGGCCGGCGCGCGGGGCTCAGCTTGGCGCCGCGCACCATCCGGTCCCAGACCGTCTGCCGTGCCGGTTCGGTGAACCAGCGCGCGGCCCCCAGCAGCCACGAACCCGGCTGCTGCTTGCGGCCCGCGGCCGCCTTCACCCAGTCGCCGACCTGCGGACCGAGGCCGCCCGACACGTCGACCATCCGGTCGGCGAGGCCCTTGGTGATCGCGCGGCCCTCGGGGGACGCGTTCAGCTCGTCCCGCATCGTCACCAGCGCACCGAGGCCGGCGTCGACCGGGAAGTCCCTGGCCAGCCGCTCGATCCGGCCGGCGACCGCGTCGAGCTCCCAGCCCTCGGCCCGCAGCACCTCGCGCTGCGTCTCGCGGATCCAGTTGGCGTCCGCACCGAGCATCGAGCCGAGATGTGCGACGCAGTGCAGGCGACCCATCAGCCAGTCCCATCGCCGCCAGTCGGCCGCGCCGAACGCGCCGAAGTGGCCGACCTGGCTGCCGTACAGGATGCGGTCCTTCAGCTGGTTGGCGATCGATCCTTCCTGCAGCTCGTCCAGCACCGCGAGCGGGATGTCCGGCCCGAGGCGCAGGAACTGGAACGGCGCGCTGCGCTGCTGCGGCGTGCGCGCCGACGTACAGCGGGACACGATCTCGACCTCGACCGCGGTGTCGACGAGCTCCCAGCCGATCACCGAGATCAGCGCGGCGAACGCGTCGCCGAGCGCGCGCTGGATCTGCAACTGCTCGAAGATGTCGTTCAGCCCGACCGCGACCGCCTCGGCGCCGCCGGCCGGGCGCAGGTCGAGATCCGCGGCCGCCAGCTCCGCGTTCAGCGCGTCCCGGACAGCCTGGACCTTCATCAGGCAGTCGCTCGCCGCGGTCAGCCGCTTCTCCAGGTCGGCGCGCTCGGTCGGCGCCGCGGCGCCGACCCGGTTGCGCAGCGAGCGCAGGATCAGCCGGACGATGCGCTCGGCGGCGCCGGTCCCCCACAACCAGCTCGGGTTGCCCTCGGCATCGTCGCGGATCGCCGCCGTCGAGCCGTCCGGGCCGGGCACCCAGGGATGCTCGGTGGTCAGGATCTCGTCGATCTCCGACTCCGACAGGGCGGTCGCGGCGTCCAGCACGGTCGACTGGTCGTGACTGGCGATCGTGACCGCCTCCCACACTCCGCCGGCCGCACGTCCGCGGGCGTAGGCCGGCTGCAGCGCCTCGGCCGCCGCCTTCAGCCGCGCCCGGTCCTCTGGTTGCTTCAGGCAACGGTCGAACAGCCGCTGGGTGTCCGACCAGGACGCGTCCGCCTCCAGGAGCAGCCGCTCCAGCTGCTCGACGTCGGAGCGGAAGTCGACCTCCCGCGGGAACTGGACCGCAGACAGCGCCGCCACCCGCCAGCTCGGCTCCTTCGCGCCGGGCAACGCGGTCGCCGCGCGCCCGATCCCCGCCGACGGTACGACGTACAGCACGTAGCGGCTGGCCTTGCCGGCGACCGGGCGCCGGGCGACGACGTCGAGCACCGGGCCGAACGGGGCGTTGTCGAGGACGCCGCCGTCGATGAGCCAGGAGCCGGACTCGGCCGGGCCGGGCTGGATCCGGGGCGGTTGCGCGGCCAGCTCCGGCGTCTCCAGCACCGGGCCGAAGGCCGCCGGGAACGACGCGGACGCACGGGCCGCGCGCGCCAGCAGGTCGGTGTCCTTCAGCCCGTTCTTCACCTCGACGGTGAACTCCCGGCGCACACCGTCGTACGTCGGCGCGTCCTCGCTCGTGAAGCCGAACAGGTAGCGATGGTCCGGTACGACGAACGCCTGCCCGGCCGCGTCCTTCGCCTCGAACTGCTGCACACCCAGCCCGGACGCGGTGACGAACAGCGTCACCGGCTCCTCGGCGTCGCTCTCGCCCGCGTCGGCGACACCCTTCAGCAGGTCCTCGAGCTGCCGCAGGAAGTACTTGCCGTCGAGCACCGACGTCGACTTCGCGCCCGCGGACGGGACCAGCTTGCCGACGTCGAGCGACCCGAGCCCGACCCATTTGCGGCGCAGCCACGGACCGTCGTCGCCGTCGGGGTCGAGGGTCGAACCGTTCGCGATCGCGGTCGCCAGCAGCGAGCCGTTCAGGCCGCCGGCGCTGGTCCCCGCGATCACGTCGACGACCACACGGCGCCGTTCCGCGCCTTTGTGGCACAACTCCCGCCAGCGGTCCGCGAGCACCGCGTCGTACTGCTGCGGGCCGGGCGCACCTTGGTCGCCGGACGCGCGCCGGATCAGATCGAGCTCATGCGTCACCCCGCCCATCCAGACCGCCAGGCTGACACCACCGTTCAGAACCAGCGCGATCCGGATCTCGTGGTCAGTCGACATGGGCGCCCCCTCTCACCCAGAGATACCACAGCGTTGCGCTCGAGGTGGGGTGGTCGCGGTTCGCGTGTTGGCGACGCCGGCGCCGGTGCCTGTCAGGCGCTGTCGCGGATGATCAGTTCGGTGTCGTAGATCTCCGGCGTGGTGTGTTCGGCGCCGCCGATCTTGGCCAGCAGGATCTCGGCGAGGCGGGCGCCGAGTTGTTCCACGGGCTGGCGGACGGTGGTCAGCTTCGGGGTCGTCGTGGTCGCGAGGACCGAGTCGTCGAAGCCGACCACGGCGACGTCCGCGGGCACCCGGCGGCCGTGCTGCGACAGCACCCGCAGCGCCGCGGTCGCCATCAGGTCCGACGCCACGAACAGGCCGTCCAGGTCCGGGTGCTCGTCCAGCAGGCGCAGGGCCGCCTGCTCGCCACCGTCGGCGGTGAAGTCGCCGTACGCGATCATCGCGGGCAGGCCGGCTTCCTTCATCACTTCCTGGTAGCCGGTCAGGCGGTCGATGCCGGCCGTCATGTCGAGCGGTCCGGCGACCGTCGCGATCTTGCGGCGGCCGATCGACAGCAGGTGCTCGACGCCGGTCCGGGCGCCGGCGACGTTGTCCACGTCCACACTCGCCACCGGCACGTCGACCCCGAGCGGCCGCGCGCTGAACACGATCGGCAGCGGCAGCTGCGCGAGCTCCTGCAGCACGTTGTCGCGGCCGTGGTGGCTGATCACGATCGCGCCGTCGACGTGCCCGCCGCGCAGGTACCGCAGCAGACGCTGGTCGTCGGCTCCGGTCGGTTCCGCAGCCGGCTCGATCAGCAGCACGAGCTGGGACGGCGTAGGCGCGAGCGTCCGGCTGACGCCGCTGAGCATGCCGGCGAAGAACGGGTCGGAGAACACCCGGCTGTCCGGTTCCGGGACGACAATCGCAATCGAGTCGGTCCGCCGCGTCACCAGCGCGCGGGCCGCCCGGTTCGGCACGTAGCCGAGCTGCAGGATCGCCTGCTCGACCGCCGCGACGGTGTCCGGCAGCACCTTCGGCGATCCGTTCACCACCCGCGAGACGGTCGCCCGCGACACCCCGGCGAGCGCCGCGACCTGCTCCAGTGTCGGAGAACCAGACCCGTTCATCGGCCCTCCTCAGTTCTCGATTGGCCTGCGTTCACACCGTAGTACGTCCGAGGACGAACGTGCGTCGGTCGTTGCCGGGAGGAGCGGGTGTGTTGGCAGAAATCCTTCAGTTGCCGGCGCGGGTGTTCGCGGTCTTCTCCGCCTCGGCGAGCGCCTGGTCCCAGGCCGCGGCCGAGGTCTGCTTGCCGTCGTCGACGCGCGCCAGCGCCGCGCTGAAGATCTGGTTGATCTCTCCGTCGCGAGGACCCTTGTGCTGCTTGAGGATCACGTTCCGGGCGCGGTTGACGAAGATCTGCCCGACCGGCGCGTTGTTGAAGTACGCGTTGACCTGCGACTTAACCTGCGGGTCGTCGTAGGCGTCGACCGTCGACGGGAACGAGCCGATCTTCTTGAAGACCTTCACCTGCTGCTCCGGCGCGGTCAGCCAGGCGGCGAGCTTCGCGGCCTCCTCGGGGTGCGGCGACTGCGCCGGCACCGTCAGGTACGAGCCGCCCCAGTTTCCGCCGCCGCCCGGGAACACGTCGGCGACGTCCCACTTGCCCTTGCCGTAGGCGCCGGCGTTGTCCTGGATCACGCCGAGCAGCCAGCCCGGGCAGGCCATCGTGGCGAACTTGTCGCTGCGGAACGCCGCGTTCCACGCGTCGCTCCAGGCCGGCAGCCGCGCGGACAGCCCGTCCTTGCTGCCCCCGACCACCTGGTCCCAGGTGTTCTTCAGCAGCGGGTTCTCGTCGCCGAGGAAGCGGTCCTCGTTGGAGTAGTAGGCCTGGATCAGCTGGTTGCGCATCGCTTCCCAGGTCAGCACCGCGGAGTCGTACCAGGCCGAGCCCGGCACGCGCTGCTTGAACTTCCGGCCGGCCGCGAAGTACGACGGCCAGTCCTGGAACAGCTCGGCCACCTTGGCGCGGTCCGTCGGCAGCCCGGCCTTCGCGAACAGGTCGCGGCGGTAGCAGATCGCCTCCGGGCCGATGTCGGTGCCGTAGCCGATGATCTTGCCGTCCTGCGTGGTCGCGCCGGCCACCTTCCAGTCCAGCCAGCGGTTCCGCAGGTCGTCGCCGCCGTACTGGCGCAGGTCGACGAACTTGTCGTCCTTGGCCAGGTACTTGTAGATCCAGCTGACTTCCATCGCCTCGATGTCGGCCAGGCCGGTGCCGCGGGCCAGGTTCGCGTCCAGGTTCTTGACGTGGTCGTCGACGGTCTTGGCGTGCTTCTCCACGATCGTGATGTTCGGGTGCTGCGCCTCGTACTCGGCGTACAGGTCGGCGTACCCGAACTCGTTGAAGGTGGCGATGGTCAGCTCGATCTTCGGCCCGTCGGCACTGGACCCGGCCGATTCGGTGCTGCCGGAACCACCGCCGCAGGCGGCGACGAGCAGGATCGCGGCGCACGCCAGCACGCCGGCTACGGGGCGATAGCGGGCACTGGGCCGCATGCAAAGCTCCCTGGAACTGGACGGAGTTGAGAGCGCTCTCGGATCGCGAAAGTGAGCTGAGTCTCAGGGGTCCGCACTGGATATGTCAAGCACCCTGTCGTCACTCTGAGATACGAGGCCGAACAGGTCCGGACATAATGTCATCGCTGGTCACGCTGCGAATCACGGCGATCACCGAGGGCGCTGAACGCTGGGAGTTCGCTGTGCGTGATCAGCGCTTCACAGGCGGGCCGACGGAGTCGCGGACCACGACGACGGTGCCGAGCGTGGTCATCGGCTGCTGGTGCGCGAACGGATCCGCACTCGGCTCCTGACCCGCCAGACCGGCCCGTACGGCGGCCCGCCCGAGCTCCTCCAGCGGCACCCGGACCGTGGTCAGCGCCGGCTGCAGCTCGGTCGCCACCGGTACGTCGTCGTACCCGACCACCGAGACGTCGTCCGGGATCCGCAGGCCGCGCTCGCGCAGGGCGGCGTACACACCGGCGGCGACGATGTCGTTGGCGGCGAAGATCGCGGTGAAGTCGAGGCCGTCAGCGAGGGCTTTGAGCGTTTGCTGATAACCCCATTGGCGGCCGAACGCGCCGGTCCGGACCAGGCGCGGGTCATGCTCCAGCTTGCGGACCGCGAAGGCCTGGTGGAAACCGCGCAGCCGGGCGGTGGTCGTGGACAGGCTCGTCGGGCCGCCGAGATAGAGGATCTTGGTGTGCCCGGCGCTGAGCAGGTGGTCGGTGATCGCGGCGGCGCCGCCGATGTTGTCGTACTCCACGGCGTACGCCGGGACGCCGTCCTCCAGCCCCGGCCGGCCGCACAGCACCAGGCTGGACCCGCTGCTCGCCAGCTGCCGGGCCCGCTGCCCGACCGCGGCGAAGTACTCCTTGTCCTCGACCGCGCCGCCGACCAGGATCACGGCGTCGGCGCGCTGCTCGAGCAGCAGGTCGACGAACCGCAGCTCGGCGGCCTCACCGCCCTGCGTCGAGCAGACCAGGCAGAGCCGCCCGGAGGCGAGCGCCTCGGCCTGCACGCCGCGGGCGATGTAGGCGAAGAACGGGTCGACGATCTCGCTGACCACGATGCCGACGACGCGGGTGGTGGAACCGGCCAGCGCGCGGGCGTGCGCGTTCGCGACGTACCCGAGGTCGCGCATCGCGCGCTCGACCGCGGCCCGGGTCGAAGCCGCCACCGGATAGTTGCCGTTGACAACTCGGGAGACGGTCGCGGTGGAGACACCGGCCCGGGCGGCCACGTCCCGGATCGTCCGGGCCGCCTCGGGGTCACGCCGGCGCGCCCGTGTCCGGGGCGGTTCCGCCGCCATCACCCACCTCCTCACCCAGCTGTACGCCGGCCCGGGTACCGTCGGCGAACCGCACGGAGACGTGGAACCCGTCCACCGTCACCTCGATGCTCTCCGCCAGCTGCCGCGGCCAGACCGTGTCGCCGGACAGTACCACCGCCGAGACCAGCACCCGCGGACCTTTCCCATCGTGCTCGGCGTCCAGGTACGGCGTGGCGGAATGCGGGCCGAACGCGTTGGTGTCGAGCCCACGCCGTACGTCGGCGCCGCCGTAGCCGTACAGGCCGATCATCGCGGTGGTCAGCCGATCGATCCGCGTCGCCCGCGCCCAGACATCGCCGGTCTTCGCCTCGGGGCGGTGCTCGCTCGCGACGGCGTACCCTCCGTGCCGCACAACTCCGGCCGGGCCGTCCACGAGGACGCAGCGCACCTCGATGCGCCCGTGCACCAGGCTCGCGACCTCGATCCGCGACTCGCCCGCCTGCCACCAGGAATGCCCGTCGGCGATGCGCTCGATCCGGGTCCGCTTGCCGGCCAGGCTGATGTGGTTGTCGAGCTGCTCGTCGGTGAACTCGGGGCCCGTCCGGCTCGAGTAGGCGAGACGGTTGTAGTGCGGATCGCCTTCGGCTCCGTGGTCGCTGCCGTGGTTGAGGAGGCGGACCAGGCCGTCGTGCTTCGTCGCCTGGACGAGGAAGCCCGGCGCCGGCATCGCGCGGATCTGGTCGTGCTCGTCTAGCGGCAGCGCGGCCTCGCGGGCGGTCCACACCTCGTGGCCGGCCGGGAGCAGCAGCCCGAGGAATCCCTTGGACGCCCAGTACGGCGACGCGGGTCCGGAGTACGGCTGCGTCGTCGGCAGGAAGTGGTGGTGCCAGCCGAGTGTCAGGAGGCCGTTGCCGTCCGGCACACCGTGGTCGACGAAGTGTCTGAGGGTGCCCGAGCAGAGGCGACGGGTCTGACCCGGAGTGAGCGGCGTGGCGTCGAGGAGCGCGCCCATCCAGTACGGCGCCGCGGTGGCCATCCGGTAGCAGAGGGAGCGACCGAAGTGGATCGGTGCGCCGTCGGTGCCGGTCAGATGGACGGCGTCCTCGAGGAAGCGGTGCAGACGTTCCTTGTAGACCTCGAGGCGGCCGTCCGCAGCAGGTCCGGCCATCCGCGTCCACAGGCCCGGGTACAGGTGCATCGCCCAGCCGATGTAGTGGTCGAAGTTCTGCCCGGGGCCGTCGGAGTACCACCCGTCGCCGACGTACCAGTCCTCGATCCGGTCGAGGCCCGCGTCGATGTCGTCCTGCGCGTACGGCGCTCCGACGGAGGCGAGGAACTGCTCGCCGACCACCTGGAACAACCGCCAGTTGTTGTCCCACGTCCGTGACCCGACGAACCCGCTGAGCCAGTCGACGACGTGTTGCTGCTCGCGTCCATCGAGCTTGTCCCACAGCCATTCCCGCGACTCGTGCAGACCGACCGCGATCGCCGCCGCCTCCACCATCTGCTGCGAACACGGCGTCAACCGCGGCCACTCACCCGCCGCACCAGCCACCAGCCCACGCGCGTACCGCTCGACCAGCCGGTCGTCTCCCCCGGTCGCAGCAATCCGGAACGCGGCCAGCAGGAACGACCGAGCGAACCCCTCCAGCCCGTCACAGTCCGCCCCCGACCAACTCCCCCGCCCCGGCAACCGCACCTGCGCCCCACTCGCCGTGAACCAAGGCACCAACGAATCGAGCAAGTGATCCGCCACCGCCAGCCAGGTCTCCCGCGTGTACCCGGTCCGCGAGGAAAGAACCCGATCCGGCGCCGGCAACCGCAACTGCCGCACACGCCCCTCCTGCTCCGCATCCACACCCCACCCGGCGCTCACGCGCCCCACCCCACTCCGCAGGCACGCGGCGTCACAGCCGGATCCTCTGCTCGGTGCGGCTCATGCGATTCGTCTCAGGTCTTCGTGGGTGATGCCGTGGGCGAGGGGCCGGCCGGCGGCCAGTCGTTCGATCTCGGCGATCGCGGAGTCGCCCAGGCGGGTGGATTCGTTGCCCATGGCACCGGCCAGATGGGGGGTGATGAAGACGTTGGGGAGTCGGAGCATCGGGGAGTCGAGTGGGAGTGGCTCGGGGTCCGTGACGTCGAGGATCGCGTCGAGGCGGCCGGAGACGCACTCCCGTTCCAGGGCGGCATGATCGACGACCGGGCCGCGCGCGGTGTTGATGAGCACGCCGCCGTCCGGCATCGCGGCCAGCAGCTCCGCCGACACCAGCCCCTCGGTCTCCGGCAGCAGTGGCGCGTGGACGCTGACGATGTCGCTGGCCGCGAAAAGCTCCGGCAACTCACACCACCGCGCGCCGTACGCCGCAGCCTCCGCCCGACTCAGGAACGGGTCGTACACCAGTACGTCGACATCGAGGCCGCGGAGCCGCTGGAGCACCAGCCGGCCGATCCGGGACGCCCCGAGGACGCCGACCGTCGTACCCAGCGTGCCGAGGATCGGTGCCCCCGGCAACGGTCGCTTCACGCCCGAGGTCCGGAACCAGTCGCGGTGCCGGAAAGCCCGCTTGCCCGCCATCACGATCGCGGCGACGGTGAACTCCGCGACCGGCACCGCATTCGCGCCCGCCGCCGACGACACCTCCACCCCGCGCTCGAAGACCACCGGGTCCACGAACGTCTTGATCGTCCCGGCCGCATGCACGATCGCCCGCAGCTTCGGCGCCGCGTCGAGCACGTCCGCGGTGATCCGCGGGCACCCCCAGCCAGTCAGCAAGACCTCCGCGTCGGCCAGATCGTCCGCCACCTCCGCGAACGAACCGGCCAACCGCGGCACACCGTCGACCACCCCGACCCGCGGCAGGCCGGTGTCGAGGCCTCCCGGGACGTCGAGGCCGAGCACCTCGGTGACGGCAGCGAGACGGGCCCGCGCCGCCGGCGTGACCACCTCGGACCAGGTCTCCGCGGGCATCGCCACGAGCGTGCGCAACCGCGGACTGCTGCCCCGGTCGGGTTCAGGATTCGGCACGGATCACTCCTAGTAAACGGTTACTAAGAACCGTAGGCAGACCGTCGACCATCGGTCAAGACAAGTTCCACGAACGCTTGACAGCAAGGCGCTGAACGTTTCATGGTTGCTGCCACCACGACAGCAACCGTTTACTATCAGGAGGCGCCCAATGCACCGCGTCCGCCGCTCCCCCGGCCGCGCCACGTCCTGGTCCGCCCGCCGGGCAGCCTCCCGAGCCGCCCGCCGAGAGCAGCACGGGCGCGGAGGTCCTGGGTTGGGGGCCCGGTTGTGGCGGGATCGGGTGATGTTGTTGCTGGTGCTGCCCGGGTTGCTGTTCTTCGTGGTGTTCCACTACGTGCCGCTGCTCGGCAACGTGATCGTCTTCCAGGACTACCAGCCGTATCTCGGGTTCAAGGAGAGCCCGTGGGTCGGCTTCGGCAACTTCGCGGTGTTCGCCGAGCCGGACTTCTACCGGGCCTTGCTCAACACCCTGAAGTTCGCGCTGCTCCAGCTCGTCCTGTTCTTCCCGGCGCCGATCGGGCTGGCACTGCTGCTCAACAGCATCGTCAGCCCGAAGATCAAGCGGTTCGTGCAGAGCGTCGTGTACCTGCCGCACTTCATCGGCTGGGTGATCCTGATCTCGATCAGTCAGCAGCTGATCGGCGGCACCGGACTGCTCCCGCAGCTGCTCGGCGAGCTCGGTCTGCCACGCGTCGACCTGATGACGAGCTCAGGCTTCTTCCCCTGGCTGGTGACACTGCAGCTGATCTGGAAGGACGCCGGGTGGGGCACGATCATCTACCTCGCCGCGCTGCTGAACATCGACACCGAGCACTACGAGGCCGCGGCGATCGACGGCGCGGACCGCTGGCGGCGGCTGTGGCACGTCACGCTGCCGGGCATCGTGCCGGTCACATTGCTGCTGCTGATCCTCAACCTGGGCAGCATCCTGTCGGTCGGGTTCGAGCAGATCCTGCTGCAGCGCGACGCGGTCGGCGCCGACGCGGCCGAGGTCCTCGACACCTACGTCTACTTCCACGGCGTCCTCGACGGCCAATGGGGTCCGGCAGCAGCCGTCGGCCTGGTCAAGGGCGCCATCGGCCTGGTGCTGATCCTCGGCGCCAACAAACTCGCCCACCGTTTCGGCCACGAAGGGATCTACAGCCGATGAAGACCTCGCAGCGGCCGCCGTGGATGGAGGCACCGAGCAAGGCCGGGCTGGCGATCAAAGGCGTGGTGATCGCGGTCGTCTGTCTCCTGGTGCTCTACCCGTTCGTGAACATCGTCGCGACGAGCCTGGCCGGCGAGTCCGAGATCACCCGGCGCGGCGGCATCATCCCGTTGTTCCCGAGCGAGCCGACGCTGGCGGCGTACAGGACGATCTTCGCCGGCGGCGTGGTCAGCCATGCGCTGCTGGTCAGCGCGGGCATCACGGTCATCGGTACGGCGCTGAACCTGGTCGTCACGATCGCGCTCGCGTACGGGCTCAGCCGGCCGATCGTCGGCGGGCGGTTCGTGTTGACAGCAGTATTGTTCACAATGCTCTTCGGGGCCGGGATCATCCCGAACTTCCTGCTCGTCAAGGCGCTCGGGCTGTACGACTCGTACGCGTCGCTGATCGTCCCGGGCCTGGTCAGCGCCTTCAACTTCCTGGTGCTGCGCAACTTCTTCCAGAACATCCCGGCCGAGCTGCTCGACAGCGCCCGGATCGACGGCGCCGGCGACCTCGCGATCCTGCTCCGGATCGTGCTGCCGCTGTCGAAGGCGGTGCTCGCCGTCGTCGCGCTGTTCTACGCGGTCGGGCACTGGAACGCGTTCTTCAACGCACTGCTCTACCTCAGCGACACCGGCAAGTGGCCGTTGCCGCTCGTGCTGCGCCTCTACGTCCTGCAAGGACAGCCGGTCGGCGGTGCTTCCGAGTCGCCCGGCGAGGCGGTCGCATCGATCCAGGCCGTGCAGATGGCGGTCGTCGTCGTGGCGCTCGTCCCCATCCTCTGCGTCTACCCGTTCCTGCAGCGCTACTTCACCAAGGGCGTACTCACCGGCGCCATCAAGGGTTAGGAGAAACACCGTGACCACCAGTCGCAGAAGCTTCCTGCGGAGCGCAGTCGGCGTCGCCGTGATGAGCGCCACCGGCGTCCCGTCGCTGGTTGCCTGCAGCAACGGCAGTACGGCGTCCGGGCCCGCCCGCGCGTCGTCGGTGACGTTGCCGACGTACGTCGCCTTCGACGGGCCGAAGCCGGACCTCGCCGGCACCGCGGACGGCGTACCGCCGGGATACCTGACGTACCCGAAGGACCTCGTCACCACGGTGAAGACGCCGCCGCTGGCCGGCGGCAAGGTGAGCGTGATGACCGACATCTTCGACCCGCTGCCGCCGGCCAAGGACAAGAACGCAGCCTGGCAGGCGGTCGAGCAGAAGCTCGGCGGCACGCTCGACCTGACGATCGTCCCGGACAGCGACTGGGCGACGAAGTTTCAGACGGTGCTCGCCGCCAACGAGCTGCCGGATCTGGTGCTGTTGTCGGACTCGAGTCTTGTCAACAATCTACCGGCCTTCTTGTCGGCAAAGTGCACCGATCTGACGCCGTACCTGTCCGGTGACAAGGTCAAGGACTACCCGAACCTCGCGAACATCCCGCAGGTGATCTGGCAGGCGTGCGTGGTGCAGGACAAGATCTACGGGCTGCCGATCCCGCGCAGCATCACCGGCGGTGCGGGCTTCTACAACAAGCGGCTCTTCGACGCGGCCGGTATCGAGTACCCGGCGACCGCCGAGGACTTCCTGGCCGCCTGCAAGGAGCTGACCAGGCCGCAGCAGGGCCAGTGGGCGATCGTGAACTCCAAGGGCAACACGTTCTTCACGATGATCCAGCAGATGTTCGGCGTCCCGAACGGCTGGAAGGACGACGGCGGCAAGCTGACCCGCAGCTTCGAGACCCCGGAGTACAAGGCCGCCCTCGAGTTCGCCGTCCAGCTCGTCAAGGCGGGCGTCACCGTGCCCGGCTCCGACGGGATCGACGGCACCGCCCGCAAGAACGCGTTCCGCGCGGGCAAGGGCGCGCTGGTGTACGACGGCTTCCCGGCGTACTCCGGGTACGTCAAGGACATGTCCCGGCTGGACCCCAAGAACGACCCGCGGGCGTTCGTCCCGATGGCGCCGCAGGGCGGCAAGGCGAACACCTGGTCCGACAACATCCTGTTCGCGTACACGCTGATGAAGAAGGCCGACGAGCAGCGCGCCAAGGAGCTGCTCGCGGTGGCGAACTTCTTCGCCGCGCCGTTCGGCAGCACCGAGAACCTGCTGCTCACGTACGGCGTCGAAGGCGTCGACTTCACCCGCGACGCGAAGGGCAACCCGACCCTGACCAGCAAGGGCGAGGCCGAGCTGACGGTGCCGTGGAAGTACATCACCGCCCCGCCGCAGGCGCTCTACAACGCGCAGTTCCCGACGTACGTCGAGCGCGCGCACGAGGACCTGACCAAGCTGATCGGCATGGTCGTCAAGGACCCGACCGCGAGTCTGATCTCGCCGACCAACGACAAGTCCGGCGGCGACATCGGGCAGGCGCTGACCGACGTCCGCAACGACGTGATCGCCGGGCGGAAGCCGGTCAGCGCGTTCGAGGCCGCGGTGCAGAAGTGGGCGAAGGACGGCGGCGACAAGATCCGCGGCGAGTTCGAGTCGGCGCTGAGCGGCGGTGCGAGCCCGCGATGAGCTGGCTGACCGAAGCGAGGTTCGGGCTGTTCGTGCACTGGGGCATCTACGCGGCCGCCGCACGGCACGAGTGGGTGAAGTCGTACGAACAGCTCACCGACGACGACTACCAGCCGTACTTCGACCGCTTCGAGCCGGACCTGTACGACCCGGTGCGCTGGGCGGACGATGCGTGGAACACCGGGATGCGCTACCTGGTGATCACCACCAAGCACCACGACGGGTTCTGCCTGTGGGACTCCAAGCTGACCGACTACTCGGCGCCGAACACGCCGTGGGGCAAGGACCTGCTCGCGCCGATGGTCGACGCGTTCCGGGCGCGCGGGTTCAAGATCGGGCTGTACCACTCGTTGCTCGACTGGCACCACCCGGAGTTCCCCGTCGACCTGTACCACCCGCAGCGCAAGGACGTCGACTTCATCGACCGTACGGCCGACCGCGACGTCTCGAAGTACGCCGACTACCTGCACGGCCAGGTCCGCGAGCTGCTCACGGAGTACGGGCAGATCGACGTGATGTGGTTCGACTTCTCGTACGCCGATCGCGGGTTCAACGCCAAGGGCCCGGACGAGTGGCGGTCGGCCGAACTGCTCGCGATGGTCCGCGAGCTGCAACCGGGCATCCTTGTCAACAATCGACTGGGACTCGGTGCGGGTGACTTCACCACGCCCGAGCAGGTGCAACCGCCGGGGAACGAGGTTGCTGCCGGCAACGGGACGCAGGTGCCGTGGGAGGCGTGCCACACCCTCAACGGCAGCTGGGGGTACCACCGCGACAACCACGACTGGAAGTCGCCGGCGCTGCTGATCCGGATGCTCGTCGACGCGGTCTCGAAGGGCGGCAACATGCTGCTCAACGTCGGCCCGAACGGGCGTGGCGCGTGGGAGCCGCGCGCACTCGCCGTCCTCTCGGGCATCGGGGACTGGATGCGGCTGCACGAACGGTCCGTGCGCGGCTGCGGTCCGAGCTCGTACGTGCCGCCGGCGGATTGCCGCTACACGCAGAACGGGCGGCGGCTGTACCTGCACGTGTTCGCCTGGCCGATGGGTCATCTCCATCTGCCCGGGCTGGGCGACCGCGTCGAGTACGCGCAGTTCCTGCACGACGCATCGGAGGTCAAGCGGGTGGACGTCGATCCGTCGGCGCCCGGGCACACGTACCTCACCGGCCTGCCGGAGAACACGCTGACGCTCAAGCTGCCGAACCGCGCCCCCGAGGTCGACAGCTGTGTGATCGAGCTCTTCCTGCGCGACTGAGCCCGCCCCCGAACGACGAAGGCACCCACCTCGACCCGGTGGGTGCCTTCGTCCTTTTGTCTACTCGCGGATTGTCTACTCGCCGGATTGTCTACCCGCGGATCGCGGACGGGTCGGTCGGCGGCGGGGTCAGGTGCAGCGCGCCGATCCGGGCGACCGCCTCGGCGTCGACCGGGACGCCCCAGGCCCGGAAGAAGTCGCTCAGGTCGTAGCCGGCCGTCTGGCTGGACAGGACGACCAAGTTGCGCAGCCGGAGTACCTCGTCGGTGTAGTCGCTCGCGTACGGCCGCTCGACCCGGACCAGCTTGTGCAGGTCCGGCCAGAAGCTGTTGCCGAACGCCAGCCGCAGCTGCTCGAACATCACGAGCTTCTCGTAAGGGTCGAACGTCGTGCCGTAGTTCACGCCCGGCGTCCGCAGCTTGCCGGGAGCGCTCTGCCACGGCGTCAGCCCGGTCTTGGCGTCGGGCGCGTGCAGCCGCGGCACCTGGCCGTACTTCGTGGCGAAGACCGCGTTGACCGCGAGCGAGTAGATGTTGACCGTCACCTCCGTCAGCGAACTCGGCTTGTAGGTGATCTGCTGATGCTGGTGACCGAGCTCGTGGTAGATGCCCCAGCCGCGGGTCCGCAGGCCGGTCACGGTCAGCATCCGGTCCTGGATCGGCGGCGGGAACGACATGTGCCCGTGCGTCGCGTACGCCCCGACGCCGGTGATCGCCGACGGGTAGCCGACGAAGTGGTACCGGTGCGCCAGGCGGGCGTGCGCCGGCGCGGATCCGTCGTACCCGCTGGTCGCGTCCTCGATCCCGATGATCTCCTCGTAGGTGGCCAGCAGGTCGGTGTGGTTCTCGGTGCGGTACGTCAAGGCCGACGCGCGTTCCACGGTGATCATCGCGTGCGGGCCGACGAGTTCGACGTACGGCGTGGTGCGCTCGTCGAGCTGGCGCTGGAAGTCGGCCTCGCCGGTGCAGCCGAGGACGAAGTACGGCATCGGCTGCGCTTGCTCGCCGATCGAGACCTTGGCCTGACCGGTGTCGCCGATCAGCTTCAGGTAGACGACACCGCCGCCGGCGTCGGTCACGGTGTTGCGACCGACCTGGAGCGGGTACTCGCGGGGCGACTTGAACTCCTTGCGGGCGTCGGCGTCGGGCGCGCCGATCACCAGCGTCGGAGCCTGGCTGCCGGCGTGGACGACAACGGTGAGCGCGGTGGCCGCCGGCAGGTAGAAGCCGGTCGGGCGGAGTTCGCTGGCGCTGAGCGAGTCCTGCGTCCGGTCGAGCTCGGTGGTGCGCGCCGACGGGAGCGCGGGGATGGTGATCGTGCTGGTGCTGGTCTGCGCCCTGGCTACCGCTGGTACGGCGGCCAGCGCCACACCGGCTCCGGCTACTTGAAGGACGCGTCGCCTGGTGAGCTGCAGGGGGCGGGCGTGCGGCATCATCGAACAACCTCCTGGTTGAACTTGCCAGCACCCGGCGACCCGGCCGGCCCTGGTGGCCGGCCCCGGTTGCTTGCGAAAACTCAGTGGAAGGACACGCTGTGGGTGGCACCCTTGGTGCCGCCGACCGCGACGTCCAGGACAAGCTGCTTGCCAGCAGCAACTACCGTGACCGCCGGATCCTTCGCGATCACCTCGCCGACCTGCCGGTCGACGGTCAGCCGGACGGTCTGCGCGGTCCGGCTCGGATCGGAGACCGCGACAGTCGTCGTCGGTCCCTCCTTGCCGATCACCACCGAAGCAGGCCCGTCACACACCACCGAAGGCGCTCCGGCGCCGCCCGGCACCTCGGACACGGAGCCTGCGGTCCAGAAGTTCACCAGCACGAGGTTCTCGCGGTGGGATCGAATGGCTTGGACATTCGGATTGTTGACAAGGATCGTCATCCCGGGATCGGCCGCCAACTCTGCCGTCCGCCGGCTGGTTGCGTTGGGCAACACCACGTACGCGTACGAGCCGACGTCCGTTCCGTGCTCCAGGACGAGCTTCGCGTAGCGGCGGATGTACGGCGTGGTCGAGCCGGCCGTGTCGTTGCCGACGTTGATCTCGGACCAGGCCCCGGTCCGGTCCTCACGCTGCACCCGCAGACGACCACCGGCCGGGAAGACGTAGCCGGCAACGCCGTCCAAGTGGGCCCAAACCGGATCGGAGTACGTCTGGTCCGCGGCCGGCCGCCCGTCGATCTGCAGCGCGGCCGTCCCGTTCTCGTGGAGATTCCGATTGTCGACAATCGTCTCCACCGGGTAGCCGTCGGTGCCGCTGATCCCGGCGCCGAGCGCCACGATCGAGTCACGCAGACAGAACCAGGACTTCCTTGCCTGCAAGGTCTTGTCGTGGTTGATCAAGTGCATGCCGACCGCACCGGCGACGCCCCGGTACGACGCTCCGCCGACCCATTCGGCGTAGGCCGCGACCGTCCCGGTGCCGCTGCCGGCCCCACCCGGTTGCCGCGGCTGCGTGCTGACCGTCGTACCCGGCATGCGCTGCGCATCGACCGTCGGCCAGTACGCGTCGTTGAACTGGGACTGGTCGTCGTTGTACAGGTACGTCATCCCGTCGCCGACGTACCAGCCGCGGAGGTTCTCGCCGTTGCCCCACTCGTAGCGGGCCATGCGCTTCGACGACATCGCGATCGCGAACGTCCAGCCCGGGCGGCGGTGCACGACGCGGTCCTGGTTGTAGAACTGGAAGTGCCGCGGCACGGCCGGCGCCGGTGTGACGGCGGCGTCGGCGAGCAGCGCCTTCGCCCGGGAGATCTCGGGGATCGACGCGCCGGGCAGGTAGTCGTCGAGCCGATCGCGGGTGATCCACCCCTTGGCCAGGGCCTTGTAGCGAGACGCGTAGGGCTCGGCGACGCCGCTCGCGAGGAGCAGGACGGTCGACGTCGTGCCGTGCCCGTTGCGGTGGTCGCCGGCGCGTTCGCGGGAGATCGCCCGGCCGGACACGCAGTCCATCATCAGACCGTCGACGACGAACGGGGCGAAGCTGGCCTCGACCGCGTCGAGCAGTACGGAGCGGTTCGGGTCCGCGATCTCCCAGGTGGAGCCGCCGAGCAAGGCGATCAGGTTCGCGACACCGCCGAGCGCGACGTTGCCGTACGTACCGACGTACGCGAGGTTGCCGTGCTGGACGAACGAGCCGTCACGGTAGAAGCCGTCGCCGCTGGTGACGTAGGTGAAGACGCTGTTCTTGCCGGATTCGGCGACGTCGCTGAGCGCGTCACGGGCGGCGGCGAGTTTCGCGGCCGACTTGCCGACGATGCCGCGGAGCGCGACGATCAGCGCCTTGTCGACCCGGTTCGCGCCGGTCTCGCGGAGCGTGGGCGCGTTGGTCCGCCGGTTCGGATCGGGCACGAACCGGTCGACGGCCGTCAGGTACTTCGTGAGCTGGTCGGCCGACAGCACGTCGTACGCCAGGATGCAGGTGTCCAGCAGAGCGCGCGGCGAGCCGATCTCCCAGAACCACCAGTTCCCGGTCTCTTTCAGCGTCTCGTTGTACGCCTTGGCATTCAGGAAGTCGAGCGCGCCACTGAGCAGGGAGCCGGCGTCGGTCAGCGTGGTCCCGGCGGTCGCACGCGCCAGCGCGATCGTCTTCAGGCGGGTGTAGCTGATGCTGAAGTTGCCACTGCTCGGGCTGAGCGGCAGGTCCGGCCAGAGCGCCGTCCGGTCGGCCGCGGTGATCATCGTGTCGACGAACTGCTGGGCCTGCGAGCTCAGGTTCGCGAGCGCGTCGGCGTACGCCGGATCGGCCGCGTCGATCGCGCCACCGGTGCTGAGCTCGGCCCAGCGCGCCCGCAGGACGTCGAACTCGTCCTCGGCGAACGCGCGGGTGGGCAGCCCGAGCGTGCTGAGCGCACCGGCGGCGAGCCCGGCCTGAAGCAACAGTCGACGACGGATGAAGGGCGGCATCGCGGACTCCTCGGGCGGCAGTAGTAAACGCTTACCGCACAGCCTGCCGTCTGCTCACAACAGTCGTCAACAGCTCACTGTGATCAGTTCTGATCACTTTCACGGCAGCAGGTCGCGGACCACCGCATCGGCAAGCAACCGCCCGCGATCGGTCAGCACGAGCCGCTCGTCGCCCGCCGGCCGGCCTTCGAGCACGGCCAGGCCGTTGCCGACGACGTCATCCACGGCAGCACGCCCCGCCGCATCCAGCACGTCCAGCGGCAGCCCCGCCGACAGCCGGACCTCGAGCAGCACCCGCTCGATCCGCCGGGTCTCCTCGTCGAGGGTCTCGCGCGCGTGGGCCGGACTCTCACCCGCGTTGATCCGCTCGGCGTACGCGGTCGGATGCTTGACGTTCCACCAGCGCACCCCGCCGACGTGGCTGTGCGCGCCCGGGCCGATCCCCCACCAGGTGTCGCCCCGCCAGTACAGCTCGTTGTGGCGGCAGCGCGCCTCCGCACTGCGGGCCCAGTTGGACACCTCGTACCACCGCAGACCTTCGGCCGACAGCAGCTCGTCGGCCAGCACGTACTTGTCGGCGAGGTCGTCGTCGTCCGGCATCGGCAGCTCACCACGCCGGATCCGCCGCGCGAGCTGCGTACCGTCCTCGATGATCAAGGCATAAGCGCTGACATGGTCCGGCTGCGCCGACAGCGCCGACTCCAGCGACGCCCGCCAGTCGTCGAGCGACTCACCCGGGGTGCCGTAAATCAGGTCGAGGTTCACGTGTTCGAAGCCGGCCGCGGTCGCTTCCTTCACCGCCTGCAACGCTCTCCCCGGCGTGTGCTGCCGGTCGAGGATCCGCAGGACGTGCGACGACGCGCTCTGCATGCCGAAGCTCACCCGCGTGAACCCCGCTTCGAGCAACGCCTCGAGGTAGGCCGGATCCACCGACTCCGGATTCGCCTCGGTCGTCACCTCCGCGCCCGGCGCCAGACCGAACTCGTCCCGCACCGCGGCCAGCATCTTCCCCAGATCCGCGGCGGGCAGGAGGGTCGGCGTACCGCCTCCGAAGAACACCGTCTCGACCGGCCGGTCCAGGTCCTGCAGGACGCGCCGCGCGAGCCGGACTTCGGCGACCGCGGTCTCGGCGTACGACGCCTGCGACCCACCGCCGCCCAACTCCTTCGCGGTGTAGGTGTTGAAGTCGCAGTACCCGCAGCGCGACGCGCAGAACGGCACGTGCAGGTAGAACCCCAGCGGCCGCTCCACCGCCTCCCGGACGGCAGCATCCGGCAGCACCCCGTCCCGGGGCGCAACCTCCCCCTCGGGCAATGTCGACGGCACCCACCCATGGTACGGGGGTACCTAAGGGCAGGTGGTCCCCCACCGTCGTCGCGGTCGCCACGCTCAGCCACCCGCGAACAGGCGGACACCTCCTGTCCTTCGGTCCCTCATGGTTCCTTGACCGCATCGCCGAGCGATTGCGGTAGCGGACAGTGCTGCGACGATGACATTCAGCTCATGGAGACGGAGGCTCAGCCTGTCGGACGCGCCACCCGGAACGCGGTCGTGGTCGCGATCATGCTCGGAATGTTGCTCGCGGCCCTCGACCAGCCGATCGTGGCGCCCGCGCTGCCGACCATCCGCTGAGCGCCGCAGAGGCCTGGATGATCATGCGCGTCTTCCGCGGCGGCGCCGAATCCGGCTCCGCCACCCTCGCCGAGATCACCGGCGACCTACGGATGCCACCCGGCGTACTGGAACCCCTGGCCGGCCAACTGATTGCCGACGGCTACTTGTCCGAGGCGCTCGGCCACTACCGTTTCACCACCCTCGGCCTGGAGATGTTCCAGCGCTTCGTCGGCGCCTTCCGCAGCTGGATGCTTGCCCGCCTCATCGACTGGGCCCCCGACAACTCCGAAGCCTTCTCCCACGCCGTCGGCCGCATCGCCGAGCAGATGATCGACCAAGGCCACCCTCACCACCGGCAAACACGCCGCACTCGCGGCGAGTCAGGAGTAGAGGCCGTCCGTCTCCACCTGCCAGCTCTCCGAGATGGCATGCGACAGGTCGTCGTCGGGTCCGACCTCGTTCAGGTACTCCGCGACCTTGCTCGCGGTTCGGCTCCGCGGCTCGACCAGCGGTTCGGCGTCGTAGTCCCCGTCCTCGGCGTCGTCGTCCTCGTCGTCGTACGGGCCCGAGCCGGTCGTCGCATCCACCTTGGCGAGCTCGGAGTCGAGCCGTTCGGTCTGTCCGCGGGCCACGCCGACCTGTTCGATCCCGAACCGGAGGAGTTTCTCGGAGGCGGTTCCGATCTCGGCGAGCAACTCGCGGGTCAGGCCGGGACGGCTGCCCAGTTCCCGCAGCGTGAGGTTCTCGGCCTTCTGCACCGCGTCCGCGACGCCCTCGGCGTACTCCGGGCTGTCCTGCCGGCCGCTTCGGCGCAGCAACCGCAGATAACTCGTGGTCGCGACCAGATAGTCCAGGGCGGATTCACCGTACCCCGCCCTCAGCGCGTCACGGAGCTCGGAGGCCTCACGGACCGCTTCGAGGAACCGCTGCATCCGTTCGAGCACGCGCAGTACGTCGAGTGTCAGGCTGACCGCTTCCTCCGACCGCCGCCGGCGCAACGCCGCGTCCCGGGCGCCCCGCAGTACCCGCAAGGCCTCGTCGAACTCACGGAATGCTTCGAGCGCCTCCACCTCGGCCGACGGCACCAGCGACTCGCCGTTCGGTCCGCGACGCTCATGCGCCAGATCGAGCGCGACCTCGGGCCGGCCGGCGCGCAACTCGGCGGCGATCAGGGGCGCCGTCGCGGCCGCCCAGGTCTGGTCGTCGGCCTCGCGCATGATCTCGTCCGGCAGGCTGATCCGCCCCTCGGCCTGCGCCCACAGATACTGCTGGCCGCGCGCGGGAAGCTCGTCGATCGAGTCCAGCAGGGACGGCAGCGCATCCTTGTCCCAGTGGGCGGCGAGGGTACTGCCGGTCTGACCGAGCATCAGCCGGTGGTACAGCTCCTCCGCCCGGGCGGCCGGGCCCCGCAGCCGCGCGTAGTATCTGTACGCGGCCCGGTGGATCTTTGCGACCTGCGGCTTCTGGTCCCGCTGGAGCTTCGGCAGCATCAGCTTCCGGACGTCCGCGCGATGTCGCAGCGAACGGCCGTCGCTCGTGACCAGCGTCGCCTCCCGCTCCAGCTGCCGGAACAGCTCGTTCGCGTGCCGGTCGGTCTTCACCGTGATACCGCACGGTCTGGCCAGGACGTGCCGGATGACGTCCGGCGTCACCACTCGGACCACCAGTCCGGGGTGCGCGATCCGGCGTACCTCCCGGTTGTCGATGTGCATCAGGATTCGCCGGTACAGGACGCCCTGGATCTGGCCCTCCTGCAGCTCCAGGTCGAGCAGCGGATCGTCGGCCTGGCTGACCCGGAGGATCTCGATCGCAAGGCGCAGGCTCAACGGGTTGCGACCGACCAGTCCGATGGTCCGCTCGGCCAGCTCCACCGATGCGGCCACCCCGTCCGCGTCGAGGATCATCTGTACCGCCGACGTGTGGTCCAGCTCGGTCAGCGAGATCACCGTGGCGTCCAGCTCCGCACCCAGTCCGGTGTCGAGCGCCCGCCCCGCGATCACGATCCTTGTCATCGGGATCAGGCGCAGTAGCTGGTCGAGAAAGTCCTTCAGCACGTACAGATCGGTGATCCGGCGGCGCTGGACCTCCTCGAAGGTGTCGAGTACGACGAGCAGCCCGCCGCTGACGTACGGCGTGATGAGCTTGGCGGCCCGCGCGATCAGACTCCGGGACAACCGGGTGCTGCTCGTCGGCGCCGACGCGTGTGAGCTGAGGCCGAGGGTCTCCTCGTCGGTGTTCTCCTGAACCCGCAAGTCGTCGATCAACGGCCGCAGTCGCTCCGACAGCACCGGCTGCTGGATTGTCAGCTGACGCAGGATCTCGGACATCAGCTGGGCAGGCCGGTCGGCCTCCAGCGCGCCCCGGTCGAAGTTGAGGTACGCGAACAGCCCGTCCGTCCGCCCGGTGATGAACTTCGCCAGCAGTGTCGACTTCCCGACCCCGCCGACACCCGAGATCACCAGCGGTCGCGTTCCGCCGAACAGGTGCTCCTGGAGCAACCCGAGTTCCGTCGTACGTCCGTAGAAGCCGTGGGCGCCGAAGGTCTTCAGCGGGGCGAGCAGTTCCTCCCGGGCCAGGGCCGCCTCGATGGCCTCGACGTTCCGGGCGGCCGGGAAGGCGTCGCTGAGCCAGCGCGCGACCTGCAGGTCCGCCGACAGCGATTCCAGCGTCGGCGGCTCACCGTCCGCCGTCGGCGTCGGGTCGATCGCGCGGGACAAGGCGCTCTGCGCGGGCCCTGTCGGGTTGATCGTCGTACGGCGGAGCGCATCGGCGGCACCTTTCGGGCCGAGGTCTCGCAGGGTCCGTCGGCGTACCGAATCGACCAGGGCCCAGTGCGCGGCGCCGTCCGGCCCGCGCACTCGGCGGCAGTCCTCGATCAGGAACTCGCTGATCGCCTCGTCGACCTCGTCGGATTCGCCCGGAACATCCAGCCACCAGGCATCGAACCAGACCAGGACGGCGGCCTGAGCCCGGAGCAGCTCCCGCGGGCTGGGCGGCTGGATCAGGTGGGTACGACGGCTCCGGACCGGCCGCCCGGCCGTGCGCGGCTCCGGCAGGCTGGTCATGCGCTCTGTCCGATCAAGCTGCAGATGGTCTCCCGCGCGATCCCGTAGATCGTCTCGCCGGCGAGCGCGAACTCGTCCGCGACCGGGTCGCGTCCGTCCCACACCTGGGAGGTCCAGCCGTCGAGCTCGGCGTCGGTCGCCGGATAGCCGAGGTGCGCGGCGGCCACCGCGAACAACTGGCGGACGTCCGGACGCGTGATCGGGCTGATCGGCTCCTTGCGGGTCTGCGGCGGCACCAGGCCGTCGAAGCCGGTGACCACGAGTTTGACCTCACCGAGCTCGGCGTTGACGTCGACGGAGTGCAGCAGCTTCTCGACAAGCCCGCGCGCGTCGGGATCGACGTTGGCCCGGTCGAGTCCGTCGATCACGATCCAGCGCGGTGACCGCACCGGCGGGAAGTTGTCCCGCAACTCGTTCATCAGCAGCCGCGCGCGGGTGTGCGGATCGGGTACGTCGGCGACCACGTCCGCGCTGATGGCGAACTTGAAGTGGCCGGCGAGCCGTTGCGCCAACTCGAGCGCGCCGAACCGCTCGGTGCCCCATTCAGCCACGTCGATCAACAGCACGGGGAAGCCCTCCGACCGCGCGAGCACCTGCACGAGCTGGTACGAGTACGTCTTGCCCGAGGCCGACCCGCCGGTGATGTTGAGCGTCCGGAAGCCCTCCTTGTTCAGTTTCCTGAGCTCGGCGCGAAGCTTGCCGCGGTTGATCATCGGCTGCGACATTCCCGAGCCGACGAACATCGCGTCGAGCGGATCCGGCGGCTCGTACCAGGCCGAGCCCCGCTTGGTCAGCTTGAGCTTCAGGTAGTACTCGAGGTCCTCGCGCCGCGCCGGGTACCGGTCCGCCATGTGCGCGACGACGTACCGCAGCCGTCCGCCGCGGCGCAGGTCCAGGACGTACCCGGTCCAGAACGCCTTGGCCTGGAACTGCTCGTCCCAGTAGATGTCGGCGACGTCGATCTCGTCGATCGACTCCAGCTCCTTCTCGACGTCCCGCCGGTACCGCACGAGCTCCGCCAGCAACATCGCCAGCGCCGTGGTCTGTTCGTCCTTCTCGTCCGTGGACTCCTCGATCCACAGCTGCCCGCTCATGACACCCCCTGCACCCCGGCCGCCGCGAGGTCAGCGACGACTCGGTCGATCCGCTGTCCCTGGTTCCGGTACTCCGGTTTGCCGTCGATCTCCCGTTCGACCCAGCGATGGTGCAACGCGACGACGTTCCACTCCTCGTCGAACACCGGTGCGCCCGACGATCCACCCTCGGTGTCCGTCCAGTACTGGACCACGGAATCGTCGACCGAACGCACCAGGTTGTGGTGCATCCCGATCATCTTCGGGCGGCCACCCGGATGCTGGATGATGTAGACCCGGTCGTCGACGGCCAGGTCGACCGTCGCGGCGGCGATCGACAGCGCGGGGAACTCGGGCGGGATCGGCGTGGTCGCCTTCAGCACAGCCCAGTCCCGATCGGCGCCCGCGATCACCGAGCCGGGATCGCAGGCCACGACGAACGGCTGCTTGGGCGCGTCTGCCCGATCGAGCTCCCAGCCGAACCACGCCTCGATCTCGGACGCCGGCGTGAGTACGCCCGCGGTCTCCTGAAACACGACGTGATGATTGGTCAGGATCAGATCCGCACCGATCCGGAAACCCGTTCCGAAGTAGCGCTTCTTGCCGATCCGTACCTTGAGCAGGCAGATCGAGCGGGCCCGATCCAGACCGACCTCGAGGAACGAGATGTCGAGCAAGGTGTTCTGGCCCTCGACGATCTGCCGCTCGGTGCCCTCCCCGCTGAATCCCTTCCACGGCGGACCGCCGCCCTCGGTTTCCTCCTCGGCCGGCGGGCTCACGGGATTCGACGCCAACGCGTCGGCCAGCACGGGCGCGAGCCGAGGCTGCTTCGTGGCGACATGTTCCAGCAGCGCACGCAATTGCTCGGTCCTGGCCGCTTCCTTCAGCACCGAACGCCAGATCGACTGAGCCGCGCCGTCGAAGTCGATCTCGCTGCCGTCGATACCGACGTCGTCGACCACCTCGGCGATGTCTTTGTACCGTCGATACACCGAGGTCAGCGTGCGCAGGACGTTCTGTACGACGGGATCGCCGAACGGCAACGGATAACGATCGAGCGGATGATCGGCCATGCGCGGGACCTACTTCTTGCTCGTGCTCGCCAGCACACCGACCAGTGCGCCGCCGATGGATCCCAGTAGCACGGCCAATCCTTCCGGCATGTTCTTGTCGTTCAGCACCAGGACGAGCCAGCCGACCATGCCGACGAGCAGCGCCAGCAAGAGCCCGCCGATCACCAGCATGTAGACCGGACGATTCACCGGCGTGATGTCCTCGGGCGCCAGTTCGTCGCCCTGCTTCGCCCGCTGTGTCTCGGGAATCTCGCGCTCAGGCAGCGTCATGTCCCCCACCCCCAAGCCCAAGATAGCAACGCTCGTCACGTACTGTCACCAGCTGCGCTCTTACGTCTTGCGGGTCCGCGGAGCATCATGGCGGCAGGGGTCGATCGACGAGGGGGAACCGTGACGGTCGTCGACATTCACTGCCATACATTCAACGGGGACGACCTCCCGGTGAGAGGGTTCGTCAAGGCCGTGGCCGGACAACGCAGCCAGCTGGCCAAGGCCCTCGCCTGGGCGCTGGCCGACATCACCCAGGGGATGGCGTCCGGAGCGGACGAGATCGCCGAACTCGACCGGCTGATCGAGTCTGGGCCTGGGGAGAACGAAGGGGTGGAGGAATCCGCGCTGAGCCAGGCGGCCGCGGACGGCGAGGATCTGCTCACCAGGCTTGAACACGAGCAGCCGGTTCTCGCCGCGGCCGCCGGAGCCGAGGCTGCTGACGGCCGGCGGCCGAGCTCACCGGACGAGTCGTTTCTCGGTGGCATCGACGATCTTCGTCGCTATCTGAGCTGGGCTGCGCTGTTCGGCAAGAACCGGTTGGCACTGACGAGAGCGCTGATCGATACCTATCCCGAGGTCGATCTGTTCACGCCGATGCTCGTCGATTTGCAGGGCCTCGATGACAGTCCGAAGACCAGTCCGCTGCAGCAACTGGAACTCCAGGAGAAGATCAGCCGGCTGGGCATCCTCGGGCAGCTCGGCGCCCAGGTCCTGCCGTTCGTCGGGTTTGATCCGCGCCGCTTCGGCGCGGTCGCCCTGGTGAAGGAAGCCGTGACCGAGTTCGGGTGCATCGGCGTCAAGATGTATCCGCCGATGGGGTTCCTCCCCTGGCGCAATCGGCAGGCCGGCGTCCCCGGCATGAGCGCGGAGCAGGCCCTCGGCGTCGACGACGCGCTGGCGAACCTCTACGACTGGTGCACCGAGCACGACGTCCCGATCACCGCTCACGGGAACCCGACCCAGTTCGCGAAGCGCGCTTACATGGACTTCTCGGGCCCCGAGCGCTGGGCCACGGTCCTGGAGCAATGGGGAGGTCTCCGGCTGAACCTCGGTCACTTCGGATGGAACGGCCGACCCGACTGGCCGCGGAGGATCGCCGAGCTCACCAGCGTCCATCCGAGGTTGTACGCCGACATCGGCAACCACGACCTGGACGACCTGGACGACACCATCGAGGTTCTGGACCAGATCTTCACCGCACAGCAGGAGATGCGACAGCGATTCATGTTCGGCTCGGACTGGTACATGGTCGCGAGCCATCTGGACTTCGAGCACTTCCTGACCAGGGTCCGCGCCGCGTACCTCGCCAAGTTCCCGACCCACCTGGACAGCTTCATGGGCAGCACGGCCCTGACCTTCCTGGGTTTCGACGATCCCACCAACAAGAACAACCAACGCGTCTGCGAGCGCTACACGACGTACGGCGCAACTCCACCCGCCTGGCTCGCGACGGAGTCCGACTCCCCGTGAGCTGTCATGCTTGACGGGTGGCTGTGGACGTGGCTGCTGCGATGGCGGGCAGTTTTCTCGGTGGGTTGCCGGAGGAGCTGACCGGGCGGTTGGTCGCGTCGGGTCGGCGGGCCGATTACCCCGCAGGTAGCACGCTGTACCGGGAGGGCGCGGCTCCACAGGCGGTGCTGGTCGTTCGTGGGTTGTTGCGGGTGTTCATGTCGTCGCCCGAGGGCCGCCAGGTGACGGTGCGGTACGCGCGGATCAGCGACGTGCTCGGCATCGCGGTACTCGTCGGCGGGCCGGCGAATGTCGGCGTACAGACGCTCGCGGATTCAACTCTGTTTCGGATCGACGCCGGTCTACTGACGGCCGCTGCGCGTGCGGACAGCCGCGTCGGGTGGGCGTTGGCGGAGGAGCTGAGCCGTCGCTTGTACGAGAACCTGCGACAGACCGCGGTGAACGCGTTCGGCACGGTGCGGCAGCGGGTCGCCGCCCACCTGCTCGACCTGGCATCCACACAACAGAGCCCGCGCGGCGAACTCGCTGCGCACGTGTCCCAGCAGGAACTCGCGGACGCCGTCGGCTCGGTCCGTGAAGTGGTGGCCCGGGTACTGCGGGAGTTCCGGCAGGCCGGCCTGGTCGCGACCGCGGCCGACACCGTGCACATCCTCGACCCGACCGGGCTCCACGACCAGACGTGGAATCCGGAGTGACCACGGCAACTTCCGCGGACGACAAAAGTCACAGACGGGCCGCGCCGCCGGGCGAAGACTGATCTCCTCGGCCCCGAATCCGTCGGGGCCCGAAGGGAGTTCAGATGTCCACGGAAGCGATCAGACTGCCCGCCGGCACCGAAGATCCGGTCCGCGCTGTGTCGGTCATCAGCACCGGCAGCGTCGAGATCCATCCCGAGCACGCCCACGGCACGAAGAAGCCGCTGTACTGGTGGCTGCTCACTTCCCGCCGGTGGCTGCCGCCCCGCCCGATCAACGTGTACGTCGTCGAGCACGTCGACGGGCTGGTGCTGTTCGACACCGGACAGGACCGCGCCTCGGTGACCGACCCGTCGTACTTCCCGAGCGGATTCGCCGGCGTCGTGTACGACCGGCTCGCCAAGTTCCACATCGGCGCGGACGAGACCCTCGACGCGCAACTGGGCACGCTCGGGTACTCCGTGACCGACGTCGACAAGGCGATCATCTCCCACCTGCACCAGGACCACATCGGCGGTATCCCGCAACTGAGCGGCGACCTCCTGATCACACCGGCCGAATGGGCCGAGCTGTCGGGGTTCTCCCCCGAGGCGCGCGGCTTCCTTCGCGCGCACATCGACGTACCCGGCCGGCGCTGGAAGCACGTCAGGTTCACACCGACCGACGATCCCGGCCTGGCGCCGTTCACCGAGATGTACGACGTGATGGGCGACGGGTCGATCGTCCTGCTGCCGACGCCCGGCCACACACCCGGCTCGATGTCGATGCTCGTCCGGCGCCGCGACCTGCCACCGCTCCTGATGGTCGGCGACCTCACCTACGAAGCCGGCCTGCTCGAACGCCGCCAACTCCCAGGCGTCGGCGACCGCGGCGAACTTGAACGAACCACCAACCAGGTCCTCGCCCTCGCCGAACACCTGCCAGGCCTGGTCATCCTCCCCGCCCACGACCCAACAGCAACCCAACGCCTGATCAACAGCTCCCGCCGCCCGGCCTGACCCTCATCGCCACTCAAGCCAGTCCTCGAGTGCGGCGAGGTCCTCGTCCGTGACTCCGCGGTACGGCTGCACCTGCCGGAGGAAGGCTGCGCCGGCGTGCTGCGTCCGGACCCACTCACGATCTGCGTCAGTGATCTCGTCGTCGAGCCAGGCGAACGGACGAACTCCTGCCCACTGCACGAGACCGCGCGTCTTCCAGTGCAGGCCGAACCAACGGTCCTCTGCCTCGTGCTCGCTGTCCGACTCCCAGGTCACCACCGGCAGCCGCGGCCAGCCGAGCCGAGCAGCGAGCTCGTCGTTGGCCTGCTCTCCCCATGTCGTCGCCCACACCAGCTCACACGGCAGCGCTCCCAGCCGCGGCCCGACGCCCGCGACGAGCAGTCGGCCTGCGGGATCGCCGCCGCACGGCAGGAGAGTCCCGTCGACATCGAGGAACAGGATCGGGCTGCAATCCGGTGTCATCGCGGACAGGATGTCAGCTGGGCGGGTTCAGTGGCGCGCGTATGCTCGCGGCCATGTTGCGGGATGGGGTCGAGTATCCGGGGCGTGGGCTGGCGATTGGGCGGGACGTGGACGGCGTGCCGTTCTTCTCGTACTGGTTGACCGGGCGGTCCGCGGCGTCGCAGGCGCGTGAGCTCGTCGTGCGCGAGCGCGAGATCATCGTGCGGGACACGTCCGGCGGGCCGGTCGACGATCTGCGCCACTACACGGCGGCGACCCGTGGGGACGACTGGGTCATCGTCGGGAACGGCACGCAGGTGGGTGAGCTGGCCGCCGCGCGAGCCCGGCAGCCCGATCTCCAGATTGCGATGCGCGAGCTCACGTACGAGCCCGACCCGCCGATCCGCACCCCACGCATCACTGCCGGCGCGACACTCACGTCTGCCGGGCTGAAGGATGTGGTGATCGGGGCCGCGCGGCCGTACGACGGGGCGCCCGAGCTCACCGAGCATCCGTCGTTGTACGCCGCTCGCATCGCACCGGGCACCGCCCTCACCACGACGACGTACGCCGGCACTGCGGACAACGTCGTCGTCAACGGCCACCCCGAAGTCACGGCGATCGCACTCCCCTGGTCCGAGATCACCGACCTCCTCTGGCAATCCTTGCAGCCGTCGCTGCGCGTCGCCGCGATCACGGTCCGGCTCGACGCCAGCACCTTCACCGAGGCAGCCCGGGCCAGAACACCCTGACTGCTCATCGCCGAGTCGTGGCGATTGGCGGACGACCCGAGCCGCGAGTCGTGGATATTGGTCGGCTCGGACAGCCGAATCTCACGACTCGCGTACCGCCCGCTTACTCGTACATCTTGTCCAGCAGGTCGGAGTATTGGGTCTCGACGTGTTTGCGTTTGAGTTTGAGGCTGGGGGTCATTTCGCCGGACTCGACCGTGAGGTCGCGGTCGAGGATGGTGAACTTCTTGATGGTTTCCCAGCGGTTCAGGCCGGCGTTGAGTTCGTCGACGTAGCCCTGGACCATGGCGCGGGCCGCGTCCGACGTCACGATCTCGGCGTACGGCTTGCCGCCGAGGCCGTTCGCGCCGGCCCAGCCCTGGATCGCGTCGGGATCGAGGGTGACGAGGGCGGAGACGAAGTTGCGCAGGTTGCCGTGGACGACGAACTGGCTCGCGTACGGGCAGATCGTCTTGAAACGGCCCTCGATCGCCTGCGGTGCGACGTACTTGCCGCCCGACGTCTTGAACAGGTCCTTCTTCCGGTCGGTGATGAACAGGAACTCGTCCTCGAAGTGACCGATGTCGCCGGTGTGGAACCACCCGTCGGCGTCGATCACCTCGGCGGTCTGCTCCGGCTGGTTGTGGTACCCGCTCATCACGCCGTCGCCCTTGATCAGGATCTCGCCGTCCTCGGCGATCTTGAACCGCGTCGCGGGGAACGCCGGCCCGACGCTGCCCAGCCGGTACTGCGTGGGCCGGTTCAACGTCGACCCCGCCGCCGTCTCCGACAGCCCGTACCCTTCGAGGATCAGCAACCCGGCCGCGTGGAACCACTCCGCGAGCTTCTTGTCCAGCGCCGCCGACCCGGACACGAAGAACCGGATCCGCCCGCCGAACCGGGCGCGGATCTTCGACAACACGAGCCGATCGGCCGCCGCGAACTGTGCCGCGAGCACGCCGCTCGGTTCCTTGCCGGCCTGGCGTACGGCGGAGACTCGCGCGCCGACCCCGAACGCCCAGTCGAACATCTTGGCCTTGACGCCGCCCTCGGCCTGCATCATCGTCACGATCCGCCCGTGCGCCTTCTCGAAGATCCGCGGCGCCGCGGCCATGAACGTCGGCTGGACGACAGCCGCATTGTCGACAATCTTGTCGATCCGCCCGTCCACCGCGGTGGCGAACCCGATCTGGCACTGGACGGCGACCAGCACCTGACCGAACACGTGCGACAACGGCAGCCACAGGAACTGCAGGTCGTCCGGCGACAGCACCCGCATCCCCTCGACTGCGGCGCCCTCGTACGTCCACACCGAGTGCGGCAACCGCACGCCCTTCGGGCGCCCCGTCGTGCCGGACGTGTAGATCAACGTGCACAACGTGTCCGGGGTGATGCCTGCAATCCGATCGTCGACAATCGACGGGTGTTCGGCGAGGTAGGAGTCGCCCAGCATGTCCAGCTGGCCGAGCCCGATCACCCAGTCGCCGTCACTCTCGAGCGGCGTGCCGTCGAGCAGCACGACCTTGCGCAGCGACGGCGTCTCGGCGCGGTGCGCGCGGAGCTTGTCCACCTGCGAGGCGTCCTCGGCGAACACCACCTGGACGTCGGCGTCGGCCACGATGAACGCCACGTCGGCCGGGATCGTCGACGGGTAGATCGTGGTGGTCGCGGCGGCGGCCAGGACGGCGGCCAGGTAGCACTCGATCCACTCGATCCGGGTGCTCGAGGCGATCGCGACCCGCTGCTCGGGCTGCACGCCAAGCGCGATCAGGCCGGCGGCGCGCCGGCGGGTCAGTGCCTCGGTCTCCCGCCAGGTCACCGACTTCCACTGCTCTCCACGCGGGAACCGGAACGCCTCCCGCTCGGGCGTCGCCGACACCCGGTCCAGGAACATCTGGGCCATGGTGCCCTTGCGGTTGCTGAGGAGCGCGAGTTGTCCGGAATCGGCAACAGGCTTCATAACTGGCCTCCATCGGGGGTCAAGTAACCGGAGAGTATTCGCAAGGCGCACGTCCTGACCATGGCACTCGCTTGCCCACCTGCACCTTCTCCATTACGTTTCCGCAACATGCGCATACGGTCGGTGGCTCTTGTCTCACTATCCGTTCTTCTCCTCACTCTGGGCGCTCCGGCCCGCGCGGTGACCCCGCCGTCGGAGTTCGGCCCGGACTACGACGACCCGCGGACGCCCGCGCCGGCGGTGGCCGTCCCGGACACCAGGCACTGCGAGGTGCAGATCGTCCGGAACGAGTTCCGCAACTTCGACCCGTACCAGGCGACGTACACACCCCCGGCCGCCTGCCAGGGCCCGTGGTCGAAGGTCGTGCTGCGGATGCATGGCGCCGTGAAGGGCGTTCAGTACGACCGCCTCGGGCACATCACGATCGGCGGCGTCGGCGTCTTCCGTACGTCGACCCCGGAGCCGAGCGCGGACGGTATCGCCTGGGACGTGGAGAAGGACGTCACGTCGTACGCCCCGCTCCTGCGGACGCCGCAACCCGTCGTCATGGAGCTCGGCAACGTCGTCAACGACACCTACACCGGCGTCCTCGACATCACTGTGACGCTCGACTTCTACATGGCCGATCACCACACCCCGCCGGCCACCACCGCGAACGCCGTGCTCCCGCTGCAGAACCAGACCCGCGAGGACTCCGACCTGATCGGTACGGCGACCGTGCCGCGCAACACGACGCGCCTGCTCGGCGAGGTCTACGTGACCGGATCCGGCGGCGGCTGCGAGGAGTTCTGGGACACGTCCGCGCCGGCCGCGACCGGATACTCGTGCCCCGACGGCTCGCCGTACCGCGAGGTCGACGTGAGCATCGACGGCAAACTCGCGGGGATCGCGCTGCCGTACCCGTACATCTACACCGGCGGCTGGTCGAACCCGTACTCGTGGCGCCCCTCCCCCGCGCCTCGCGCGTTCGACATCAAGCCGCTGACCTACGACCTGACCCCGTTCGCGGGCCTGCTCACCGACGGCAAGCCGCACGAGTTCCGCGTCCACGTCGACGGCGTACCGGCCGGGCAGTCCGGCTGGTTCACGGTGCCGAACCTGCACGTGTGGACGGACGCGCACCGCGCGCAGACGACCGGCAGCCTCACGTCGCACGCCGTCAGCCCGCTGGCCAAGACTGACGACGTGACCGGCGCACCCAACCAGGCCGGATCCGTCGACACCAAAGCGTCCCGCAGCCTGGCGATCAGCGGGTACGTCGACACGTCGGCCGGCCGTGTGCGGACGAGTGTGAACCGCACGCTCAGCAACGTCTCGAAGCACACTTGGGACGCGGGCGAGTCCCGCGACGTGCTCGACGCGAACTGGCGGGACACCGCGACCACGACGAGCAACGGCCGCGTCGAGCGCACCGAGCTCGACTACGGCAAGACCGGCGTCCTCACCTTCTTGCCCAACGCAACGATTCCGGGCGGGTACGACGTCGTGACCGACCTGAAGATCCACGACACGATCCGGACGCCGGGCCGCACGAGCACCGAGACGTACGACGGCCGCGCGTCCTGGATCTACGGCGTACCGCGGGACCAGCGGCACGCGACCGGGACCCAGACCGTGCGGTACCGGGCGATCGGGCACGGCTGCTTCGACCACACCCTGACCGCGGTGAACGGCGTGTACACGAAGGACTTCTACCGCTGCTGAGCCAGGCAGTTGCGGACGAGCTGCGCGTCCGGATGGTCGAGCGCGTCCAGGATCTCGAGGGCGGCGGCGTAGCTGGCGCGGGCGCCGTCGCCGCGGCCGGCGCGGTCCTGGACGCGCGCCATCGCCATCAGGCAGTCCGCCGTGTCGAGCCGCCGGCCGAGCCCGCGCAGCACGTCCACCGCGACGGTGTACAACGCGATCGCCTCGTCGAACCGCCCGAGCCCGGCGAGCGCGTAGCCGCTGGTGTCGCTGGCGACGGCGCGGCCGAACTCCGAGGCGACCTCGCCGTACAGCTTCAGGGACTGCTGCGCATAGTCGAGCCCGGCCTCGTACTCGCCGAGCTCGGAGTGGTACCAGCCGAGGTTGTTGAGGGCGTTGGCCCGCGCGTCGACATGACCGGTGCGCTCGTAGATCCGCAGCGCCCGCTGGGTGTGCTCGATCGCGCGCCGATGGTCCCCGGTCCGCGTATACACCCGCCCGATCCCGAGTGAACCGTGCGCGACACCGGCCTCGTCGCCGAGCTCCTCCGCGATGCCGAGCGCCAGCTCGTGCTGCCGGATCGCCTCGTCCCACTCCCGCATCGCCATGTGCCCGCGGGCGAGATCGCGCCGCGTGTGCGCCTGCTTGGGCAGATCGCCGAGCCGCACCGCCGCCTCGAGCGCCAACTGCTGCGCCTGCGGATACCCGGACCGGCCGCGGAAGTCGAGGTAGTCCGCGATCGTCCAGACGCACAACCACAGCAGTACGTCGGCACGCCCGGCCGCGGCCCGCAGTACGGCGAGATTGTTCGGCTGCTCGGAATCGAACCAAGCGAACGCCTCGTCGCGGGTCGTCGGCGCGACCACCTCGACGTCCGCGGGAAGCTCCGGCAGCTCGACCCGGACCCGGCTCGGCGCCAGCAGCACCGCGGCCGCGAACCCGGTGTGGACGAGGTAGTGGAGCAGCCTCTCGAAGGCGTCCGCCGCCTCCCCCGGCTCGCACAACTCCTGCCCGTACACGCGCAGCAGGTCGTGCAGCACCCAGCGATCCGGCTCGATCTCGATCAGCTGATGGTTCGCGACCAGCTCTGCGATCATCCGCCGCGCGTCCCGCACCGGTACGCCGGTCAGCGCGGCCGCCGCTCCGGGCGTGATCTCGGTGCCGGGGTGCTGCGTGACCAGCCTGAACATCCGGGCCAGCTCCGGCCGCAACTGCCGGTACGACCAGGAGAAGATCGTCCGTACGCCGACGCCGTCCGCGGTCGCCAACGCGTCCAGAGGACCGTGGCCGAGCGCGCTCACGAACGACGCCAGCGCCCGTCGCGGCCGCAACGCGATCTGCGCCGCGAGCAGTGACAGCGCCAGCGGCAGACCGGCGCAGCGCTCCACCAACGCGTCGACACTCGCCGGATCCGAAGCGAACCGCCGCGCGCCGATCCTTGCCTCCAGCAACTGCTTCGACTGGAGCGGGTCGAACACGTCCAGCCGGATGGGCTCGGCCTGCTCGGTCGCGACCAGGCCTGCCAGCTCGTTGCGGCTGGTGACGACGGTCTGGCACCGGGATCCGGCCGCCGCGAGCGGACGGACCTGATCGCCGGAGCGAGCGTTGTCGAGGACGACCAGGACCGCGCGCTCGGCCAGCAGGCTGCGGTACAGCGCGACCTGCTCCTCGACATTCCCCGGCAGCCGATCGGGTGCGGTGCCGAGCGCGACCAGGAAGCGGGACAGGACCGCGTGCGGGTCGGCCGGCTCCGCGACGGGCGAGAAGCCGAGCAGGTCGGCGTACAGGACGCCGTCGGGAAAACGGTCCGCGACCTGACGCGCCCAGTGGACCGCGAGCGAGGTCTTGCCGACGCCCGCCGGGCCGATGACCAGGCCGAGGCTCGCGGTCGGCAGCAGTTCGTCGAGCCGCCGGAGGTCGTCGGTGCGACCGGTGAATGCGGGGATGGAAGCCGGCAGCTGCCGCGGCACGACGCTGGACTCCGTTGCGTTGTCGGTCGCGCTGAGCAGCTCGGCGTGCAGGTCTCTGAGCTCGGGACCGGGGTCGGCGCCGAGCAGATCGCGGAGACGCTCGGCCACATCGCCGTACGTCGCCAGGGCGAGCGCGGTCCGGCCGGAGGCCTGGTGGGCGCGGATCAGCTGCGCCCAGAAGCGCTCGCGGGTCGGGTGGCGTTCGGCGAGCTCGGTCAGCTCGGGGACGAGGTCCGCGGACTCGCCGACGGCCAGCCGCGCGTCGAAGTACAGCTCCTGCGCCTGCAGGCGCTCCTCGTCGAGGCGTGGGGTCAGCTCCCGGGCCACGGTGCCGGTGTCGAGGCCCGCGAGCGGCTCGCCACGCCAGAGCGCGAGGGCGGCGGTGAGCGGCTCGACCCGGTCGGCCGGATCGGCGGTCTCGGCGGCGCTGCGGACCAACGTCCGGAACACCTCGATGTCGACCTGCGCCGGCTCAACGTGGAGCGAGTACCCGCCGGCGCCGGTGCGAAGCATGGACCGGCCGGTGTCGCCGAGAGCGGTGCGCAAGCGGGAGACATACACCTGCAGTGCGGCGCGCGGGTTGCCCGGCAGCTCGTCCTCGTCCCACAACAGGTCGACGAGCTCGTCGACGGGCACAGTCCGGTCGATCCGCAACACGAGCGCGGCCAATAGCACCGCGCCCCGGCGCGACGGCAACGGGACGACGTCGCCGCCGGAGGTTCTGATCTCCACCGGCCCCAGCACCCGGAACTCCAGCTTGGCCACCTCCCTCGCCAGAGCCCTCAATCCTAGGGCCCGCCCAGGGTCAGCGCGCGGCGAGCAGCTCCGCGATCTGGACCGCATTCAGGGCCGCGCCCTTGCGCAGGTTGTCGTTCGAGACGAACAGGACGAGCCCGCGGTTGCCCGGCACCGACTGGTCCTGGCGGATGCGGCCGACGTACGACGGGTCCTGGCCGGCCGCGAGCAACGGGGTCGGCAGGTCCGTGACGGCGACACCCGGTGCGGCGCCGAGGATCTCGGTCGCGCGCTCCGGGGTGATCGGCTCGGCGAACTCGGCGTGGATGCTGAGCGAGTGGCCGGTGAAGACGGGCACCCGGACGCAGGTGCCGGCCACCGGCAGGTCCGGGATGTGCAGGATCTTCCGGCTCTCGTTGCGGAGCTTCTGCTCCTCGTCGGTCTCACCGGTGCCGTCGGCAACGATCGAACCGGCCAGCGGCAGCACGTTGAACGCGATCGGCCCGGCGTACACCTTGGGCTCGGGCAGCGTGATCCCGTCGGTGCCGCGGGCGAGCCGGCCGCCGACCGCCGCCAGGTCGCGGGCCTGGTCCTCGAGCTCGCTCACGCCGACGCCGCCGGACCCGGAGACGGCCTGGTAGGTCGAGACGACGAGACGGGTCAGCCCGGCTTCACGGTGCAGCGGGGCCAGCACCGGCATCGCGGCCATGGTCGTGCAGTTCGGGTTCGCGACGATGCCCTTCGGGATCGTGGCGAGGTCCTCCGGGTTCACCTCGGAGACGACCAGCGGCACGTCCGGGTCCATCCGCCAGCCGGACGAGTTGTCCACCACGACGGCGCCCGCCGCGGCCACCTTCGGCGCGAGCTCCTTCGACGCCGTCTTCCCGTTCGAGAACAGCGCCAGCTCGAGCCCGGAGAAGTCGGCTGTCGCGGAGTCCTCGACGACGACCTCCCGCTCGCCGAACGGCAGCTTCGTCCCCGCCGACCGCGCCGACGCGAAGAACCGCACCTCGTCCACCGGGAAGCCGCGCTCGACGAGCAACTCCCGCATCACGCCGCCGACCTGACCCGTAGCACCGAAAACACCTACTCGCATGCGCCCGACAGTAGTTGGTCGGCGCTCCCCGCGCCCGCGGGTTTCACGCAGCGGACCCCAGACACTCACCAACCGGTCCGCTTCCGGCGGAGGCACGCTCAGCCGAGCCGGCCGATCGCCCGCCGTGCGGGGTTGGTGAGTGCTGGAGGTCCGGTCGGCGGCGGCTCAGGCGTCGGCGACCAGCGTGCCGCCGTTGGCGACGTCGGTTTTCTCGATCTCGGTGAAGACGATGCGGACCGATTCGCGCTTGGCGCCGAGGATGGCGATGGCGGAGTTGGTGACCGCGGCGACGAACTCGCGGCGCTGGTCGAGGGTGCGGCCGGAGAGGAGTTCGACGGTGATGTTCGGCATGAGGCGGTTCTCCTAAGAAGCGTTAGTTCCGTGTCGTGGGACAGTGTTTCAGATTTCAGGACAGGGCCGCGGAGCGGCGGGCGGCGACCTCGTCGGTCTCGTCCGGGTCGGTGTTCAGCGACTCGACCAGCTCGTCGACATCCGCGCGGCTCTCCGGCAGCAGCAACCCGAGCCCGACGTACACCACCAGAGAAGTTGCCAGCGGCAACGCGACGACCAGGGTCGTGTCGGTGGAGCCGACGCCGTACTTCACGATCGCCCAGGTGATCAGCCCGATCGCCCAGGAAGCCAGCGCGGCGCGGGATCCGCTGCGCCGGAACCACGGCAGCAGCCCGAGCATCAACGGGATCGCGATCGGCCCCATCGTCGCGGCGACCAGGTCGACCACGATCTTCAGCACCACACCCTCGCCGTTGGTCGCGATCGCGATCAGCATGCTCACCGTGACGAACGTGAACGTGACGATCCGCGCCATCTTCAGCGTCGCGGCGTCGGTCAGCCGGCGCACGCGCGGCACCAGCACCGGCGCCAGGTCCCGCGTGATCACCGACGAGATCGCGTTCGCGTCCGAGGCCACCATCGCCATCGTGTGCGAGAAGAACCCGGCGAGCACCAGCCCGATCAGCCCGGTCGGCAGCAGCAGTTGCGCGAGTGCGACGTACGACTGCTCGGGTTTGCCCGGCTGCACCAGCAGCGGCGCCGCACACATCGGGATGAACAGGATCAGCGGCCAGACCAGCCAAAGGGCCGAGGAGAGCAGGGCGGATTTCCTCGCCGCGGACCCGGACGGCGCGGCCATGTACCGCTGCGCCAGGTTCCACATGCCGCCGTTGTACTCGAACGTCTTGATGAACAGGAACGCGATCAGGAAGACCGGCGTGTAGGACCCGTTCAGCGCGTCGCCGTGCCCGGCCGGCAACTGGTCCCACATCGTCCACAACGTCGGTACGCCGTCCAGGTGCGCGAGCACCCCGACGAACATCGCGACACCGGCCCCGAACTGGATCACGAACTGCCCGAAGTCGGTGAGCACGTCGGCCCACAGCCCGCCGAGCGTGGCGTACAGCATCGTCACCACACCGGTCAGCAAGATCCCCCACCGGATCGGCACACCGGTGAATCCGTTCAGCAGAACGGCGATCGCGACCCACTTCGAGGCGATGTCGACGACCTTCAGCGCGGCCCCGGAGTACGCGAGCGCCTGCTGGGTCGGCAGGTTGTAGCGCCGCGCGAGGTACTCCAGCGGCGACACGACCCCGTGTTTCGCGCGCAGCCGGTTCCATCGCGCCGCGAACAGGAACGCGCCGATGCCGACACCGACGCCGATCGTCATCGCCCACCAGACGTAGACGGTGATGCCGTACGTGTAGGCGACGGCCGCGAACGCGACGAACATGACCGCGCTGTAGCCGGACATGTGGTGCGAGATGCCGGACAGCCACCAGGGGATCCGGCCTCCGGTCGTGAAGTAGTCCACGACCGTCTTGATCTTGGTGCGTGACCAGACCCCGATCAGCACCATCAACACGAAATAGCCGACCAGGACCGACCAGTCCACAGCGGTCATCGGGGATCCTCCCAGGGGCGATGGGCGAGTGACTGGACGGTTCCATTGAGAAGAACCTGGTGTCAAGGGACGGAACTGGAACCTTTCTCCAAGCGGTTCCAGCGTTGACAGTCCGTTCTGCGGAGTAGAACCTAGTTCCGTGACTCTGCAGATCAGGCACGCCACCCATCCCGAGCAGCTGCCCGGCTTCGACACGGCCGCACTGCGCCGCCACTACCTCGTGGACGACCTCTTCGTCCCCGGCGCCGTCACCGCGGTGCTCACCCACCACGACCGAATCGTGCTCGCCGGCGCCCGTCCCACGCACGGGCCGCTGATCCTCGACACCTATCCCGAGCTGCGCAGCGAGTTCTTCCTCGAGCGCCGCGAGGCCGGCATCGTCAACGTCGGCGGGCCCGGCACCGTCACCGCCGACGGCACGAACTACGAGCTGGCCACCGGCGCCTGCCTGTACGTCGGACGCGGCGTCCGCGACGTCGTCTTCGAGGGACCCGAGTCCGCGTTCTACGTCTTCTCGGCGCCGGCGCACACCGCGTTCCCGACCGCGCAGGTCAACCCCGGCGAGGGCAACCGCCTTGGGCTCGGCGACCAGCAGACCGCGAACCGCCGCACGATCGACCAGTTCATCCACGCGGACGGCGTGCAGAGCTGCCAGATCGTGCTCGGCGTGACGACGCTGCACCCGGGCAGCACCTGGAACACGATGCCCGCGCACACCCATGACCGCCGGACCGAGTGCTACCTGTACTTCGGCCTCCCGGAGACCGAGCGGATCGTGCACCTGCTCGGCGAGCCCGAGGAGACGCGGCACCTGCTGGTCGCGGACCGCCAGGCGGTCATCTCCCCCAGTTGGTCGATCCACTCCGGCTGCGGCACGGCGTCGTACAGCTTCGTCTGGGCGATGGCCGGCGAGAACCAGGCGTTCGGCGACATGGACGGTGTCGACGTCCGGGATCTGCGGTGACGTCCTTCAGCCTCGAAGGACGTACGGCGCTGGTCACCGGGGCCCGGCGCGGGATCGGGGCGGCGATCGCGGCCGGGTACGCCGCGGCCGGCGCCGAGCTGATCCTGATGGCCCGCGACGCCGCGCTCGAGGACACCCTCGAGGCGATCAAGCAGCACGGCGGCGACGCGTCCGTGGTGATCGCCGACTTCGCCGACCCGGCCGCGGTGGAACGAGCAGCAACAGAGATTGTCGACAACAGGACGGTCGACATCCTGGTCAACAACGCCGGCACCATCCGGCGGGCGCCGGCGGCCGCGACGACGACCGCGGACTGGCAGCACGTTATCGACGTGAACCTCAACTCGACCTGGGCGGTGACCCGGCCGATCGGGGCCGCGATGGCCGAGCGCCGGACCGGGAAGATCGTCACGATCGCGTCGCTGCTGAGTTTCCAGGGCGGGATCACCGTCCCGGCCTACACCGCCAGCAAGCACGCGGTCGCGGGGCTGACCCGGGCCCTGGCCAACGAGTGGGGACCGGCGGGTGTCCAGGTGAACGCGATCGCGCCCGGGTACATCGCTACCGACAACACCACCGAACTGCGGGCGGATCCGGACCGCGAGGCCGCGATCCGGCAACGCATCCCGGCCGGTCGCTGGGGGCGGCCCGAGGACGTCGTCGGCGCCGCGGTGTTCCTTGCGTCCGCGGCCGCGGACTATGTCAACGGCCACGTGCTCGCCGTCGACGGTGGATGGCTGGCGAGATAGGAGTGGCAGGATGTCCGACATGAGTTCGCCCTCGGCCATCGACAAGACGTTGATGGTGCTGGACGCCGTCCTGGAGCACTCGCGGTTCACCGACGTGGTGAACGCGACCGGTCTGGCCAAGTCGACCGTGCACCGGATCATGGCGTCGCTCGTCGAGCACGAGTTCGTCGCCCAGGCCGACGACGGGTCGTACCACCCGGGCCCGAAGGCGCTCCGGCTGGCCGGTCACGCGTTGACGAACGTCGACCTGGCCACGGTCGCCCGTCCGGTGCTCGCGGACCTGGTCGCGCAGACGCGCTGCACGGTGCACGTCGGCCTGCTCAACGGTGACGAGGCGATCTACGTCGCGCGCCTCGACGGCCCGAAGCCGTACCGGATGCCGTCGCGGGTCGGCAAGGCGATCTGGCTGCACTGCACCGGCATCGGCAAGGCGCTGCTCGCGGAGAAGGACGACGAGTCGCTCGACGTCCACATCACCCGGACCGGCCTGCCCGCTCGGACGCCGCTGACGCATACGTCGGCCGCCGCGCTGAAGGCTGATCTCGCGCAGACCAGGGCCCGCGGGTACGCGCTCGACGACGAGGAGAACGAGCCGGGCATCCGCTGCGTCGCGGCCGTCATCCACGACCACACGGGCGCCGCGATCGCCGCGGTCAGCATCTCCACGCTGTCCCTCGAACAGTCGATCGCCCAGGTCGCCCTGATGGCCCCCGCCGCGATCGAGGCCGCCCGCAAGATCTCCGCGGCCCTCGGCTACCGCGAGCCCTGAGCGAGCCGCGCCGACACGACGACATTGTCCAGGTAGCGGTGCGCTGCCTCGTCGTACGTGCCGCCGCAGGTGATCAGGCGCAACGCCGCGTGATCCGATCCGCCGTACACCTGGCCGGTCGGGAACTTGTCCTTGGCGAACTGGCCGACGCTTTCGACCGTGAACACCGCGGTCCGCCCGTCCTGGCGCCGTACGTCGATGCGGTCGCCGGCCCGTAGCTCGGCGAGCCGGAAGAAGACCGCCGGGCGGTGGTTCCAGGTGACGTGTCCGGCAATCACCGATCGGCCGATCACTCCCGGAGCCGGGGACGGGGTGAACCAGCCGGCCTTGGCCGGGTCCTTCGGGACCTGCATGGCACCGTTCGCGTCGAGTTCCAACTGTTCGAGGGGCGAGTTCACCTTCAGTCGTGGGATGCCGATCGAGACCGGCTCGGAGGCCGGCAGGGCGAGTGGCGGTCGATGCCTCGGCCGCGTCGCGGTGCTTGCGGGCGGCTGGGTCATGGAGGGCTGGGTGACGGACGGCTGGTTCGGGGGCGTTCTACCGGGCGCCGCCGCGGGCGGTGACGGCTGTTGGGCCGTCACCGCCACCGCGAGCAGGGTCCCGCCGGTAGCCAGCAGCACAGCACCGGCGAGCGCCAGGATCACGCGCGACCGCCGCCGCGACGGCGTCACGGAACGCGCCATGATCAAGCCTCGACGCGGATCCGCCGCCGGACCAGGAACGCGGTCGCGCCGCCGAGCAGCGCAATGCCGCCCAGCGCCAGCAGTCCGGCGTGCTCGACACCCGCCGTGCTACCGGTCCCCGTCTCGACGCCGCCCATCGCCGCGACCTCACCGCAGGTCGCGGGGTTGGTCGCCTCCTCCGGGATGCCCTTCACGCCGAGCGAACGCGCGAACACCGACTCGCCGAGCGCCGCCGCGTCGTACTTTCCGTTGCCATTGGCATCCAAACCGTGCTGGACGATGTGCAGGTGCTGCAGATTGTCCAGGGTCCCGGCGGGCAGCGCGGACGCCGCGATGGTGCGCTCGTAGCTCAGATTGCCGTCCGCGTCGGCGACCGGCATCCGGTCAACCGCCAAGCCGCTCGCCTTCGAGGTGTCGCCCTTGGTGGTGAGCGAGACGAAGACGTCGCCGTACTGCGGCAGGCCCTCCTCCGTGGACACCTGTCCGTCACCGTTCTTGTCGGCACTCGCAGGCGGACAGGTGAACATGTGCCCGCTGGTCGAGCCGTGGATGTGTTGCGCGTGCGGTGACTTCGGCGTGAAGCCGGAGCCGGTGATCTTCACATGCAAGCTGCCGTCGTCACGCGACGTCAGTGTCGCCGTCGCGTGTGATCCGCTCTGATTCAGCTCGTCCAGTGTGAACCGGACGGTTCGGTCCGCGTGTGCCGGAAGCGTAGTACCGAGTGACAGCGTCGCCGCTGCTGCGAGAGCAAACGTGGTGCGGCGAAGTCTCATGATCAGTCCTCTCCTCACATCGTCGGTCGGAGGGACTTCGGAGCCGAGGCAGTTCCGGATGGGCCCGAATCTCAGGCGGCCACCGCGACCCGGCGATCCGCGGCCCACCGGACGACCGGGACGAACAGGATTCCGATCACCGCGAACCAGACGCCGAGGATGATCCAGCCGGGAACGCCGAGGCCGAGCGGGAGCAGAGCGAGGACGGTCGGGGCGAGCATCGTGCTGATCGACATGCTGGTGTTCCAGACGCCCTGGTACTGCCCTTGGGCGTGCCCCGGCGCCAGGTCGAAGCTCAGCAGGAACGCACCCGACGACTGCAGCAGCTCGCCGATCACCTGCACGAGCGCGCCGACCGCGAGCAGGCCGACTGCGATCACCGCGTTCCCCCAGGTCGCGCCGGCCATCAGCACCATCGAGGCCAGGAGCAACAATCCGGCGGTCCGGGTGGCCCGGGCCGCGGTGGCCGGGTCGGCGACGCCGCGCGACGACCGGACCTGGAAGAGCGCTACGACCACGGTGTTGATGATCAGCAGCAGCGCGACGGTCCAGCGCGGCGCGTCGGTGTGATCGACCACCCAGAGCGGGATCGCGACGTCGAGGACGGCGTAGTGGATGCTCATGCCGGCGTTCAGCGCGGCGACGGCGAGGTACCCACGGTCGCGCAACGCGATCCAGACCGGGCCGTCCGCGTCGTGCGGCTGCGGCGCGACCCGTGGGATCGCCAGGACGACGAACGCCGCGATGCTGGTCAGGACGGCGTCGAGCACGAACATCAGCCGGTACGCCGTACCGGTGTCGAAGTGCAGCGCGAACGCGCCGACGCCCGCTCCGGCCATGATGCCGATGTTCGTGACGGCCCGCAGGTACGCGCGGGCGGCGACCCGTCCCGCGCCCGTGGTGACCGCCGCGATCAGAGCCGCGCGGACCGCACCGGCGCCGCGGTCGATCATCGTCAGCACGATGCTCACGACCAGGAACTGCCAGAACGTGTCGACGAACAGGTACATCAGGGAGAGGCCGCACGCCGTCAGGCTCAGGACGACGAACAGTCCCCGCGGGCCGCGACGATCCGCGAGATGTCCCAGCGGTACGGCGGACAGCAGTCCGAACAGTCCCGCGACGGTAAGGCCGAGCCCGACCTCGGCGATGCTCAAGCCGACGATCCGGTTGAAGTAGAGCACGCTGACCGTCATCAGCAGCCCGTTCCCGACCCGGCTCAGCAGGGTCGCGAGGGCCAGCGGCCGCAACGGTCCAGGGGTCGGCAGCAACCCCTGCACCGCGTTGCCCTGGTCGTTCGGCGCACTCACCCGCGGGCCGCGACGCGGCGCGCCGTGTCGCGGAGCTCGTCCATGAGGTCGACGCCGGAGTCGAGCATGCGCTGCATCCTGGCGGCATCCTGCTGCGCGAACATGCGTGCGATCGTGACCTCGTGGTCGGGGCGGCCGACGATCTCGATCGGGTCGCCGGCGCCGATCGTGCCGTCGCGCAGCACCTTCAGGTACGCGCCGGGGCAACCGGCCTGATGGAACCGCTTGACCCAGTGCGGCTCCTGCATGCGGTGCTGGAACGTGATGCACGGGATGCGCGGCGCGCGGACCATCACCTCGACCTCGTCGCCGATCCGCCAGACTTCGCCGAGCAGCGCGTCGCTGATGTCGACGCCCTCGGTGCGCAGGTTCTCGCCGAACAGGCCGGTCGGGATGTCCCGTCCGAGCTCGGCCGCCCACCAGCGCGCGTCCTCCTCGGCGTACGCGTAGAGGGCCTGGTCGGGACCGCCGTGGTTCTTGGTGTCGCACACCCGGTCGCCGGCGAGTCCGAGCTCGCCGACACGGACCCGGCCGGACTGCGGCCGCTTGTCGATCGCGGTGAAACCCGTCTCCTTGGGACCCGGGATCAGTTCCTCCACCACGTTGACCGTCAGTAGCCGCATACCGGCATCATCACCCGCGGGACACGGACGGTTCCACTGGTTATGCACACTGGAGCGGCAGTACGGCGATGATCAGCAACGTCGCCGCCGTCGCGGCGACGCCGATCCAGGCCGCTGCGTCGTACCCGGACTGCCTCGGGAAGACGCCCGTGGTGTGTGCGGCCAGGATCAGTCCGCCGAGCGCGCTGCCGGCGGAGAAGCCGACGCTCCGCACGACCGCGTTGACACTCATCGCGCTGGCCGTTTCACCGGGCGGCGTCGCCGCGAGTATGACGACCGGCATGGCGGCCGAGAACGCGCCGACGCCGAATCCCAGGATGCCGATGGCAACGACCGGGCCGGCGAGGTGTGAGCGCGCGACCGCGAAGAGTACGAACGCCGCCAGCACCACCGCTGTACTTGCCGTCAGCAACAGTCGCGGTCCGAGCCGATCCCGCCAGGCGGGCACCAGGCGACCGGCGACGAAACCGAGGACCGAGAACGGCACGAGGACCAGACCAGCTTGGAAGGAGTCGAGCCCGAAGCCGTACCCGGCCGGGGCCGGCGTCTGCACGTAGCGGGTGATCAGGCTGAACAGCAGGTACATCCCGACGCCGCCGATCAGCATCACCAGGTTGGCCGCCGCGATCGCCGGGTGGCGCAGGAGGCGTACGTCGACCAACGGCTTGTCGACTCGCGTCTCCAGGAAGGCCCAGCCGGCGAGCACCGCGAGCGCGGCCACCAGGATCGTCAGCGCGAGCGCAACGTGCCGCTGCCACAGGGCGGTCTCGCCGATCACCAGGAGCAGCGCGGGGAGGGCGATCGCGAGCAGGACCGCGCCGCGGACGTCGAGGCGGACCGACGGGCGCTCCGGTGCTTGCGGTACGACGAAGAGCGCGGAGGCGAAAGCGGCCGCGGTGACGACGAGGCCGAGGCCGTATGCGGCGCGGACACCGCCGAGGTCCGTGATCAGGCCCGAGAGCGGATAGCCGATGCCGATCCCGACGGTCGAGGCCACGGACAGCGAGGCGATCGTTCGTGCGGCCCGGTGCTCGTCCAGATGGTCGCGCGCGACCGCCATCATCAACACGATCAGGCCGAGGCCGGACCCCTGCAACGCGCGTCCGGCGAGCAGGAACGCGAAGGGCAGCGGCAGCACCGTCAGCAGGCTTCCCACGACCTCCACGCCCAGCATGGCCAGGATGACGGTACGCCGGCGCGGGCCGGAGCCGAGCCGCCCGAGGACCGGGGTCGCGACCGCCCCCGCCAGCAGGGCAATCGTCAGCGTCCACTGCGCGGCTGCCAGCGAGACGTCGTACTGCTCCGCCACCGCGGTGATCAGCGGAGCGCCGAGGCTCCCGATCACGACGGACAGGATGAGCCCGACGCAGACCAGGAAGGTGGGCAGCACCCGGGGCTTGGCAGTCGCCTGTGTGCTCATCGGTTGGTCTCGGTGGTGATGTGGGTGAACAGGCCGGGCTGGATGCGGGTCCGCGCCTGGTGGGACCACGGCTCGTCCACCTCTGGGAGGTCCAGGGCGGCGCTGGTGTTGAGCAGCATGCCGAAGGCGAGGAACGCCTTCACGGTGACCGGGTCCAACTGCGCGGTGTCGGCGACGGACTGCCACAGCCGGGCGAAGCTCGCCCGTACGGCGTCCCGTACCTCACCGTCGCCCGCGGCCGCCGCGGCCGTGCCCTGCAACTGCAGCAGCAGCGTGGTGCGGTCGGCGAGCATGGCGTTGTACTCCTGCCCCATCGCCGTCAGCGCCTCGATCCCGCTCGCCCCGCCGGCCGCCGCGACCATCGCCAGCCGCATCCGCTCGAATGCGGCGTCCACGCACTCCAGGAACAGCAGCTTCTTGGTCCCGAACAGCCGGAACACGTACGCCTGCGTGATCCCGGCCCGGCGCGCGATCGTCTCGGTCGAGGCGCCGGACAACCCGGCGGCCGCGAACTCCTCCTCGGCGATCCCGAGGATCTGCACCCGCCGCTCCCGCCCGCTCATCCGCGTCGCCATGGCTTCGAAGTTAGTAGGTAGTAACTACTAACCACAACCGAATGTCTGCTACCTCACCCCAGGCGGGCGAATCAGTCCTGGACGGCCTTGACGATGGCGATGTTGCGGGTCAGCCAGTCCTGCGGCAGGGACTCGTCGGTCGAGGCGGACTGAAGGGTCCACAGGACGTTGAGCATCTGGCGGACGATCACCCAGGCGCGGGCGCGGTCCTCGTCGAAGCCGGCGGCGTCGACCGCGGTCCAGAACCGCTGCTGCACCGCGAAACGCAGGTCGTGGGCGGCGGCGACCTCGTCCCAGCGGTTCCAGATCAGCGGCGCAACCTCGAAGTGCGGGTCGCCGGACAGCGGCTTCGGGTCGATGACGAGCCACGGTTCACGATCCGCCGCGAGCATGTTCTCGTAGTGCAGATCGGTATGGATCAGCCGCCCGTCGGTCGCGGGGTCGGCGACGAAGTCCTCCGCGAGCGAGATCGCCTGCTCGACGTACCGGTGCGGCACCGGCGCCGACGCAGGCAACTGACGGAATCCCTCGACCCAACGGCGCAGCTCCCCGGACAAGGTCCGGTACTGCGGTCCCGCCGGGACGTGCAGCCGCTTGTAGGTCCGCCCAACGATCTCGCAGGCGTCCAGGGCGTCGATCGTCGTCAGGTCGCGGGACTCCAGGCGCTCCAGCAGCAGCGCGAACCGGCGCGGGTCCGCGCGCAGCAGCTGGACGGCACCGTTACCCGCCCAGTCGCGCAGCGCCAGGTGCTCGGTCTCGGCCTCCCAGTGCGGGAACTGCACCTTGAGGACGGCGCGACGCCCCTCGGCGAGCACCGGTACGACGAGGGCGCAGTTGCCGTACGCCGCCGTACCGTCGACCTGCAACCGCCACTCGTCGAGCAGCTCCCGCGCCAGCCGCGGAAGCCGATCGAGCCAATCGGCCCAGTCCTGCCCACGAGAAGCGACGACCAGCAGCCCGGCCGGGATCTCGACCGGCACTAGCGGACCGCCGTCCGGCCGTGGCGCACTACTTCTTGCCCGCCTTCTCCGCGGTGTCCGAAGTCCGGAGGGCGGCGATGAAGGCCTCCTGGGGGACCTCGACGCGGCCGACCATCTTCATCCGCTTCTTGCCTTCCTTCTGCTTCTCGAGCAGCTTGCGCTTCCGGGTGATGTCACCGCCGTAGCACTTGGCCAGAACGTCCTTGCGGATCGCGCGGATCGTCTCGCGGGCGATCACCCGGGACCCGATCGCGGCCTGGATCGGCACCTCGAACTGCTGCCGCGGGATCAGCTCCTTGAGCTTGCCCGCCAGCGCCACGCCGTACCCGTAGGCGCTGTCGCGGTGCACGATCGCGGAGAACGCGTCCACGGTCTCGCCGTGCAGCAGGATGTCGACCTTCACCAGCTGCGCGGACTGCTCGCCGGTCGGCTCGTAGTCGAGCGACGCGTAGCCCTTGGTCTTCGACTTCAGCTGGTCGAAGAAGTCGAACACGATCTCCGCCAGCGGCAGCGTGTAGCGCAGCTCGACGCGGTCCTCGGACAGGTAGTCCATGCCCTGCAGCTGCCCGCGCTTCTGCTGGCACAGCTCCATGATCGCGCCGATGTAGTCGCTCGGGCTCAGGATGGTCGCCTTCACGACCGGCTCGTACACCTCGTCGACCTTGCCGTCGGGGTACTCGCTCGGGTTCGTGACCACGTGCTCGGCCCCGTCCTCCATCACCACCCGGTAGACCACGTTCGGCGCGGTCGAGATCAGGTCCAGGTTGAACTCGCGCTCGAGCCGCTCGCGGACGATCTCCATGTGCAGCAGCCCGAGGAAGCCGCAGCGGAACCCGAACCCGAGCGCGCCGGAGGTCTCCGGCTCGTACTGCAGGGCGGCGTCGTTCAGCTGGAGCTTGTCGAGCGCGTCGCGCAGCGTCGGGTAGTCGTCGCCGTCGATCGGGTACAGACCGGCGTACACCATCGGCTGCGGGTGCTTGTAGCCGCCGAGGGCCTGGGTCGCGCCGTTCACGTTCGAGGTGACGGTGTCACCGACGCGGGACTGGCGGACGTCCTTCACCCCGGTGATCAGGTAACCGACCTCGCCCACGCCGATACTCTGCGTCTTGAGCGGCTCCGGCGAGATCACGCCGACCTCGAGCATCTCGTGCACCGCGCCGGTCGACATCATCTTGATCCGGTCCCGGTGGTTCAGCTCGCCGTCGACCACCCGGACGTAGGTGACCACGCCGCGGTACGTGTCGTAGACCGAGTCGAAGATCAGCGCCCGCGGCGGCGCGTCCTTGATTCCCTTCGGCGGGTCGATCTGCGCGACGATCTCGCTCAGCAGGTCCTCGACGCCTTCGCCGGTCTTCGCCGACACCTTGAGCACGTCGGACGGGTCGCAGCCGATGATGTTCGCGAGCTCAGCGGCGTACTTCTCCGGCTGCGCGCTCGGCAGGTCGATCTTGTTCAGCACCGGGATGATGTGCAGGTCGGCGTTCAGCGCGAGGTACAGGTTCGCCAGGGTCTGGGCCTCGATGCCCTGCGCGGCGTCCACCAGCAGGACGGCGCCCTCGCACGCCTCGAGCGACCGGGAGACCTCGTAGGTGAAGTCGACGTGGCCCGGCGTGTCGATCATGTTCAGGATGTACGTCGTGCCGTCCGGGGCGAGCAGGCCGCCCGGGGAGTCCGGGCCCGGCGTGAACGGCAGCCGGACCGCCTGCGACTTGATCGTGATGCCGCGCTCACGCTCGATGTCCATCCGGTCGAGGTACTGCGCCCGCATCGAGCGGTCGTCGACCACCCCGGTGATCTGCAGCATCCGGTCGGCCAGCGTCGACTTGCCGTGGTCGATGTGGGCGATGATGCAGAAGTTCCGGATCAGCGACGGGTCGGTGCGACCCGGCTGCGGCGCGTTCGTGGGGCCAGCTGGCACGGAGGGGATCCAGTTCTCGTCTCGTGGTACCTGAATATCCGGTCAATCATCCCATGCGGGTCCAGCGGATTCGAAAATCAGTGGCACCAGGCCGCTAGCGTGGTGAGGCATGGCGCATGCTGCTGGGGTCCGGTTGCCGTTCGAGAAGCTGCCCGCCGCCGTGCGGGCCTGGGTGGAGCGCTCGCTCGGCTCAGTCGTGGTGACGGCCGTCACTCAGCAGGGCGGCTTCTCCCCCGGCGTCGCCGCCCGCCTGGTCACCGCCTCCGGCCGCAGAGCCTTCCTGAAGGCCGTCGGTACGCCGCTGAACCCGAAGACGCCGGAGCTGTTCCGCCTGGAGATCACCGCCGTGCAGGCCATCGGCCCGCTGCCGATGACGCCCCTGCTCTACGACGTGTACGACGACGGCGACTGGGTCGGGCTGCTCTTCGAGGACATCGAGGGCCGGCTGCCCGCCCACCCGTGGGAACAGGCCGACGCGGATCGGGTGCTGGACGCCCTGGACGAGCTGACCGACGCCCTGGACCCGTCACCGTGGCCGGACGCACCGGTGGCCGCCGTACGGAGTCATGACTTCCTGAGCCGCTGGGACAACGTGCTGGCCGACGGTCTCGCCGTACCGGAGTGGATGGACGGCCGGGTTGAGGAGTTCGCGGAGCTGTCCCGGTCCGCGATGCGGGTGCTGGCCGAGGGCAAGGCGCTGTCGCACTGGGACCTGCGCGCGGACAACCTCATCCTGACCGACGACCGGGTGGTGTTCATCGACTGGGCGCACCCGGCCCTGGCGCCACGCTGGACCGACACGGTGATCCTGCACGCGGACATGCGGGGCTCGGTGGGCCTGCCGGCGCTGCCGGACGACGAGGCGATCACCGGATTCATCGCGGCCGTCGCCGGTGGGCAGTGGTGGGGAGCGGCGCAGCCCGCGCCACCGGGGCTGCCGACCATCAGGCAGTGGCAGCGCGAGCAGGCGATCGTTCACCTCGACTGGGTGCGGGAACGGATGCAGCGTTTCTGATCGCCACGCGTCTTCAGTGATGTGACGAATCACGTGGTGAGCATCGGACGCTCGGCACCTGCGCAGGCGGCCGTGTCGGAGCTTTACCAGCAGCACTGGGTCGGACTGGTCCGGCTGGCGGTGCTGATGGTGGACGACCGGCAGGCGGCGGAGGACGTCGTGCAGGAGGCTTTTGCCGAGCTGTACCGGCGCTGGCCCCTGCGCGGGCCCGATGCGGCCCTGGGGTACCTGCGGACGGCGGTGGTGAACCGAAGCCGGTCAGTACTGCGAAGACGCAAGGTGGCGCGGCTCTACATCCCGCCGCACCAGGCGCCGAACGCGTCCGCCGAGAGCGCCGCCGTACTGAGCGAGGAGCGCTCCCAGGTGCAGCAGGCGCTCCAAGGACTGCCGCGCCGCACGCGTGAGGTCCTCGTTCTGCGGTACTACCTGGATCTCGCGTTCGCCGAGATCGCCCAGATTCTCGGGATCAGCGAGTCGTCCGCCCGTGCCACGTCGTCGCGCGGCCTCGCCGTCCTGACCGAACGCCTCGAGGAACTCCGATGACCGACACCGAGACGCGCCTGCGCGACTACCTGCACGCCCAGGCCGCCACCGTCCCCGACGACGCCGAAGGCCCCGGCCCGGCCGAACCCCGCCAGCGCCGGCACTGGCCGGTCGTCACCGCCGCCGCGGGAATCGCCCTCATCGTCGTCCTCACTGTGACCTTCCTGACCCGGACGGGGCCGGACCGCTCGATCCCGGTGCCTGCCGGACCGCCGCCCGGCCCGGTCTCGCACGCCGCGCCCGAGGTGCCGTACACGCTGGCCGGTGACCGCGCGAAGCTGACCTCCGAGCTGAACGACTTCACGCTGCACGACGGCGACCGGACGGTACGTCTGCCGAAGGGCGTCGGCGGCTTCTTCGGCCGGGTAGACGACGGCTGGCTAGGGATGAACATGCCTGCGGGCGGCGGTTCCCAGGCGGGCATCCTGAAGCCGGACGGGACCTTCCGCCCCCTCGGACCGGAGCGGATCGAGCTGGTCACGCTGTCGCCCGACCGCCGCCAGATCGCGGTCATCCACTACCTCGACGACCCCAAGGGCGAGATCGTCGTCGTCGACGTCGAGTCCGGTCGCGAGGTGTCGCGCAGCCCGGTACTACCGACCCGGCCGGCGTCGCTCGGCTGGAACCGGAACGGGATCTGGTTCCGGGTCGACGAGCTGGGCGATCCCACCAAACGCACCGAGTACGGGCTGTACGGCTGGCGCCCGAAGTCTCATCAGGTCGCCCGGATCACCTTCCCCGGGTACGACGGCGGCCTGGCGGTACCCGCTGCGTCCGACGTCGTCGGGCTGACGACCAGGCGCGGCAACAACCGTTGCCTGAAGGCAGGTGTGCTGCGCGACGGGAGGTTCGAGCTGCGGCGCGAGTACTGCGATGTCGCGGCCGCCGCGTCGTACCCGGTGATGTCCCCTGACGGGACGACCATCGTGAGCAGCGACGTCAAGCTCGCCATCGACATCGCGTCGGGCAAGCGCACGAAGCTCCGGATGCCTGCCGACGCCGAGGTGGTCTCGTGGCCGGAGCCGGTCTTCGAGAACGCGAGTCAGGTTCTGCTGGTCACGCGGCCGCCGGGCAATCAGCGGCTGCCTGTGCCGCAGCAGATCTACCGGTGTGACGTGCGGAGCGGCGAGTGCGTCGTCGTACTGAAGACGACCGGGGCGACGCTGAACAAGCCCTAGACCTGGCTAGGGGCGGCCCGTTTCCGGACCGCCCCTAGCGCGTGTCAGCTGTCTACGCGGACGATGGTCGAGCCGGAGCCGTTGGCTCCGTCGGTGAAGCGCAGCTGGCCCAGGTACTTCGTGCCGGCGGTCAGGCCGGTCCAACTGGCCGTCACGTTCGTCTGACCGGCGACCGTGACCGGCTGGCTGGCCGGTGTGGCCGTCAGGTTGCCCTCGGCCTGCTGCAGCTCCCAGTGGTCGAGTTTCACCTGCTGCTCGTTCGCCCCGGCGTACAGGTCGACGTACACATCCACCTGGCCGCCTGCGGGCTGCGGAATGCTCACCTGCTCCTCGGCGGAGCCCCCGGTGCTGCTGCCGAGCAGGGTCGTCGTACCAGCCTTGTAGACGAACACGTCCAGGTCAGTGCCTGCCGGGTAGTCCGCGTCGAACGTGGAGAACCTGGCGTACGTCGTACCCGCCGGGACGTTGACCGTGAACTTGGCGACGTGGTCGTTGACCTTGGGCGCGGTCGTCGGGAACGACACACCACCCGGGTTCTTCAACGCCGCCTCGTTGATCGTGGCCGGGGTCAGACCCACCGCGGTGGTCTGGAGCGTCCCGGTGTACCCGGCCGTGACCGGGACCTGCACAGAGCCGTCGGTGCCGGTGCCGTTGACCTGGACCGGAGCCTTGACCGTCAGCGGCTTGATCGCCAGCGTGCTGGCCACGGAGTGCTTGGCCGACTTCCAGATCAGCCGGCCGAACGAGTACTGCTCGAGCGGCGCGCCGTTGTTCTCGATGGTGACCTTGTACGTCGTGGTGCGGCCCGGGAGCGTGACGAGGATCCGCGGGGTCACGGTCACCTTGAGCCCGGTCAGGCCTTCGACCTTCGGGAAGTAGACCTCCGGGACGCTGCCGACGTTCGTCACGGTCCGGGTCACGGTCTGCTTGCCGGCCAGGTCACCGATCGCGATCGTCGGGTAGTTGAGGTCGCTCAGGTCGATCTTGCCGTTCGCGCACAGCTCGTGCGTGCTCGGCACCTGCCCGGAACCGCAGACGAACTTCGTCCAGTCGGTGTACGTCGAGTCGTAGACCAGCCCCGGGTCCATCCCGAGCTTCGGCTGCACCTGCCCCGCGCCGTACCCGAACGGGTTCGCCTGCGAGCCGGAGTCGTTCTGGATCGGCTTGCCGCCGGCGTCCTTGTCGGTGGCGGTCGTCATCAGCGCGGACTTGATCGCCATCGGGGACCAGGTCGGGTGCTTGCTCTTCAGTACGGCCGCGATGCCGGCGATGTGCGGCGTCGACATCGACGTACCGCTCATGAACGCGTACTCGCCACCGGCCGCGCTGAACGCGGTCGTCGCGGCCAGGACGTTCGTGCCGGGCGCCATGATGTCCGGCTTGAGCAGGTCACCGTTGCCGGCCGGGGACGGACCGCGGCTGGAGGAGGCGGCGACCTTCGGCGCGTTGACGCGAACCGGTGTACCCGGACCGATGGTGGCGGTCGGGTTCGCGGTGCCGCTGACGTACGCCTTCACCGCGGGCGCGGCCTTGTCGTCCAGGTGGACGGTCGGCACCGAGTGCAGATCGGCGTCGAGCGTGCCCGGGGTGATGTTCAGCAGGATCATGCCGACACCGCCGGCGTTCTTCACCTGCAGGCTCTTGTCGACGCGGGCATTCACGCCGCGGTCGCAGACCACGATCTTGCCCGTCACCTTCGCCGGGTCGAGCGTGCCCGCCTGGCAGAGCGTGAGGTTGGTCGGGTCGGCGCCCGCGAGGCCGGCGTCCTTGGCCAGCACCACCGGCGCCGACGGCGTACCGGAACCGATACCCGCGCCGGTGTAGGACTTGCCGTCCCCGAGCGTCACGGTGGTCTGGATGTCGCGGTCATGGGTGCCGTTGGCAACCGACGTGACCCAGGGGTACGTCTTGCCGACGGTCGCGTCGCCCGGACCGGTGTTGCCGGCACTGGTCGCCACGAAAACGCCCGCCTTGGCCGCCCGCAGGAACGCGAGTCCGGTCGCGTTCACGTACGTCGACCCGCTGCCGGAGATCGAGTAGTTGATGACGTCGACGCCGTCGGAGACCGCGGCGTCGATCGCGGCCACGATGTCGGCGTCCGTACCGCTGCCGCCGCCGGTCGCGTCGACCGCCCACAGCGCCTTGTAGATCGCCAGGCGGGCGTGCGGCGCCATACCGGAGCCCTTGCCGTAGTCGCGGCCCAGGACGCTCATCTCGACGCCGTAGTTGCCGGCTGCGGTGCTGGCGGTATGGGTGCCGTGGCCGCCGTAGTCGCGCGGCGACTTGAACTCCTCCGGGATCGGGCGGGTGCCGATGCCCTTGTCGAAGTACCGGGCGCCGATCACCTTGTTGTTGCAGGTGACAGGCGCCTCCTCACCGGCCTGGCAGGTGCCCTTCCACTTCTTCGCGACGATCGCGTCGGATGCTTTTGTGGTCTGCATGGGCGCGAAGCTCGCCCGCTCCGGGACGAAACCGGAGTCGATCATGCCGATGATGACGCCGTCGCCGGCCTTGTCGATTCCGCCTGCCTGCTGCCAGGCGCCGCCCTTGCCGGACAGGCCGAGGAAGCGCGGCGTGTCGACGGTGTCCGCGTGCTGGATCTCGCTCGGCTCCACACTCTTCACGCCGGACGACTTGGCCAGCTTGACCGCGTCGTCGTACGACATCTCCGCGGAGAACCCGGCGTACGTGTAGCTGTAGTCGTAGAGCTTCTTGACGTCCGGGACGGCCTTGAGGACCTCGTCGCGCTCGGTGGCGAGGTGCTTGACGTAGTCGACGACGGGCGCGGCCGTCTTCAGCAGCTTGCCGCCCGGAACGACCCGGGTCGCGGCGAGACCGGCGATGTCGCCGTCGTACTCCGCGACCGGGGAGTCGTCGAGCTGGACGATGTACGAACCGGTACCGGAGCGCTTGACGTCCGGGTCGGCCGGCGTCGCTGCCGGCTGGCTGGCGTTCGCCGAGCTCACCAGCACCGGCACGCCGGCACAGGCGGCGATCAGTGCGGTGGCGACGACGATCGCCGGTCGTTTGCGGGTCACGAAGTTCCTCCAGGCTGGACGGAGCGATGGCGGAGCCCTGGGCTCGCGGGGCCCTGAGTATGCCGGTCAGGCGTCGCCGGTGTCACGCATGGCGACACAGGTGCAAGGGAAAACCCGAGAGCCGGCTGTCCCAGCCGTCGATGCCGGTCTCGGTCAGCGGCGGCAGGATCGGATCCAGCTCCCGCGTCCGCATCGCGACCGGTGCCCCGGTGGTGTCCGTGGCGCTGAGGTGAGACACCTTCCACACGCGGTCCTTGCCACGGTTGACCACCGACAGGTCGAGCCGCCCGTCATCGGGCCGCCGGAGCTGGAGGACCCGGTCGAGGGCGCGCCCGAAGTCGTCGTACTCGTAGTCGCTCGTCTCGGTGACGTCCAGGCCGCCGTCCGCGCCACGATGCGCATCACCTTGCCGTCGATCACGGACAGTAGTCGAACGACGAGGGTTCCATGCTTCGGCGGAAGTAGGCCGGTTTGGCTGCGGGCGGGGCTTCTTGGTAATCTAGCTCTTCGCGTGCCCACGGGTGGTGTACAGCCGTGCGCGCAACACCATCCTGTATTGACCGCACACACCTGATCGAGGCTCTGCTCCGTGGCGAACATCAAGTCCCAGATCAAGCGCAACCGCCAGAACGAGGCTGCGCGACTTCGCAACAAGTCGGTGAAGTCGACCCTCAAGACGGCTGTTCGCCGCTTCCACGAGGCCGTCGAGGCCGGCGAGGCCGAGAAGGCCAACGAGACCGCCCGCAAGGCCGGTCGCCTGCTCGACAAGGCCGTCAGCAAGGGCGTCATCCACGCCAACCAGGCGGCGAACCGCAAGTCGGCCATCTTCAAGAAGGCCGCTTCTCTCTGACGCCGGGGCCGCTCCTGCGGCCCACCGAACGATCGGCCCGTCCGCAGGACCGGCCGATCGTTTTTGCGTGCCCGCACAGCTTCTGATCCGCATCGCCTGAGTCGTTGATCGGAGTGCCATGAGAATCGTCGTCATCGGTGGCAGTGGTCATATCGGCACCTTCCTCGTCCCGCGGCTCGTCCGCGCCGGCCACGAGGTCGTCAACATCAGCCGCGGCGCGCGGACGGCGTACACCGCTGCTCCGGAATGGCAGCAGGTCCGTGCCGTGCTCGCCGACCGGCAGCAGGAGGACCGCGACGGCACGTTCGGCGACCGGGTCGCCGAGTTGCGCGCCGACGTCGTCGTCGACCTGATCTGCTTCACCCTCGAATCGGCCGCCGCGCTGGTCGGCCGGCTCCGCGGCGAGACCGGGCATCTCCTGCACTGCGGATCCATCTGGCGGTACGGTCCGAGCCGCAAGCTCCCGATCGCCGAGGACAGCGACTCCGCCGGGCCGCCCTTCGACGAGTACGGCATCGCGAAGGACCAGATCGCGCGGATGCTGAAGGAGGAGACCGCCTCCGGTGGGCTCGTCACCACCTCGCTGCACCCCGGCCACATCGTCGGCCCGGGCTGGCACCCGACCGGGCCGCTCGGCAACCTCGACCCCTCCGTCTGGCACACACTGTCAGCCGGCGAGCCGCTGCGGGTCCCCGGCAGCGGTGCCGAACTCATGCATCACGTCCACGCCGACGACGTGGCCCACGCGTTCCAGCAAGCCATCGACCACCGCGATACGGCCGCCGGCGAGGACTACAACATCGTCGCCCCGACCGCGCTGACGGTCCGCGGCTACGCCGAGATCGCCGCCGGCTGGTTCGGCCGGACCGCCACCCTCGAATCCGTCACCTGGGACGAGTTCCGCCGCTCCACCACCCCAGACCACGCCGACTCCAGCTGGGGCCACCTCCACCGCAGCCAGTGCTTCACCATCGAAAAAGCCAAGACCCAGTTGGCCTACGCTCCCCGCTACGAGCCGGAAGCCGCCATCCACGAAGCCATCCACTGGCTCGCCACCCACACCCAACTCCCCCTCGCCGACCCCCTGTCCGTCTGACCTCGGCGAACGCTGGCTCGGGAGGCGCTTGGGGAGAGGTGGTTCAGCGGCGGCCGTGGGCTCGGGTGATGGTGAGGACCATGCGTTCGAGGGCGTAGCCGGCGTCGCCTGAGGCGCCTTTGACGTCGGCGTCGGCTTGCGCGACCGCCTTGATCGCGGTCGCGAGACCACCAGGGGTCCAACCTCGGGACTGTTGCCTGAGCTGCTTCAGCTTCCACGGCGGTACGCCGACCTCACGCGCCAGATCCGCCTCACGCATCCCACTCGGCGCGCTCGCGTACTTCGCCAGCCCGCGCAACCCACCCGCCATCGCACTCGTAACGAGCACCGGCGCAACACCGCAGTCCAGCGCCCACCGGAGCTGCTCCAGCGCCGGCTCGGTCCGCCCGGCGATCGCCGCGTCCGCGACCGCGAAGCTCGTGACCTCCGCGCGCCCGCCGAAGTACTGCCCGATCAGCTCGGCCGTCACCGCCTGGCCACCCGAATCCGACACCAGCTGCGAACACGCCCCGGCCAGCGCCCGCAGGTCATGCCCGACCGCATCCACCAGCGCCGACGCCGCGCCCTCGTCCACGGACCCGCCGAGCAGCCGGATCTCCCCCGCCACGAACTGCGGAAGCTCCCACGTCTTCGGCGCCGTCGCGACGACCTCGTTGACCGATGCCTTCCGCAACTTGTCGAGGACGCCCTTGCCTTTCTGCCCGCCGGAGTGCACCAGCACCACGAGTACGTCGTCCACCGGCGACCCGGCGTACTCGATCAGGTGCGGCGCCATCTCCGCAGGCAGGTTCTCCAGCCCGCGCAGCACCAGCACCCGCTCACTCGCGAACAACGACGGCCCGGTCAGCTCCGCGAACACCCCGACGTCCAGCGTCGACGCCTCGAGATCCGTCACCTCGACCGCAGCGTCGCCCGACGCCGCGTTCTTCGACACCGCCGCGATCGCCGACCGCACGGCCCGATCCGCCAGGAACGACTCGGCCCCGGTCACCAGCAGCACATCACCCAGCTTCGGCGCAGAACCTTTACGAGCAGCCACCCGGTCAGCATCCCACGCCACCCCGACAATCCCGGTGCGCCCCCGCACCAAACCGGCAAGGATGCCTCCTATGACGACATCACCCTCGACCTCACCTGGCACCACGACTGATGCGAGCCCGGGTGGTGCGTTGGGCTCGGGCGGTGAGCCGGCGTTGACTGTTGACGCCTTGGTGGTGGTTGACCTGCAGACTGCGTTCGTCTCCGGATCCGATGCGGTGCCCGGCGCGGCGGGGCTGTTGGATCGGGTGCGTGGCCTGCTGGATCGCGCCCGCGCGGCCGGTGCCGTCGTCGTACATCTGCAGAACGACGGTCCGCCCGGCGCGGACGACGAGCCGGGAACACCGGGCTGGGAGTTGTTCTTGCCAGTGCAGCCGGGAGCTCGCGAGCACGTCGTACGCAAACCTCGCGACGACGGCTTCGACGCGACGCCGCTCGGGGAGATCCTGGTGTCGGCCGGCGTACGGTCGCTCGCGATCTGCGGCGTGATGTCCGAGATGTGCGTACACGCCACAGCCAAGACCGCCCTGGCCCGCGGCTACCGAGTCGTCCTCCCGCACGACGCCCACGCCACGTACGACGCCCCCGCCGTCTCCGGCGTAGCCGACAAGATCCCCGCCCACATCGTCTCCCGAGTCGCCGCCTGGTCTTTGGGCGACCAGCCCGACAACACCTCCCCCGCCTCGTCCGTCACCTTCTGACTTCGTCCGGTCATCTACTGGCGCTGTCGTTCAGCTGGGGGTGGGTGGTCAGGGCTAGGTGGTTGTTGGCGTTGGTGACTACCAGGGGGCCGCTGGTGTTCGTAGTGGCGGTTCGGGTTGCGGCGTGGGACAGGAGGTCCAGAGTTCTGGGGGCTGGATGGCCGTAGTCGTTGTCGCGGCCTGCGGAGATCAGGGCCAGTCGTGCATTCGCGGCCGCGATGAAGTTGGGGTCCTGGTGGGCCGAGCCGTGGTGCGGGACCTTGAGTACGTCGGCCCTCAGGTCGGCTCCGGTTGCGAGAACGGCGCGCTGTGATTCGGGCTCCAGGTCGCCGGTGAGCAGGATTCGGAGGCCGGCGAGTTCGACCATCATGGCGATGCTGGCGTTGTTCTCCGGTGAGCCTTCGTCCGTGGGCGTTGCGGACGACGTGCCGGGCGCTGGTAATGCCGGCACCTTCGCCGGCCAGAGCGTCGTCCACCTCAGCCGGCCCACGGCTCGTTGCTCGTGGAAGGCGACCGTGCGGAGTGCGATCCCGTGCTGCGCCGCAAGTGCAACCACGCGGTCGTATTCGGCGTGCGGGGAGAAGTACGGCGACACCTCGATCTCGTCGACCTGCCGGCCGCTCAGTACGCCGGCCAGGCCACCGACATGATCGGCGTGGAAGTGGCTCAGGACGACGACCGGAATGTGCTGGACGTCGAGGTCCTTCAGGCAGCGGTCCATCGCGGCTGGGTCCGGACCGGTGTCGACAACAACCGCCGTGCCATCGCCAGCACGCAACACCAGCCCGTCTCCCTGCCCGACATCGCAGGCGACGAACAGCCAGTCGTTCGGCGGCCAACCGAGCCGACCCACGGGACGCAGTACGACGACCGCCAGTACGACGACTGCGAGGATCATTGCGATCGGGCGGGCCAGAATGCGGTGCAGGCCCAGGATGAGCGCCAAGCAGAGCAGCGTGAGAACGGCGACCCCGACGACGGTCGCGGGCCAGGCGTTGGCGGCGCCGGGCAACTCCGCGCCCTCACGCGCGATGAGGATGATCCAGCGGGCCGGCCAACCCGCGAGCCAGCCGACGATCTCGGCCGCTTCGGTGCTGACCAGGGCGACCCCGGCGGCGGTGAAGCCGAGGATCGTCGCCGGTCCGACCGCCGGCCCAGCCAGGAGATTGGCGCCGACGGCAACCAATGACACCTCGCCCGACAGCCATGCAACGATCGGCGTACACGCGAGTTGGGCGGCGAGCGGGCACGAGATCGCCTCCGCGAGCCACCTCGGGAGCCACTGCGCGAGCGCGTCCCGCCAGATCGGGCCGAGGAGCACGATGCCCGCGGTCGCAAGGACGGACAGCGCGAAGCCGGCCGACCTCGCGAGGGACGTGTCGAGCAGCAGCAAGCCGATGACTGCGGCCGACAAGGTGCGCACGGCGCGGCGTCGTCCGCCGCCGCCGGCCATCGCCGCCAACGCGATCAGGCCCATCGCAGCCGCACGCAGCACACTCGGCTGAGGTCTGGCCAGGATCACGAACGCCACGACCGTCATCAAGCCGACTGCCGTGAGAGCGCGCGCTCGTCCGCCGATCAGCCGTGCGAGTGGGAGCACGAACGCCAACAGCAGCGTGAGGTTCGTGCCCGAAACCGCCGACAGGTGTGTGAGGCCGGTCGTCCGGAAGTCCGCGTTCAGCTCTGTGGATACTCCCGAGACGTCGCCCATCACCAGCGCCGGGACGAGACCGCGGACATCGTCTTGCTGGCCCGCTACCGCATCGCGCAACCCGGCACGGACCTTCTCGGCCGCCCTCAACCACCACACCGGCTCGTCCACCACCCGTGGCGGTGAGCGGGTCGAGAACATCGCGGCGACACCCGCGCCACCGTCGACCTCCTCGAGCCGACCGGTGGCGTCAACGTGCTGCCCGTACCGAACGTGCTGCCACTTGGCGGTCCCTACAACCAAGACCGGAGTACGAACCCGAACAGTGCTCATGGTCGCGGAGCCTGGGTCGATGCTGCGTGCGCGGATCTCCTCGATGGTTGCTTTGACCACGACATACGGCGGACGCCGGGTGGTGGTGCTTTCCCGCAGGGACGGGTCGCCCTCGATCTTCAGACGGACATTGACCGGGGCGGAGCCGGCCGCGAGCTCGCGCACCGGGCCCGCGCGCAGCGTGGCCGACTGGAGCGCGGCCGCGATTCCCAGCCCCGCAACGACAACCAGCGAGCCCACCGCCGCCCACCCAAAGGTCTTCCAAGCCCCGGCCTGCCGCTGGCGGGACGTCCGCCGGCGGAGACGCAGCGTGGCAAAGGCGCTGGCAGCGAGAGCAAGCGTCGCGACAAGGAAACCGGCAATGGGTGAGTGGCCGACCAGGATCGCCGCAGCCAGCCAACCAGCGCCGGATGGGATGAGTAGGCGGGCGTCGAGTAGTTCCTCCGGCGGGGCGGGAGCCGCGGTGTCCGACTCCGTCTCCGTCTGACGATCGACATCACGCTCGGTCCCGGTCGGGTCCGGCGGCGGCGTGGAAGGTTGGGCGGCGGGGTCAGATGCGGGCATGGGATTTGATGGAGTCGAACTTCTCGGGGGCTACGCCGGGGACCTCGTAGAGCTGGACGATGGCGGTGAAGCGCCCCGTGGCCGGGCGAACGGCGAGGCGGACCAGGGCTCGCTCTCGAGCGTCCAGGGGTGAGTTGGGAACGCGACGGAAGACTTTCACGCCCAGAGAAAGTACGAGTTCGCCAACCTCTCCACCCGACAACCTGGCATCTGTGGACAACGGCGCACCTCAGCACTGGGCACCTCCCCGGATCGGTGTCGCCGGACCGCGTCTACCCATGGGAGGGCCTGCGGGCAATCACCCACGAAGCGCGAAGTCCGATTCCGGCCTCTCGTCCGCAAGCCATCCTCAGCCACCTGATGGCCGACGGCTGAGCTCAGGGCTGCGGCGTGGGCAGGGAGCGTAGGAGTTCAGCAGTGGGTGCGTCCGCGGGGAAGAACGTCTCGATCGCTATCTCGTCCAGGGTGACGTCCCGCGGCGAGCCGAAGACCGTGGCGGCGTAGAGGAACGCGACCTCGCCGTACGGCGTGGCCATCCGCAAGGGCACGACCAGCTCGTCGGTACCTGCGCTCGACGCCAGGCCTGGAGCGTCGTACCCCTCGAGTTCGGCGAGCAGATCGGCCAGTCCCTGAGCGGCAGTGCGTTCGAGTTGCCGACGGACGCGCCGCAACGCATGGGCACGCCATTGCCCGAGGTTGCGCACCTTAGACGCCAGGCCGTCGGGGTGCAGCGTCGCTCGGAGCATGTTGAGGGGCGGTCCCGCGAGCTCGGCCGGAAGTCCGCTCAGGAACATCCGCGCCGCCGCGTTGGTGGCCAGCAGGTCCCAGCAGACATTCACTGCGACGGCGGGGTTCGGCTCCATCCCGGTGAGTACGGCGCGGACCGCGTCCTGGGCCGCTCCGAGGTCGGCGAGCGGGCGCTCGGGATGGGCGGGAGCGAAACCGGCGGCAAGGTGGAAGCGGTTGCGTTCCCGCAGCGGAACCTCGAGCTCGTCGCAGATGCGTTCGATCATCACCGGGCTCGGATTCGACCGGCCGGTCTCGATGTAGCTCAGATGCTTGGTCGACAGCTCCGCGGCCAGCGACACATCGAGTTGCGAACGCCGGCGCCGCTCGCGCCAGGCCTTCACCAGCAGCCCGACCGTTTCGCCCGAACCCATCGTCGTTGTTGTCACGACAGCAACGATGCCGTCCTCTGGTGCGCGCGGCAATCACCTCGAAGGTTATTGCGACGCGCCGCTGCCGACTCCCAGAGTGGGCGGCGTCCACATCGAACTGGAGGAGAACCCACCATGACCGAGAACTCCGTCGTGCAGCAGTACATCGACTTCTGGAACGCCGGTTCCGGTGCCGAGCAGCGCGAACTCGCCGCAACGATCTTCGCCGACCGCTTCAGCTACCACGCACCCGTCGGAGTCATGCGTGAACTGGAGCAACTCATCACCTTCCGGGAGCAGTTCGCCGACCAGTCACCGGGGTACGAGTTCCGGCCCCGTTCGGAGCCCCAAGCACATCACGACCGCGCCCGGCTGCAGTGGGAGCTGCTGGTCGACGGTACGTCGTTCGCGACCGGGACCGATGTTCTCGAGCTCGGCCCGGACGGCCGGATCGTCTCGATCACAGGCTTCCTCGACCGCGCCCCGGAAGGCTTCCCGCACGCCGGCCACTGACCTGACGGCCACACCTGGAAGGAGCTGGCAATGGCCAGCAGCAAGAAGGCAGTGCACGCCCGGGGACTGGTGAAGTCGTTCGGCCGGGCCCGGGCGGTCGACGGCCTCGACCTCACCGTCGCCGACGGCGAGGTCGTCGGGCTGCTCGGCCCGAACGGCGCCGGCAAGACGACCGTCGTACGGATCCTGTCCACACTGTTGCGGCCCGACCAGGGCTCCGCGACGGTCTTCGGGCACGACGTCGTCAACGACGCCACCGCAGTACGTGGACTGATCGGGCTCACCGGACAGTTCGCGTCGATCGACGACGACCTGAGCGGCCGTGAGAACCTGATCATCCAAGCCCGGCTGCTCGGCCTCGACAGGTCCACGGCCGCAGCCCGGACCGGCGAACTGCTCGAGCAGTTCGACCTCGAGGACGCGGCACGCCGTCCGGTCAAGACCTACTCCGGCGGCATGCAACGCCGACTGGACATCGCCGGCACCCTCGTCGTGCCTCCACGGCTCTTGTTCCTCGACGAGCCCACCACCGGACTGGACCCCCGCAGCCGAAGTCAGGTCTGGCAACGCGTCCGGGGCCTGGTCGCCGACGGCGTCACCGTTCTCCTCACTACGCAGTACCTGGAAGAGGCCGACCAATTGGCCGACCGCATCGTCGTGGTCGACCAGGGCCGTGTCCTGGCCGACGACACACCACAGCAACTCAAGCGATCGGCGGGGGCAAGCGTTCTCGAAGTCGAGATCGCGGATCCCCGGCGACTCACCGACGCGGCGCGCTCGCTGGCCGCCGAGCTGGGCCACGCAGAGGTCACCGAGAGCGGAACCACACTCCGGTTCCGGATCCCGTCCGGCATCGAACACCACGACCATCGGGCGACGCACGCCCTCGCCGGCCTGGCCGCGCACGGAATCGACCTGGCCGGCTACACCCTCGGCCAGCCCAGCCTCGACGAGGTGTTCCTGGCACTCACCGGCCACGGCACCGGTACTCCGCATGAGGAGACCGCATGACCACGACCCTCCAGACAACGACCGAGAGCGCACCGCCACGAACCCGGCAACCGAACGCGATCTCGACCTCGCTGACGATGGCCTACCGCGCCGTCCTCAGAATCCGGCGCGCCCCCGAACAGCTCGCCGACGCCCTGATGATCCCCGTCATCTTCACCCTGCTCTTCACCTACCTGTTCGGCGGCGCACTCGCCGGATCGACCTCCAGCTACCTGCAAGAACTGCTCCCGGGAACCCTGGTGATGTCCGTCGTCCTGGTCACCACGTTCATCGGAACCGGCCTCAACACCGACCTCACCCGCGGCCGTCTGGACCGTTTCCGGGCGATGCCGATCTGGCAGCCCTCGCTCGTCGTCGGCGGCCTCGTCGGCGACCTGGCCCGCTACCTCCTGACCTCGAGCGTCGTCATAGGACTCGGACTCGTCATGGGTTTCCGCCCCGCGGGTGGCGTCACCGGCGTCGTCCTGGGCGTCGCCCTCATCTTGGCGTTCGCCTCCGGACTGTCGTGGATCTGGACGACCCTCGGACTCCTGGCCCGCTCGCCGCAGTCACTCGGAGTCCTCAGCTTCCTCGTCCAGTTCCCCCTGCTCTTCGCCAGCAACACCTTCGTCGCGCCCGACACGATGCCCGGCTGGCTCGACCGCCTCGTCACCCTCAACCCGGTCAGCCACCTGGTCAGCACCGAACGCCACCTGATGGCCGGCAACGCGACCGTCGGCGAGGTATCCGGCGTCCTCCTCGCCGCAGCCGCCCTCACCGTGGTCTTCGGCCCGCTCACCATGTGGCTCTACCACCGGCGCGGCTAGGTCCTGTCTGGGCGCGCGGCGTCGACAGGCCGGGCATGTAGGCCGCCGGCAGGAACGGACTCGCCGACTCCACTCACATCGTGGACGGGGTACCCGTCGCCGGCATCGAGGTGAAGATCACCCCGAAAGAGAACGCCGCCGACTACAACGGCTGCACGATGCGACTGGAGGATCTCGCGCACCAGGGACCCTGTTGATCACGACGAAGGCAGCCGTGCTGGACGAACGCGTTCACCGACGCGCTTCTGAGTCGGGGTTGGGTCAAGTGCGGACATGGGGCCTCAGGGAGTCGAACTTCTTGGGGCCCACGCCGGGGACTTCTTGGAGTTGGTCGATGGTGCTGAAGGGGCCGTTTTGGGTGCGGTAGTCGAGGATTCGTTGGGCCAGGACAGGGCCCACGCCGGGGAGGGCGTCCAATTCGGCGAGGGTGGCGGTGTTGAGGTTTACAGGGGTGTCCGGGGTTGTCGTGGGGACGGCGGACGCTGAGGACTCGGCGGTGGGTGGCGGTTGTTGGGTGGGTTGGCCGACGATGATTTGTTCGCCGTCGGTTACTTGGCGGGCGAGGTTGAGGGAGGTCAGGTCCACGCCGCGGAGAGGGCCGCCGGCGAGGGCTAGTACGTCGGCTACTCGAGAGCCGGCTGGGGCCCGGATCAGGCCGGGGCGGCGGACCTTGCCGGCTACGTGAACTACTACGCGGGATTGGCCGGAGGCGGCGCCGGCGCCGGACGTTTGGGCGGTGTCTGTCGGTTGGCGGGGTTGGCTTGGGCCGGCGGACAGAGGTTGGGTGCGGGCGGTGGCGACCGGGCTGCCTGTGGTGGCGGTCATGGGGCGGGTGTCTGGGATGGATTCGGGGCGGGATCGGAGGAAGGTCCAGGCGGCCCAGGTCAGGCCGAGGACGAGGACTACGGCCAGGACCACTACGTGACGCCCGGAGAGGGTCCAGCGGGCATCACGCAGGCGGTCAAGTCGGGGCAGATCAAGACCGTGTTGGTCCTCGGCGCGGATCCGGTCAGCGCGGCTCCGCTCGTAGCGGGCGTCGTCGGCACCGGCGGGATCGGCACGGGTGAGGTCAGGGCGGGGATGGTCGGAGCGTTGGTTGGGTTGGGGTTGGGGTTGGGTGGACGGGGGTTGTGTGGGGGTCCAGCCGCCTCGCACCTCTTCACGCTCCTTCAGGGGGACGGGTCGGGGGGTGCCGGGTTGGGCTGCCGTGGTGGCGGGCCGGTCGGCGGGTGGGGTGTGAAGGTGGGCGTGCGGGGTGGGACGGGCGGCGAGGCGGGCGAGGGCTCGGGCTCGGGCGTCCGGGGCGGTGGGTGGCGTGCGGTGGAAGACCTTCACGCCCAGAGAACCTACGAGTTCAGACGCCTCGTGAACCCGCGACTTCGAGCCTGTGGAGAACCAGGTCGAGTCCGGTAGCGGGTTGTTTCGCCGCTGGCGGCTGCAACCCGCCAGCAGGACAAGCACCCGAGCGCCGGTGAGACAGCAAAGGGTGGCGGTGGGGAAGGACGAGTCTTTGATGGGAGGCGCGGGTGGGAGGTGGCGGGTTAGCCGCAACGCCGTTCGGTAGCGGAAAGGGCGGCCGCGTCAAGACCGACGCTCGGCGCCGGGCTGCTACACGTTGGGCTGCTACAGGTTGGGCCGAGGTGGTGCCGCGCGGCGCGACGGGGAGCCCTGACCGCGGACCTGAGACAAGCAATGGTGGCTGGAGACAGGCAATACCAGGTCCCCGCCCACCACTACTTGTCCCCACCCACCACTACTTGTCCCCACTCGCCAGGAGCCCACAGCACCTTGACAACACCCCCGCCTCCCTTAGGCGAACGGCGTTGCGGTTAGAGGGGGCTTACTACTACTGCCAGGAGGCCGGGGCCTACGTGGGCGCCTATGACGGCGCCTACTTCGCGGAGGACTATTTCCTCGGCTTGGGGGAGGCGGTTGGCGAGGTCGTCGGCGAGGGTTTGGGCTTTTTCGAGGTTGGCCAGGTGGTGCACGGCCAGTTGGACGGGGAGGTCGCCGGCGCGTTGGACGGCGATGTCGGCGAGGCGGGCGATGGCTCGGCTGGAGGTGCGGACCTTCTCGAGGGGGACGATGCGGCCGCCGCTGATCGTGAGCAGGGGTTTGACCGCGAGCGCCGTACCCAGCAGGGCCTGGGCGGCGCCGATGCGGCCGCCGCGGCGGAGGTACTCGAGGGTGTCGACGTAGAAGTACGACGAGATCGACTTCATCCGGCTCCGCGCGGCGGCCTCGACGGCGGCTGCGTCCTCACCGGCGGCGGCCGCTGCGGCCGCGGCGAGGACCGGGAAGCCGAGGCCCATCCCGAGGGAGCGGGAGTCGACCACGCGCACCGGGATCGGGGACTCCTTGGCGCCGATCATCGCCGCCTCGAACGTGCCGGACATGTCGCCGGACAGGTGGATCGACACCACCGCCTCGGCACCGTCCTTGGCGCACTCGGCGTACGTGTCGGTGAATGTCTGCGGCGCCGGCCGGCTGGTCGAGACGGGCGTGAATGTCTTGAGCGCCTCCGCGACCGCGTCCGCCGAGGTGGCGCCGTCGTCGTACGACGTCCCGCCGATCACGACCTGCAGCGGTACGACGGTGAGCGGGTGCCGGAGCATCTCGCGCGTGGACAGACCGGCCGTGGAGTCGGTGACGACCTGCACGCGGGCTGCCATGCAGCGAGGTTACCGGACGGTTTATGTCCGAGCGCAGTGCCAGACTCCACAAGATGAGGGAGACAGACAGGGAAATCACCGACTTGCAGGAGCTACTGGACGCGGCATACGCGCGGTCGACAGAGCATCTGCGCGCCATCATCACGGATCCGCGGCGGCTGGACGCCGGCGAGCTGGTGCGGGTGCTGACCGGGATGTGCACGCTCAATCTGGCCACCGTGACCGCGCGCGGCGAGCCGCGGATCAGCGCGGTGGACGGGCACTTCCTGCACGCGCGGTGGGTGTTCACGACCTCGGGATCGGCGGCCAAGGCGCGGCAGCTGAAGCAGCGGCCGGCGGCGAGCATCTCGTACGTTGACGGTGAGCGGATCGGGGTGTTCACCCATGGGAACGTCGAGTTCCTGACCGCGGATCATCCGGACTTCGCGGAGATCGAGCAGCACCTCACGAGCCACTACGGCAGCTCGCCGTCGAGCTGGGGCGACGACATCGTGTACTGCCGGCTCCAACCCACCTGGATGGTGGGTTACGCGTCCGACAAGGCAGCTGTCCTGGACACACCAGCGAGGTGAAGGCCACCCCTCCCGGGGCCTTCACCTCGCTCTTGGTTGTGCCGGGCTACTGACGTCCCCTGTGCGTCAACAGCCCGGCTCCCGCTGACTCCCCCTGGCTGTCAGCTGAAGTTGGCGGAGCCTCGGCGAGCTACTCCCCGTGTCCGGCTCCCACAGAACCGGCTTGACCGCGAGCTCACCAAGGTCCCGGGAGGCCCCAGCGGCCGGCCGGCCGGCGGGTGACCAAACCCGCCGGTTGCTCCGCACCAGCCGGGCCGCGGCACTCGTCCCCTGTGTCGTGTGCCTGACCCTGAGCTGGGACCCCGCCCCGGAAGCAGTGCCCTGACGGTGCACCGCGCCCGGTACAGGCAGAACAGGTCCGCAGTCCGCAGCACTCCGGAGCTCTCGGTCGCCGGTCGGCGCCCCCACCAACCAGCCGCCGGAGGCCCTCCGCGTCGCCTTCGCCGGGTGCCGGAGGCCGGTGGTTCGCCATGGCCTCTTCATGGGTTCACCACCTCTTTCGCTGCCGGTCGCCGGTGTCGGTCTCTGCTTCGTGGAACCTGCCCTACGGCTGTAATTCTTTGCCGGGCGGCCATGTCAGGACGAGGCAGAACAACCGGCAGTTACCCGGCAGCTTCGGCGGATCGGCGTCAGGAAAGCGCGGCGAGCACGTCGTTCGCCAGCCGCTGTACGGCGGCCGCCGGGTCCGGCTCGGGCCACCCCTCCGCGACCGACGCGCTCGCGCAGGACTCCTGCAGCACGGCCCACGCGGTGGGCAGCATCGGCGGGTCCATGGTCTGCTGCCAGGCCAGCAGCTGACCGCACACCGCGTCCCCGGCCTCGGAGCGACCGAGCGCGTGCAGGACCGCGACAGCCTCCGGAAGCACCTCGAGCAGGTAGACGACCCGCCCTTCGAGCAGCAGCCGGTTCAGCGCGTCGAGGACGGCCACCCGCGCCTGCTCGACCTCGCCGGCGTCACGCGCGAGCCGGGACCGGTAGAGCATCACCAGATAGTCGAAGTACCCACGGTGCCCGCGGATGTCCGCGTCGGCCTGGTCGAGCAGCGTCCGCGCCTCGTCGTACCGGCCCTCGTGGTACTCGACCATCGCCAGGCAGCCGGCGACCTTGGTGCGCTCAGGATCGTCCGACGCCTGGCTGTCGCGGGCGAGCTCGGCCCAATGCCGCGCACCGGACAGGTTCCCCAGCTCCAGGTCGACGCGGCTGAGCGCCATGTACGCGATCTCGTCCGGGTACACACCCGGATTGACCAGTGCGGCCTCCCAAGCGAGCAGCAGCTCCTTGGCCTCGACCAGACGGCCCCACCGGAGCAGGGCCAGCCCACAGGTCGCCTGCACCGTGGCTGAACGCTGTACGTCGCCATGCTTCCGGGCGTCGTCCACCAGCGCCGGTATCTCGGCCAGGCTCTGTGTGTCGAGCAGATGCGAGCCGGACGACACCCAGCCGCCCCGCGCGACGAGGCCCATCTCGGTCTCACCAGGGATCCGCGTGCGCGCTTCCCCGTAGTGCCGGCGCGCGCCACGGATGTCGCCGGTCAGGCTGGACAGCCGGCCCGCGATGGCGAGCAGCCTGCCGCTTGTCTCCTTGTCGGAAACGTTCTCGGCGCACAGCGTCGCCCACCGGATCCCGCTCTCGGCCACACTCGCCTGGTACTGCCAGGCGATCCGGAACCCGAGCACGATCCGCGCCGCGGTGTCCCACTCCCCCAGCTCACCCGCCCGCGCCAACGCCACCTCGAACAGCGCCGAGTTCGCATGTGCCGCCCGGTACCGCCGGTCGCGATCCGGCGACGACCATGCGCCTTCCAGCCCCGACACGTACGTCGCGCACCACTCGACGGCACGGTCACGGAACTCGGTGAGATCGTCCTGCGACGACAGCCCGGCGTACGCGTGCTCCCGGATCGTCTCCAGCAGCTTGTACCGCGCGCCGTACAGCTGCTCGAACTCGTGCACCGGCTGCAGCAGCGACTTCTCCACCAGCTCGGCCAGCAGCATGGGTACGTCGAGCTCGTCGATCGGTTCGCCGGTACAAACGCCCGCCACCGCCTCGAGCGTGAACGGCGAGCCGAGCACCGAGGCCCGGTAGAGCAGCTGCCGCGCCGGGTCCGACAGGGCGTCGACGCTCCACGCGATCGTGTCCGCCAGCGTCCGCTGATGCGGCGCACCGAACCGGCGCGGCCCGGACAGCAACCGGAACCGGTCGTCCAGCGCGGCAAGGATCGTTTCCACCGACAGCGAGCCGGCCCGCGCGGCAGCGAGCTCCAGCGCGAGCGGCAGCCCGTCCAGCCGTCGGCACAGCCGCGACACGGTCGGAGCATTCGCAGGCGTCAGCTTGAAGTCCGGGCGCACGCGGGCCACGCGACGGCAGAACATCTCGACCGCCGGCGACGCCGAGACCTCTTCGAAGCTCTCGTCGTTCGCCGGTACGCCGAGCACCTGCACGCGGCGCACCACCTCGTCCGGCAGGCCGAGCGGGATCCGGGACGTGACCAGCACGCCGATGCCCGGGAAGCTGCGCACCATCCGGTTGGCGACCGTCGCAACACCATCGAGGACGTGCTCGGCGTTGTCCTCGACGATCACCAGGTCACCGGGCTGGCGGCCGGACAAGACGTCGTCGAGGTCCGACGTACCGGGAGCTGTGCCGAAGGCGTCCAGGATCGCCGACGGTACGGCGGCGTCGCGCTGGACCGTGGTGAGGTCGACGACCACGACAGTCGTGTCGGCGCCCGAGAACCGGTCCGCGGCGGCGAGCGCCAACTCGGTCTTCCCGACCCCGCCGGGGCCGACGAGGGTGACGAGCCGGTTCTGCCGCAGCAGTTCCTCGAGCTCGAACAGCTCCTGCTCGCGGCCGACGAGCCCGTCCGGGATCGGCCGGGTGCCGCGCCAGCGCAGACCGGTCGGCGCGGCGTCCGCGACCGAGACGACCTGAGCCGCGGCGACGGTCGGCCGGACGACGGGGCGCGCCGAGCCGTGGCCCGCGGCGGCGAGGAAGTGCTCGGTGTCGTCGGGCTGCAGGCCGAGCGCGGAGGCGAGCAGCCGGACGGATTCCTTGCGCGGCCGCGCAACGCGACCCGCCTCCATCTCACGGATCGACCGGACACTCAGCCCGGCCCGATCGGCCAGCTCCTCCTGGGAAAGACCGGCCTGGACCCTCAAGTCGAGCAACAGATCGGCGAAGCCCCGCCGCCCGTCCGCCCGGCTTTCCGTGTCCGACACAGCCCGTCACCCCTCTGGAGGCCTCACACACCCTCCGCACAACATAGCGTGACGGAAGGGCCGGTGCGGGTTCCGATCGGCGTGCGGGATGCGGCCTGGGTCACACAATTCGTTGACCGGAGCAACGGACGGGGAATAGCTGTGGACTCAGAAATGCACGTTTCAAGCAGTCGCGCGAACTGCTGGGGATTCACTGTCGGCGGCGTACAGAGAAAGTACGCCGGACCAGTCGTCGAGGCGGGCGCGAGTATCGGCACGACCGGAGTCCGCATTCAGCAGGCTGCCATCGGAAATGCCGCGGGTGGCGCGAACCAGGAGCTCGACGGTGACGTCGCGCAGCGTGTCAAGGGCAGCCATGCGGTAATTCAAGCGGAGTCGTGTTTCGCAAACGTAACGCGATCGGCAACATCACGATAAGTCACGAAAATCCCGGAATTACTTGTTACCGGGTAGTCCGCTAACCGGCCAGGAACGACAACCGGACCTGCCGGTCGGGATTGTCGCGATTGGTGTCGACCAGACAGATCGACTGCCAGGTGCCAAGTGTCAGCCGCCCGGCCAGGACCGGCACCGTCGCGTACGGCGGGATCAGCGCTGGCAGCACGTGGTCGCGGCCGTGGCCGGGCGAACCGTGCCGGTGCCGCCAGCCGAAGTCCCGCGGCAGGAGATCCTCGAGCACCGCGAGCAGGTCGTCGTCGCTGCCCGCCCCGGTCTCCAGGATCGCCACGCCGGCCGTCGCGTGCGGCACGAACACGTGCAGCAGGCCGTCTCCCCGGCCGTCGACGAACTGCGCACACCGGCTCGTGAGGTCGAGGACGACCTCACGAGCACCGGTGTGGACCTCGAGGACGACGGAGTCCATCAGGCGGGCACGATGTTGACCAGCTTGGGCGCGCGCACGATCACCTTGCGGGTGCCGCGGCCGTCCAGCGCCTTCTGGATCGCCTCCGAGGCCAGCGCCAGCTGCTCCAGGTCGGCGTCGGAGATGTCCGGCGCGACCTCCAGCCGGTCCTTCACCTTGCCGGCGATCTGCACGACGCAGGTGACCGACTCCTGGACCAGCAGCGCCGGGTCGACCGTCGGCCAGCCGGCCTTGGCGACCGTGGGCTCGTGGCCCAGCTCTTCCCACATCTCCTCGGCCGTGTACGGCGCGACCAGGCTCAGCAGGACCGCCACCGTCTCGACCGCCTCGCGGACGGCCGGATCGGCCGCACCGGGGCCGGAGTCGATCGCCTTCCGGGTCGCGTTCACCAGCTCCATGATCCGGGCGACCATGACGTTGAACCGGTGCGAGTCGATCAGCTCCGCCGCGTCCGCGATCGTGCGGTGGGTCAGCTTGCGCAGCTCGACGTCACCGGTCGACGGGTCCGCGCCGGCCGGCGCTTCGACCGCTCCGGCCAGCCGCCACGCCCGCTGCAGGAACTTCAGCGAGCCGCCCGGCGACATGTCCGCCCAGTCGATGTCGTCGGCCGGCGGACCGGCGAAGACCATGGTCAGCCGGACCGCGTCGACGCCGAACTCGTCGATCATGTCGCCCAGGTTCACGCCGTTGCCCAGAGACTTGCTCATCGACTTGCCCTGGTTGATGACCTGGCCCTGGTTCAGCAGCCGGGTGAACGGCTCGGTGACCCGCAGCAGGCCCATGTCGTGCAGGGCCTTGACGAAGAAGCGCGCGTACAGGAGATGCAGTACGGCGTGCTCCTTGCCGCCGACGTACTGGTACACCGACATCCACCGGTCGGCGGTGGCCTGGTCGAACGGACCGTCGGTGTACTCCGGCGACAGGTAGCGCAGGAAGTACCAGGACGAGTCGACGAACGTGTCCATCGTGTCGGTGTCGCGCTCGGCCTTGCCGCCGCACTTCGGGCAGTCGACCTCGACCCAGTCGCGGGCGGCCGCCAGCGGCGACACACCCTTCGGCTGCAGGTCGGCCCCGCGCAGGTCGGGCAGCTCCATCGGCAGCTGGTCGTCCGGGACCGGGACCTCGCCGCAGGACGGGCAGTGGATGATCGGGATCGGGCAGCCCCAGTACCGCTGGCGGCTCAGCAGCCAGTCGCGCAGGCGGTAGTTGATCGTCCGCTCGCCCAGGTCCTTGGTCTCCAGCCAGTCGATGATCCGCGACTTGGCCTCGGCGACCTCCAGGCCGTCCAGGCTGATCTCGTCGTTCGCGCTGTTGATGGCCGGGCCGTCACCGGTGTAGGCCTTGCCGTCGAAGCCGGCCTCGGGCTGCACGGTCCGGACGATCGGCAGGCCGAACTTCTCCGCGAACTCCCAGTCCCGGGTGTCCTGGCCGGGGACCGCCATGATCGCGCCGGTGCCGTAGTCGGCCAGCACGTAGTCGGCGGCCCAGATCGGGATCCGCTGCCCGGTCACCGGGTTGATCGCGTACGACCCCAGGAAGACGCCGGTCTTCTCCCGCTCGGTGCTCAGCCGCTCGATCTCGGTCTCGCCCTTGACCTTCGCCAGGTAGGTGTCGAAGGCCTCCTGCTGCTCCGGTGTGACCAGCGACGCGGCCAGCTTCGCGTCCGGCGCGACCACCATGAAGGTGGCGCCGAACAGCGTGTCCGGCCGGGTGGTGAAAACCTTGATCGGCTCGTCGCGGCCCTCGACCTCGAAGTTCGCGAACGCGCCCTCGGAGCGGCCGATCCAGTTGCGCTGCATCAGCAGGATCTCTTCCGGCCACTGCAGCAGTTCCATGTCGTCCAGCAGCCGCTGGGCGTACTCCGTGGTCTTGAAGTACCACTGGGTCAGCTCGCGCTTGGTGACCTCCCAGCCGCAGCGCTCACAGCGGCCCTGGACGACCTGCTCGTTGGCCAGCACGGTCTGGTCGTTCGGGCACCAGTTGACGAACGACGCCTTGCGGTAGGCCAGACCGCGCTCGTACAGCCGCAGGAACAGCCACTGCGTCCAGCGGTAGTACTCCGGGTCGGACGTGTGCAGCCGGCGGGACCAGTCGAAGCTCAGCGCGTAGCGCCGGATCGACTCCGCCTGGGTCTCGATGTTGGCGTACGTGTACGTCGCCGGGTGCTCGTTGCGCTTGATCGCCGCGTTCTCGGCGGGCAGGCCGAACGAGTCCCAGCCGATCGGGTTCAGGACGTCGTACCCCTGCTGGAACCAGTAGCGTGCCAGCACGTCGTGCAGCGCGAACACCTCGGCGTGGCCCATGTGCAGGTCACCGGAGGGGTAGGAGAACATCGTGAGCGCGTAGCGGCGCTCCGCCGAGCCGTCGTCCTTCGCCCTGAACGGGTCCAGCTTCTCCCACACCGGACGCCACTTGGCCTGCATGGCGTTGAAGTCGTAGCCACCCCGGTCGATCGGGGCGTCCTCCACCTGCTCCGTCACAGTCCTACTCCTGCTTCGTGGATTGTTGAGCCTAAATCTGCCAGAAATGAAAAATCCCCTCACACAGGAGGGGGTGCCGCACTGACCGGCGCTCAGATTGCGCCTGGATGCCAGTACGGCTAACTAAGGAGCAGGCTCACTCGCATAGGGCCCAGGATAGCACCGGTGCCGCGGCTGCCCGGGGCAGGCGCGGCACCGGACGCCGTCAGCCGATCGGAACGCCGAACGTCTTCAGCCAGTCCTGGACGACCTTGATGTCGATCCGCTGCAGGCCGTCGAGGTAGCGGCAGTTGGCGGTGTAGCCGTAGCTGGTCACAGTCACCTGGTAGCCGTTGAGGAAGGTCGGGCCGCCGGAGTCACCGAAGCAGGTGCCGCCGGTGCCGCGGTTGTCGTGCTCGTTGCCGTTGACCTGCAGGATCTGCGGCGTGAGCTTCTGCCCGGGCTCCTCGGCCCAGCGGCGCAGCAGCGGGTACGACATCGGGGTCGGCTTCTGCGGGCCGGAGTCGGCCTTGCGGACCTCGGTGCCATAGCCGACGGACGTGAAGATCGTGCTGTTCAGCTTGGGCTGCTGGTACGCGTTCAGGTAGTTGGCGGGCGCGATCTTCGCCGGGGCGATGTTCGTGACCGGCCGGTCGAGCACGATCACGCCGACGTCGTTCCAGTTGGCCAGGTCGGTGAAGTCGGAGTACTGCGGGTGCGCGTACGCCGTACCGGACTTGTAGCCGGCTGCTTCGAGCTCCGCCTGCGTGTAGCCCTTCGACGGGTCGGCGGCGACCGGGAACGGCGACGGCGGCTGCTCGGCGATCACCGAGTCGAACGTCACCAGGGTCTTGCCGAGGGTGCCGAGAGTGCAGTGCGCCGCGGTCACCACGACGGTCGGCGAGACGAGCGTCGCCGTGCACCGGAACCGCCCGTCCGGTTGGTAGAACAGGATCAGCCCGACGTTGGGGTGCGCGTTGCCGTCCGGTTGACCGCCGGTGATCGCGCTGGCGGACAGCGCCGGGGTGACAGCCAGTCCGAGAGCCAGTGCGCACAGACCGATGATGCGGCCGAGTCGTGTCCTCATATGTCCCCTCCTGGGGTATGCGGGATACCTGAGGGCATTGGAGCAATCACGCCTCGCGCTGTCCAGACTTCGTTTGACTACCGTCTGTAAGTGCCTGCGCGTTGTCGTTCTAGCAGTCGTACTGTCGGGGCATGGGGCCCGTGGACGAGTACTTCGACAGCCTGGACGCGGAACGGCGCGGCGCGTTCGAGCGGATCCGCACGCTCGCGATGGACGAGGCGCCGGATGCCGAGCAGGGGACGAGTTACGGCATGGCGGCGCTCAGGTACCACGGGCAACCGCTGCTCGGCTTCCGTGCCGCTGAACGCCACCTCAGCATCTTCCCGTTCAGTTCTGCTGCGGTCGACGCCGTACGTGAGTGGCTGCCGGGCTTCGACCTGGCCAAAGGAACCGTCCGCTTCACGGTCGAGAACTCGTTGCCTGAGGACGCCGTCCGTGGACTCGTCCGTCGCCGGATAGCCGAGATCGCCGGCTGAGCAGGGGTCGATGCACAGGCGACCGCAGCAACGCCGCTAGATGAACTCTGTGCCGCCGGCCCGGCGGTGGTCGCCCGGCGTACGGCCGTACTTGCGTTTGAACGCAGTGGAGAACGGCCGTACGTCGGAGTAGCCGCAGGCGCGTGCCACGTCTGTGATGGACAAGGTGTGGTCCAGCAGCAGCTGTGCGGACAGCTCGAGCCGGAGGCGGCGGAGCGTCGACATGATCGAGGCCCCCGTCTGCTGCGTGAACAGTCGCTCGGCATGCCGCTCCGACAGGTGTACGACGGCAGCCACGTCCCGGACGGTGATCGGACGGGACAGGTTGTCGCGGAGGTGCCGCTGCATCGCCTCCACCACCAGCGGCCCACGGTCCCGCCTCACAGGCTCCACTACCAGGTCCTCGTCCAACGCGAACGCACGAGCCGTTTCCAGCACGAGGGTGGCGCCAAGTGCAGCCAGCACTGTGCTGTAGCCCGATACCGGCGCAGCCGCCTCCGCAGCCAGGCCTGTAATGAGTGCCGGCAGCGAACCGCTTCTCGCGGACATGACCGGCCCATCGGCACGGGTCAGCCCGGACCACCACCCTCGCTCGTCGGACCCTGGACGAAAGGTGAAGCCCCAGAAGGCGATGCCGAGCGGCGAAGTGCGCGAGGACTCGATCTCGTGGACGTCGCCGGGCCGCGCGAGGAACACCGAGCCGGGCGTCACGTCGTACTGCACGGTGCCGTTGTTGAAGCGGCCCTCCCCGGAGTACGCCAGGCACACCTCGTGGAACGAGTGGGTGTGCCAGTAGTTGCGCCAGTACTCGGGCCGGTAGTGCCCCCAGCTGAGAAAGTCCGCGCGGAAGCCGTCGACCTCGCAGGACTCGAGCAGTCCCGCGAGGTCGACGAACCGGTCCGCCGCAGCGACGCCGGACAGCATCGGAGGGAGGGTCAAACAGCGCTCCTGCCGGTCGGGTCGACTCCTCGCAGCATCATGCCCTGGCCGAGCGACCACTCGTGGGTCTTCACCGTCGGCGGGTCCCCCGGGTCGCGGTACTGGATCAGCCACGTGGTGCGCGCCTCGTCGCTGGTGTTCACGCCGGACCCGTGCACGGTCAGGTACGTGAAGAACAGGACGTCGCCCGCCTCGGCCGGCTGCGGCGTCGCCGCCTCGAACGACGGCTCCAGCAGGTGGTACGACCCCTCCGGGCTGTGCTCCCGCGGCCCGTCCTTGTGGCTGCCCGGGATGACCCGTACGCAGCCCTTCTCCTCCGGCGCGTCGTCGAAGTGGAAGATCGCCGCCCCGACCCGGTGGTAGGTGTGCGGGAAGAACGGGTGGTCCTGGTGCAGCGGGAACGGCGAACCGTTCTCCGGCGGCTTCACGAACAGCTTGGTGTGGTGCAGCTGGACGTTGTCCACACCCATCACCGCGGCGGCCACGTCGGTGAACCGCGGGTCCACCAGCAGCTTCGAGAACTCGGCGTCGTAGAACTGCGCGTCGTGCAGGTGCTGCAGCTTCGTCGGCGCCTCGGTCATGTCCCGGGCGGCGCCCCAGGTCGGGTCGTCGGACCGGTTCAGCTGCGCCAGCAGGTCGTGGCTGCGCTGCCGGTAGTGGGCCGCTTCTTCCTTGCTGAGCAGGCCTTTCACCAGGACGAAGCCGTTCTCGGCGTACTGCTGCGCGAGCGTCGAGAGTTCGGGACGCCCGTCTGTGATCGTCATCTCGGAGTACCTCCTGATCGGGTACTTCGAGCCTACGAACGGCGGCGTCCGGACGGGAGGACCCGACCGGACGCCGATGTTCGCCGAACGGACATGACTACTCGCCGGCCGACGTCTCCTCGACCGGTACGACGATCGGCCGCAACCGGGCCCAGAGCACGAACAGGGCGGTGAACAGCAGCATCCCGAGGCCGCCCCAGAGGTTGATGTTGATCCCGGCCGCCTTGTCGATCTCGGCCTGCTTCTCGACCAGGCCGAGAATCGTCAGCACCAGGCCGTAGATGCCGACCAGGGCGGCGATCACGATCCGGATGTCGAATGCTCCGGACTTCTTCTTCCCTGCCATCACAAGCTCCCAATCAGCCGAAGACGATGTTCAGGACGACGGTCATCGCCAGCGAGATACCGGCCAGCAGCACCGGCCGGCGGTACCAGCCGTGGTCACCGCGCAGCGTCACCTCGGTGCGCTGCTCCTTCGGCGTCAGCGAGTACACCAGGCCGACCAGCTCGGACTCCTCCTTCGGCCGGGTCATCGTGCTGACCAGGACACTGATCAGGATGTCGACCACGAAGGCCGCACCGGCGCCGACGAAGCTGGCGCCCTGACCGGGCAGGTTGATGACGCCGTTCTCGGACAGCACGAACACCACGATCGCGGTCGCCGTACCGCTGACCAGGCCGATCCAGCCGGCCGCCGCGGTCATCCGCTTCCAGAACATACCGAGGATGAAGGTGGCGAACAGCGGTGCGTTGAAGAACGAGAACAGCTGCTGCAGGTAGTCCATCAGGTTGCTGTAGCCGGAGGCGATCGCGGCCGTGCCGATCGCGATCACTGTGCCCGCGACCGTCACCCAGCGGCCGGTCCGCAGGTAGAAGTCGTCCGGCCGGTCCTTGATCACGTAGCGCTCGATGATGTCGTACGACATCACGGTGTTGAACGAGCTCAGGTTCGCCGCCATACCGGCCATGAACGAGGCCAGCAGACCGGTGATCGCCAGGCCGAGCATTCCGTTCGGCAGCAGGTCGCGCATCAGCAGCAGCAGCGCGTCGTTGTAGTCGACCTCGCCGCTGCCGGTTGCCTTGAACTGGGCCAGTTCCGGCACGATCACCGCGGCGATGATGCCGGGGATGATCACGATGAACGGCACGAACATCTTCGGGAACGAGCCGATGATCGGGGTCCGCCGGGCCGCCGACATGTTCTTCGACGCCATCGCCCGCTGGACCTCGACGAAGTTCGTCGTCCAGTAGCCGAACGAGAGCACGAAACCGAGGCCGAACACGATGCCGATCACCGACAGGAAGTCGTTGCTGAAGCCGCTCAGGTCGTTGCCCGGCCACGCGCTCATCTGCTCGGCGCCGCCCGGCGACGCGGTCACCTTGTCGACGAGGCCCTCCCAGCCGCCGACCTTGTGCAGGCCGATCAGGGTCAGCGGGAGCAGCGCGGCGACGATCACGAAGAACTGGAGCACCTCGTTGTAGATCGCGGCGGACAGCCCGCCGAGCGTGATGTAGCTGAGCACGATCAGGGCGGCGACGATCACCGACACCCAGATCGGCCAGCCGAGCAGCACGTTCACGATGGTGGCCAGCAGGAACAGGTTCACGCCCGCGATCAGCACCTGCGCCAGGGCGAAGCTGATCGCGTTCACCAGGTGCGCGGGCTTCCCGAACCGGCGGAGCATGAACTCCGGCACGCTGCGGACCTTCGAGCCGTAGTAGAACGGCATCATCACGACGCCGAGGAACAGCATCGCCGGGATCGCGCCGATCCAGAAGTAGTGCACGGTCGGCATGCCGTACTGCGCGCCGTTCGCGGACATGCCCATGATCTCGATGGCGCCCAGGTTGGCCGAGATGAACGCCAGGCCGGTCACCCAGGCGGGCAGCGAGCGCCCGGACAGGAAGAAGTCCAGGCTGCTGGAGACCGCCCGTCTGGCCAGGTAGCCGATGCCGAGCACGAAGACGAAGTACAGGGCGATGATGATGTAGTCGATCGCCGTCGCGTCCAGTCTGAGGATGGATTGTTGGGCAAGCATCGGGCCTCCGGATCACCACAGTGACTGTTCGTGTTGTTACCGCTGAGGAACGTTACTCCTACTTTCAACCAACCCGGCGGCGACCCGGCCGGTTCTCCACCCGGATCTCCACCCCTGGTCGGTACCCAGGAACGACCGCGCCGACCTACCGTCCGTGACATGAGCCTCGGAACGTTGCCCAACGCACTCGTCGTGGTCGCCGTCGTGGTCGTCGTCCTCGCCCGGCGGCTGTCCTGGTCCGAGCTGGAGAACTCCGACACCGACGTCTGGCGCGGCCCGCTCGTGCTGATCGGGGTCGGCGTCTACCAGCTGTACGACCGGCACACCGGACTCGGCGCCCTCGACGTCGTCCTGCTGGTCGCCGGAGCCGTGCTGGCGCTCGTGGCCGGCGTCGGCTCCGGACGGGTCGCCCAGGTCGAGCGGCGCGCCGGGAAGGTGTTCTTCCGGCTCGGCCTGCCCGGACTCGGCATCATGGTGGCCTACCTGGTCGTCCGGCTCGGGCTCGCGGGTCTCGGCCACCTGCTCGGCGCCTCGGTCGCCGGCGGCGGTGCGCTGATGGTCTCGATGGGTGCGAACCTGTTGACCCAGTCGCTGATCATCCAGAGCAAGGCGAGCCAGATGGCCGAGGAGTACACCAACCAGTGAAGCTGAAGGCACGGCTGCCGCCCCGTCCGCACGGAGAGAGCGGCTGGGTCGGCCGGGTACTCGCCAGCGGCGTCGCGGTCGCGGTGCTCTCCACGGCCCGCCCTGCGGACAGCTGGGTCTGGGTCGTGCTCGGTGTGGGCTTCGCCCTGTTCCTGGCTGGTTCAGTGCTGATGACAGCCAGGCCGTACGTCTCCTTCGCACTGCTGTCCGTCGTGGCCGTCAGCAGTGCTCTGATCGCAGGCTACCCGCAGTCGAACGCGCTGGTCCTGGTCCTGGTCGCGATCACCGACGTTGCCGTGCTCGACTTCCGACGGCACGGCAATCGCCCGATCGTTGCTGCCGGCATCGGCGTGGCAACCGCCTACGCCGGGTCGGCCTGGCTGTTCGACCAGTCCGACAGCTGGTACTTCACCCAGCTGCTGTGGACGGCCGTACTGGTCGCCTTCGGGTTGAACCGGCGTCAGTACGAGGTCCAGGCGCGACAGACCGAGCAGCTGCTGGAGCAGACCCGGCTGGCGCAGAGCGAGCACGCCCGCGCCGCCACGCTGGAGGAGCGCGGGCGGATCGCGCGGGACCTGCACGACGTACTGGCGCACTCGCTCGGCGCACTGAGCGTCCAACTGGAGGTGGCCGAGGCGTTGCTGGAGGAGCGTGGCGACACGGCCGGTGCGCTCGAGCGGGTACGTCGTTCGCGGCGGCTCGCCGTACAGGGGCTGACCGAGGCACGGAACGCCGTGGCTGCGCTGCGGGCCGACGCTGTGCCGGAGCTTCCCGCCGCGCTCGCCGGGCTGGCGGAGCAGCACGAGAAGGACCACGGGACAGCTGTGCAGCTAGCTGTCACGGGCCACCCGCGGACGCTGGACTCAGCTGTCACCGTGGCGCTGCTCGGCGCCGCTCGTGAGGCACTGACCAACGCCGCCAAGCACGCACCCGGTCAGACGGTCGAGATGCGGCTCGACGGCGTACGGTTGTCGGTTCGGAACAAGGGCGTGACGAGCGGCGAGGGGTTCGGGTTGACCGGGATGCGGGAGCGGCTGGCCCTGGTCGGTGGGACGTTGACAGCGGGTCCGGACGGCGACGACTGGTTGGTGGTGGCAGAGGTTGAGTGACGCAATCAGGGTCGTCGTGGCGGACGACCAGCAGGTCGTGCGGGAGGGACTGGTCGCGCTGCTCGGGCTGATCGACGGCGTCGAGGTGACCGGCGCGGCCGCGAACGGCGTCGAGGCCGTCGATCTGGTTGCCGGGGGCAACGTAGACGTGGTGCTGATGGATCTGCGGATGCCGGTCCTGGACGGCACGCAGGCGACCGCGCGGATCACGGCCGACTTCCCGCACGTCGCCGTCCTCGTGCTGACCACGTACGCCGACGACACGTCGATCGCGAACGCGCTCCGCGCCGGGGCCCGCGGCTACCTCACCAAGGACGCCGGCCGCGCCGAGATCGGCGCCGCGCTGCGGTCCACCGCGGCCGGTCAGTCGACGTTCGACCCGGAGGTGACCAAACGGCTCGTGGCCGGCCTGGCGCCGGCGGCCGATCCCGGCGGCGACGGGCTGACCGCACGCGAGACCGAGGTCCTGCGGTTGATCGCGCAGGGACTGAGCAACTCCGAGATCGCCGGGCGGCTGTTCATCAGCGAGGCGACCGTGAAGACGCACATCAACAACACGTTCGCGAAGATCGGCGCCCGGCACCGCGCCGAGGCGGTGCGGTACGCCTACCGGAAAGGGATCGCGTCAGATTCGTAGCTCGGCGACGACCGGGCGATGGTCGCTGCCGGTCGGGCTCATCACCCAGGCCTTCGTCGGGGTGACGCCGCGCACCAGGATGTGGTCGATCCGCGCCATCGGGAACGCCGACGGCCAGGTGAACCCGAAGCCGGTGCCTGCCGCGCCCTGCGCCGAGCGGAGGCCGGCCGTCAGCGGCGCGAGACTCCGGTCGTTCGCCGTACCGTTGAAGTCGCCCATCACGATCACGCCCGCGAGCCGCTCGTCAGCGATCTGCCGGCCGAGCGCCTTGATCGTGTTGTTGCGCTGGTCGGACGTGAACCCGCTGGTGCCGACCCGGACCGACGCGAGGTGCGCGACGTACACCGCGACCTTGCCCTCCGGCGTGCTGACCTCGGCGCGCAGCGCACGCGTCCAGCTGAAGCCGACGTCGACGGACTTGGTCTCGACCACCGGGTACTTCGACCACAGGGCGACCGTGTCCCGGGACACCTCGTACGGGTACAGCTTCGCGAACGCGGACTTGTAGATCTTCAAGTCCCCCGCGGTGAGTTCCTCCAGCGCCATCACGTCGGCGTCGGCGGCGATCAGGTCCCGCGCGGTCCGCTCCGGGTCCGGGTTTGCGGCGTCGACGTTGTGGGTCAGCACGCGCAGGTCGTACGCTCCCCCGCCGCCCTTGCCCGGGATCAGCAGGTCGCCGAACATCAGCGCCCAGATCACCGCCGGGACGAGCAGCGCGACACCGGCCGTCGCGGACCGCCGGACCAGCGCCGCGACGGCGAGGACCGGGATCGCGACACCGACCCACGGCAGGAACGTGTCGAGCAAGCTGCCGAGGTTACCGATCGAGTTCGGCACGTAACGGTGGAACAGCAGCGGCAGCGCCGACAGGATCGCCAGCACCGCGATCACCCAACCGCGCCGCCACATGCCACCCTTCCGGCGGCGCGCGTTCCTGGGCGACGACGGCTGGCGGGTGGCGACAGCGGTTTGGCGGTCCGGCATGCAGCGATTGTGGCGGACTGCCGGGCCGGACCAAAGTCCGTGCCCGGCCGGGTGCGGCGATTTCATCCGTACGGACGACCGGAAACCGCACCGGACGCACCCGGACACAGCCGGACACAGCCGGAATGATGAGGAATCCGTGAGGGTACTGGTGCCTTCGGGTGACAGCGCCCACAATGCCCGTATGCAGTCCGCGCAGGCCACCGAGCCGTTCGTCGTCAAGCGCCACGGGCTCGGCACGACCAGGACCGCGCTCGCCGTCGGCACCGTGATCTTCGGCCTGATGGTCGCGCTGACCCTGACGATCGTCGTCGTCCAGGCGATCCGCGGCGAGTCCATCCGGGAACCGCTCGAAGCGGTCTGGCTCGCCTGGGGCGGGACGCCGCTGATCTTCGCGGTCGGCTTGCCGATCCTGCTGCTCGTCGGCGCGATCACCGCGCTCGAGGAACGACGCGAGGAGGACGACGACGACATCCTGCTGACCGTCGACGACGCCGGCATCCGCCTCGGCGGCGAACAGCCCCGCACGATCCCGTGGGACGAGGTTCGCGGCGTGTGCCGGCTCGAACGCCACGAGGTCAACGACGAGGGCGAGGACACCTGGGAGCCGCACCTGGTCGTCATGCTCCTCGACGAGGAGGCCCTCCCCCGCAGTACAAAAGCGTGGGGTCCGTCGTGCCCGTGGCCCGGGACACACGAGATTCTCGGGCGGACGCTGCCGTACGACGCTCTTGCCACCGCTGTGGCTCAGCACGCACCGCATGTCCCGGTGAGCAATCGCGGGCGAGTCGAGGACTGACTGACCCGCGTTTGGTGTCGTGGGACGCGGCGGGTGAAACATGTGATGACAGACCCACGCGTGCTACGCCGGCGACCGGGCCGACGAGTTGTTGAGTGGGGTCGTCGGGGTTACTGACGACAGGACGTAGTCGTCTACGTATACGTCGCCGTGAGCGTGGGACCGACCGCGCAAGGAGGCCGGGAGCCGGATACATCCTGTCCTCAGTGCACCGCTGCAGCGATGCTGGCTGCGATCGGGGTGGTAGGACGCCCGATCAGGCGGCTGAGGGCGCTGTTTCCGGCTGCCGCCGGGAGTTTCCGGCTCGCGCCGGGGCGCTTCCGGCTTGCGCCGTGAGATTGCGGCTGGCGGCGGGGGTACAGCTTGCCCCGGGGTGCTCCGGCTGGCGTGGGGTGCCGGCTTGCGTCGGCGGGGGGCTGGCGGCTGGGCCTGCCTTTCATCGAAAGCCTGCGGTTGGCGCAAGGTCTGCCTGCTGGTGTTGGCGGGTGCTCGCTGCGGCTCTTGTCTGAGTGCCTGTGACGGTGGTGAACGGGTCGGTGGCCCCGGACGTGGCTGTGGATGGTTGAGCTGTGGGTGTGGCCTAGATGTGGTCGGTCCACCTGCTGCACTCCCCCGGCTCAGGCCGTAGACCTGGGCCCGCCTCCGCGGTCAACGCTGCTAGCTCTGACTCAGCTCTCCCGCACTGGGAGTAGGTCCTGCTCGGTGAAGACCTTCTTGGCGACGGCGACCGCGTTGAGTGCGCGGGGGAACCCGGCGTACCCGGCGGCGTGAATCAGCGTCTCGACGAGCTCTTGCGGGGTGAGTCCGACGTTGAGCGACGTACGGAGATGGACCTCGAGCTGGGGCTCGCAACCACCCAGGGCAGTCAGTACGCCGAGCGTGACCAGCTGCCGCTGCTTCGCGTCGAGACCGGGCCGTGCATAGATATCGCCGAATCCGAACGCCACAATGTGATGCGCCAACGCGGGCGCGATATCCGCCAGCCCGTCCATCACACCAGCCGCGGAACCGCCGTCCACGGAGTTGAGAACCTCCAGACCACGCTCGTACCGCACCTGCTCTTCGGGACTGTTGATGTCGGGAGCCGTCATGCACCTGACGCTAAGCCCCGACCGGTCCTCGCAAGCTGCTGGTGATGGGAATGCCAGCGCGTGGTTCAGCCGTCGCGGCCCTGCCACGTGGTCACGCAGGCTTCGTTTCCTTCCAGGTCGGCGAGTACCCAGAAGGCGGGGCACGCGTCGCGGATACGAGTCGGCCGCCGGCCGCCAGTGCGGTCTCGATGCGCCGAGTTGCCTCGTCGTGCGGAACACAGACGTCGAAGTGGATGCGGTTGCGCTGCGGGCGCGGCTGATCCATCTGCTGGAACCAGATGGCCGGGCCCTGACCGACCGGGTCGACGAGCGGATCCTCCGGCCCCTCCCTACCCACCTCATCCGTGTAGCCCAGAACTGCCTTCCAGAACGGCCGAATCCCGGCGATGTCCAATGCGTCGATCGCGATCTCCAGAACCTGGACGGACCTCGGTGCGTCGGTGCCGATCTCCGGTTGCGCCTGCAAGCCGGACTGCTGTGCGACGGCAGTGATCCGCAGCGCGAGTTCGACATCCGTGGTGGTCACCGCAGCGCTCTCCACCGATTGCAGGGTGAAGACGACTCGATCGGGGCGAGCGTCGACCCGGAGGTGCCGGTCGGCGTCGTTGCCGCACACCGCGACAGCATCCGTCGCCAAGCCGATCGCCCGCGCCACTGACTCGACCGGGACCGAAGTTCGCAGACTGCCCAGCAAGAAGCGCCACCCAGATTCCTGAACAGCCCCCGACGCTTCCGGCCGACTCAGCACTTGTTCCATAGCGGCATCCTTGCAGCCCCACTGACAGCCCCGACGTCAGCCGGAAGCAACCCGGGCGCGTGGGTGCTATCCCTTGGCGGCGAGCAGTTTCTGTAGATCGTCCAGGACCTTCATGGCGCCGATCGGGCCGAGGCCGAGGAACCAGACCTCGTCGTCGACGCGTTCGGCCTTGCCGGCCTTCACTGCGGCGAGGGACTTCCACAGGGTGCTGTTGACGACCTTGTTCTCGTCGGTGGTGTCGGGTTTGCCGTAGCTGGAGTAGAAGATCCAGTCGCCGGCGGCCTGGCCGATGTTCTCCTGGGAGACCTCGACGGCGAGGTCCTGCACGTCCTGGATTTTGGGCCGCGGCAGGCCGACGTCCTTCAGGATGACGCCGATGAACGACAGGTTGCCGTACAGCCGGATCTGCCCGGGACGGAACCGGACCAGCGAGATCGTCGGCGCGCCGTCGACCTTGGACTTCACCTCGTCGGCGCGCTTCTGGTAGTCGTTCAGCAGGCCGGTGGCCTTGTCCTCCTCGCCGACCGCGTCCGCGACCAGCAGGAAGTTCTCCTTCCACGGGAACCCGGGCCGGATGCTGAACACCGTCGGCGCGATCGCGCTCAGCTTCTCGTACAGGTCGTTGGCCCGCAGCTTGCTGCCCAGGATCAGGTCCGGCTTCAGCGCCGCGATCGCCTCGAGGTTCAGCTCGCTGATCCCGCCGACGGTCTTGATGCCCTGCGCCTTGTCCGCGAGGTACGACGGTACGCCGCTCTGGCCCGCCGTCGTTGCCATGCCGACGGGCGTGATGCCGAGCGCGAGGACGTCGTCCAGCTCGCCGCTGTCCAGGACGACGATGCGCGACGGCTTCTTCTCGATCTGCACCGAGCCGAGCGCGCCCTTCACCGTCCGCGGGAACGCCCCCGGCGCGGCGTCCGACCCGAGTTTCGCGGTCTCCGCGTCGGCGGTCTTGAACAGCCGCCCGCCGGTGGCCACTTCCTTGTCACCGACGCCGGTGTCCGAACTCTTGGTGTCCCCGCCGCCGCACCCGGCGAGCACCAGCAGAGCAGCCGCCACAACGATCCCGATCAGCTTCCTCACACCCACAGACCCTACACAACTTTGGTTAGGCATCCCTAACTAGGCCCACTTTGTGCACGGCTCAACCGCCGGACCGCCGCGCAGACGGTTGGCCGGTGCTCAAGGACGACTTTGTGCACGGTTCGCGTGCCTCCGGGCGTCTACGGCGCGGACGTGGTGCACAAGGTCGCGCTTTCGCCGGCGGCGAGGGTGCGGGTGACGACGTGGTCGGAGGTGAGGGCGATGCGGTGGGTGCCGGCGTGGGTGGCTCGGACGACGGCCTCGGTCAGCTTGCCGTCGCGCCAGGTCGCGTCGAACACAAGCCCGCCGCGCGCCCGCAGCCCGCGGAACGCGCCGTCCGGCCACTCGGCCGGCAGCGCGGGCAGGACGCGCACGACGTCGGTGTGGCTCTGCAGCAGGAGTTCCGGGATGCAGCCGGTGATGCCGAAGTTGGCGTCGATCTGGAAGATGTCGCCGTCGCGGTGCATCAGGTTGTCCGACACCAACCGGCTCAGGTAGTCCTGGATCACCGCAGCGGCGCGCGCCGGCTCGAACAGCCGGGCCCACAGCGCGACCAGCCAGGCGGCGGTCCAGCCGCCGTTCACCGCACCCGCCGTCCGCAACTCCAGCGAGGCACGCGCGGCCGCGGCCCACTCCGGCGTACGCGACGGGTCGATCTCCGCGCCCGGATACAGGCCGTAGAGATGCGACTGGTGACGGTGCTGCGGCTCCGAGGGTTGCCAGTCGGTCGGCCACTCCAACAGCCGCCCGTCGGAGGCCGTACGGATCTTCGGCAACCGTTCTCGGGCGGCGGTCGCCCGCTCGACGAGCTCGGACGACAGACCGAGGACCGACGCGGCCTCGGCCAGGTTCGCGAACAGCTCGCGGATCAGCCAGATGTCGTACGTCGACGTGAGATCGACCGACGCCTTCGCGCCGGAAGGCAGGACGAAGTGATGCTCCGGAGCGGTCGACGGGACGAACTGCAGGACACCGTCCTGATCCTCGACCAGCATCGACAGGACGAACTCGGCCGCACCCGCCATCACCGGATAGGCGCGGTCCCGTAAGAACTCCACGTCGCCGGTGAACCGGTAGTGCTCCATGAGATGCGCCGTCAGCCACACTCCGCACGTCGCGCACATCGCCCAGACCGGATCGTCACCGCCCTCGCCCACGGGCCAGGTCGCCCTCCAGATGTCCGCGTTGTGGTGCGACACCCAGCCAGGAGCGTCGTACAGGATCCGTGCGGTCTCGGCGCCGGACGCCGCCAGGCCTTCCAGCAGGTCGGTGAGCGGGTCGAAACACTCGCTCAACCCGGTCAGGTCGGCGAGCCAGTAGTTCATCTGCGTGTTGATGTTGTTGGTCCAGTCGCTGGCCCACATCGGCCGGCGGTCCTGGTTCCAGATGCCTTGCAGGTTGGCCGCCTGGGTGCCGGGGCGGGACGAGGCGATCAACAGGTACCGGCCGAGGTTGAACGCGAGCGCGACCAGGTCCGGATCGTTGCCGCCGGCAGCGACCGCCGTGATCCGCTCGTCGGTCGGCAGAGTGACGACCGGGCCGAGCTGCAACTCGGCCCGGTCGTAGAGGGTGGCGTGGTCCTCGACGTGACGCTCACGCAGCTTGTCCACGGCCACCGCGTCCAGAGCGGCGGTCGCCTCCGCGAGCGCGACGGACAGGTCGCGGCCCGGCGGCACCGTCCACCCGGCGAACGTGCTGGCGGCGGCCACCAGCACGGTCAGCCGATCCGCCCCGCGAACTGTGACCCCGTCGGGCGAGGCCGTGACCGTACCGCCCTCGGCATGGGCCCGTAGCGCGACGCCGAAGCCGATGCCGCGCCCGTCCTCGTACCGGATCGGGTCCGGCCGCTCGCGGTACTCGATCGTCAGGTCCGACGGCGCCCGGCCGACCACGCCGTAGCTGCCGCCGGCACCTTCCGCGGCGACCGGATGCGGGCTGTCGAGCGCGAGATCGAGATCGACAGCGCCGGCCCGGTCGGCCGTGACGGTCCACACCAGCACCTGGTCCGGCACGGACACGAAGGTCTCGCGCCGGAACCGCACGCCGTCGACCGTGTAGTCGACGGCGGCGATCCCGGTGCGCAGATCCAGGCTCCTCCGGTAGTCCGCAGGGTCACCCGAAGCCGACCGGATCACCAGATCCGCGAGCGGCTGGTACGACTCCACGAGCGGCCCCTGCAGCGCACGGGTCCGCTCGGTGGCGGCCAGCTGATCGCCGTCCTCCAGCAACAACCGGCGTACGTCGGCCAGCACGGCCGGCCCGTCCGGGACGGTCAGCGTGCGCGGACCGTCACCGGACCAGACGTCGTCGAGGTTGAGCGCGATCCGCTCGTCGGCGACCCGACCGTACACCTTCGCGCCGAGGTGCCCGTTGCCGAGCGGCAACGCCTCGAACCAGTCAGCCGCGGGGCTGCGGAACCACAGGAGATGAGACATCAGCCCTACTTCGAACCGCTCTTGTACTTGTCGTAGGCCTGCTGGTTGATCTCCAGGTACCGCGGCATGCCGGTGCTCTCCAGCCCCTTCACGTACGCGTCCCAGTCGGTGTCGATGTTCTTCGAACCGGTGATGAAGGCCAGCTGGTTCTGGTTGACGTACGTGTTCAGGTTGGTCTGCAGCGTGGCGAGCTCGCCGCTCAGGCTCGGGTCCGGCCAGACCGAGGTCTGCGGGAACCACTGCGCCTTGTCCTCGTGGCCCTCGTACAGCTTGGTGGCCTCCCACAGCCGCCGCTCCAGGCCGGCGCCGGTGTAGATGTCCTTCGGCACGACCTGCGCGTTCCGGTAGGCCAGGGTGTTGTTGTACTGACCGAGCGCGCCCCAGCTGATGTTCTTCGGCGCGTCCTGCTTCGGCTTGTACAGCGCCTTGGTGCTCGCGTCGAGCGCGATGTCACCGGCGGCGGGCTTGGTCCAGCCGATGCCCTCCGGGCCCATGTTGGTGATCATCTGGCCCTCGTCGCTGTAGATCCAGTCGAGCATCTTGATCGCCGCGACCTGGGCCTCCTTGCTGGCCTTGTTGGTCAGCATGAACGTGTAGCCGGTCGACGTCGGGTGGTTGTATCCGGTGTAGCTCTTGCCCTCGGGACCGGTCAGCGGCGGCACGGCGTCGTACTGCTTGTCCCGGCCGTCCTTGGAGTCGAGCTGGACGAAGATGCCCGGCCAGAGCACCGGCACGGAGCCGAGCACGACAGCCTTCGGGTTGTTGCCCTGCGCCTGCAGCGCCTGCGCGTTCTGGGTGAACGCGGCCTGGTCGATCAGGCCGTCCTTGTAGAGGCCGTGGATGTACTTCAGGCCTTCCTTCCACTGGTCCGAGGTGACCGGCGTGACGACCTTGTCGCCGTTCAGCGTGATCAGCGACCGGACGCCGTTGTTCGCACCGACCGGGTCGTAGGCGAACGCGTTCATCAGGTACGCGATCAGGCTGCTGTCCTGGGTGTCGGTGGTCATCGGGATCTCGTCGGCCTTGCCGTTGCCGTTCGGGTCCTTGGTCTTGAACGCCTGGAGCACGTTGCGCAGGTCGTCGGTGGTCTTCGGCACCTGCAGGCCGAGCTTCTTCAGCCAGGCGCTGTTGATCCACAGCTTGTCCGGGTAGGTGCAGTGGAAGCAGTCCGCCCACTGCGGCAGCGCGTAGATGTGACCGTCGGGCGCGGTCGACATCTCCTTGTACTCCTTGTTGGAGTCCAGCGCCTTCTGGATGTTCGGCGCGTTCTCCTTGATCAGGTCCTCCAGCGGCACCGCGATGCCCTGCTGGCCGAGCTTGAGCACCTCCGCCTGGGTGAACGCGTCGATCCACGGGATCAGGAAGAACAGGTCCGGGTAGTCGCCGCTGGCGAGCGCGATCTGCCGCTTCTCCTTGGCCGGCCCGGCGTCGTACGTCGTGGTCTGCCAGCGGAACTGGATCTTGAACTTGTCGCTGATGATCTTGGTCACCGCGTTGGTGTCCATGTTGGTGCTCTGGTCGGACGGCGTGAAGGTGTCGACGACGACCTTGCCGTCGGCCGACGTCTCGTTCGCCGCACCCTTGCCGGACTTGTCCGAACTGCACGCCGCCAAAGCCAGCGCACCGGCCGCGGCCAATGCGACGACCTTGCTCACGGATGAGCGCATTGCTGTGTTTCCCTTCTGGAGGTGGGCCTTTCAGCCCTTGACCGCGCCGACCATCACGCCCTTGGTGAAGTGGCGGGCGACGAACGGGTAGATGATCAGTACGGGCAGGCTCGAGATGACGATGAGCGCGTACTTGAGGACGTTGGCCAGCTGTTGCTGTTCGAGCTGCTGGGCCAGACTCGTCGTGGTGGTGGACCCGGTGAGGGTGTTCAGGATCAGCACGTTCCGCAGCACGATCTGCAGCGGGTACAGGCCGGGGTCCTTGAGGTAGATCAGCGCGTCGAAGTAGCTGTTCCACTGGAAGATCGCGTACATCAGCGCGATCACCGCGATCACCGGCCTGGACAGCGGCAGCACGATCGACCACAGGAACCGCAGGTCGCTCGCCCCGTCGATGGTGGCCGCCTCGTACAGTTCCTCCGGGATCGTGCTGCGGAAGAACGTCCGCGCGATGATCACCTGCCAGACCCCGATCGCGCTCGGGATCACCATCGCCCAGCGGGTGTTCAGCAGGCCGAGGTCCTGGACCACCAGGTACGTCGGGATCAGGCCGCCGGAGAACAGCATGGTGAAGATCAGCACGCTCATGATCACGTTCCGGCCGAAGAACGTCCGGCGGGACAGCGGGTACGCGATCGCGATCGTCAGCGTGACGCTGATCAGCGTGCCGCCGATCGCGTAGATGAACGAGTTCAGGTAGCCCTTCATGATCAGCGGGTCGCTGAACGCTTCCTTGTAGGCCTTGAGCGAAGGCTCGATCGGCCACAGCAGCACCCGGCCGGCGCTGACCGCCGACGGGCTGCTGAACGAGTTCGCGACGATGTAGATCAGCGGTACGGCGACCACGATCAGCGCGATCCAGAGCATGATCTTCACGCCGAGCAGGAAGATCTTGTCGGTGCGCGTCTCCTCGATCGTCGTGCGCTGCGACTCGTGCCGGCGGGCCGACGTACGGCGGAATCCTTGCAAGGTAAGGCTCATGACCAGAGTCCGTTTCCGGTGATGCGCTTGGCGGCGAAGTTCACACCCAGCAGCAGGAAGAGGTTGATCACCGAGTTGAAGAGCCCGATGGCGGTCGCCATGCTGAAGTCGGCGTTCAGCAGACCGGTCTTGTAGACGTAGGTGGCGATGATCTCCGACTGCGCGGTGTTCAGCGGGTTCTGCAGCAGGAACGCCTTCTCGAACCCGATCGACATGATGTTGCCGACGCCGAGCACCAGGATGATCACCGCGGTCGGCATGATGCCGGGCAAGTCGACGTGCCGGATCCGCTGCAGCCGGCTGGCGCCGTCGATCCTGGCCGACTCGTGCAGCGCCGGGTCGATCCCGGACAGCGCGGCCAGGTAGATCACCGCGGAGTACCCGGTGGTCTGCCAGACGTCCGACCACACGTAGATGTGCCGGAAGTAGTCCGGCCGCCCGAGGAAGTCGACCGACGGTACGCCGAACAGGCCGATCGCGTCGTTGACGAAGCCCAGCCGCGGCGACAGCACCAGGATCGTCATCGAGACCACGACCACGGTGGAGATGAAGTACGGCGCGTACGTGACGAGCTGGACGATCTTCTTGAAGCGGCCGTTGCGGATCTCGTTCAGCGCGATCGCCAGGATGATCGGGATCGGGAAGCTCGCCAGGACCGTGTAGACCGAGAGCAGGAAGGTGTTCTTGACCAGGGTCCAGAAGACCGGGTTCTGGAAGAACAGCTCGAAGTTGCGGAAGCCGACCCACTCACTGCCCCACGGGCCCTTGATGGGGCTGTAGTTCTTGAACGCGATCACCGCGTTCGCGATCGGGACGTACTTGAAGATCACGAAGTACGCGAGCGGTACGACGACGAGCAGGTAGAGCTGCCAGTGCCGCCGAAGACTGCGCCGGGCCTGCGTCCGGCGACTCGTTCGCGGTGGTTTCCGGGCGGTTGCCGCCGCCGGCGGCGCCGGTGCCGCGGGCGCCGGTTTCACCTCGAAGGTTGCGCTCACTCCGCATCCTTTCCCTCACGCGCTGGAGTGGAACCGATATCCGATAGGATCTCGGGTTTCGCTATCCCGGAGGATGACACAGATCCCAGGGCAGCGGAAGAGTTTCCCGGCCGGTCGATACCGGACGGTGACCGATGTGCTCAGATCCCTTGCCGACAAGGGATTCGTGGCGTTGCCTCCAGCAACTACCGGTCGGCAAACGCCAGCTGATCCGGTGGCCAGCCACCGGATCCGGGCACACGCCGATCACACCCGGGGTCGCTCTGAGCCACCGACACCGGACCGATCCAGAATTTATTTCTTACGTTAACTATGTAGCAGTCAACCCGCCCACGGCGACCCATGTCAAGACCTGGCTTTGGTCAGCTGCCGCCCGATCGCCACCTCGTCGAACCGGCCGGCGCGCTGACCGTTCCAGAGCTCGGCCATCACCATCAGAACGCGCAGCACGACCTGCAACGACTCGATCGCAGCCAGTTCCCGTTCACCGAGCGGATCCGCGGCGGTGCGCTGGTAGCCGTCGATCATCTCGGGGGCCCTGTGCACGCGGGCGATGACGAACTCCCAGGCGCGGCTGTCCGGGTGGCACAGGTCGAAATCGATCACCCCGGCGAACCGGCCCCGCTCGTCGAAGTGCAGGTTCCAGCTCGCGAAGTCGCCGTGCACGATGGTCTGCGGCAGGGCCAGCAACTCGCGGTCGGCCACCAGCTGCTTGGCGCGGTCCATCGCGCGCGATGCCCGGTCGGCGAGCGACGGATGCTGTCCGCGGAGCAGCTCGACACCCCGGGCCCAGTCCTGGAACTCCCCCATCGCATCCAGGTCCGCCGCCTGGAAGAAGCCCTCGCGACGCCCGAGGTCGAGGCCGGCGAGGTCCGCGTGCAGGCGAGCCAGCAGTTCGCCACGCTCGGCTCGTTGCGCCGCGGTCTCGTCCTGGTGCGGTCGGCCGGGTACGTAGCGGGTGACCGCCCAGAGCCGGTCTTCGAAGCGCACGGGCGGGCCGAGCTGCGCGGGCACACTCCAGCCGCGGGCCGTCAGGTGGTCGAGGACCTGCGCCTCGAAGGTCAGGTCGGACTCGGTGCGCAGGACGTGGTAGCGGCGGAGGATGTGGTGCTCGCCGTCCCGGGTCCAGAGATGCCAGTTGCCGTTGCCGATCGAGTCCGCGTCACCGGGGCGGGTGGGCTCGAGCCGGGCGGTGTCGAGACCGAAGGCGTCGAGCGGGGGTGTGCGCAGCATCCGAGCATGGTCGCAGCTCGGGAGGGGCCAGACAGGAACCTGACCCGACCATCACGGGGGAACGGCCGGGCCAGGCACTGTCGATACTACTCCTGATGACCAAGCGGGGCCGGGTAATTCGAGGGCGGACGCGCCGGGTGCTGCCCTACTCTTGGCGGCATGCGAACCCGCTCCTGACAGCGCACCACGGCGTGCGCCGAAACCAAGCGTTTGACCTCTGGTCGCGCTTCGTCCTGCCCGCACGCGCCCTCAGGAGCACCCCGCGATGCCTTCGTACCGATCGGCCGACCCGACCCGGACGTACTACGTCTACAACGCCGCCTGGTCCTTCCTCGCCGCGCTGTCCTTCACCCTGAACCTGGTGTACTACGTCCGCGACGCCGGACTCGACCCGCTGCAGATGGTCCTGGTCGGGACCACGCTCGAAGTGGCCTGCTTCCTCTTCGAGATCCCGACCGGCATCGTCGCCGACCTGTACAGCCGCCGGCTCTCGATCGTGATCGGCTTCCTGCTGATCGGCGCCGGCTTCCTGCTCCAGGGCCTGGTGCCCGCGTTCCTGGCGATCCTCGCCGCGCAGGTGCTGTGGGGCGTCGGCTTCACGTTCACCTCCGGCGCCGACCAGGCCTGGATCACCGACGAGATCGGCGCCGAGCAGGCCGGCCGGGTGTTCGTCCGGGCGCAGCAGTTCGAGCTGGCGGCGAAGATCGCCGGCATCGTCACCGCCGGCGGTCTCGGACTGATCAGCCTGCCGCTGCCGATGGTGATCTCCGGCGCCGGGATGATGCTGCTCGGCCTGCTGCTCGCGCTGTTCATGCGCGAGCAGAACTTCCACCGCACCCCGCGCGCCGAGCGGGAGACGTTCCGGCACCTGGCGGAGACGTTCAAGCACGGCCTCGGGGTCGCCCGGCGGCGCCCCGTCGTACGGACGCTGGTCGTGGTCAGCCTGATCGGCGGCCTGTCGAGCGAGGCGTTCGACTGGTTGTGGTCGGTGAAGATGCTGACCTTCACCTTCCCGACCGTGTTCGGTACGTCGGACCCGGCGTTCTGGTTCACGGTCCTGGCCCTGATCGGCACGCTGCTGTCGCTCGGTACGTCGGTGACGCTCGACCGGCTCTCCCCGGAGCGGTTGTCGGCGGCGCACCCGACCGGGATCCTCGCGACGTTCGCGCTGCTGCAGATCGTCGGTGTGGTCGGCTTCGCGCTGTCCGGCAGCCTCTGGCCCGCGCTGGCGGCACTGTGGCTGACCACCGTCGCCGGCACGGTCGCGTACCCGGTCCAGTCCGCATGGCTGAACCGGCACATCGACTCCCGGTCCCGCGCGACCGTCCTGTCGATGGTGTCGCAGGCGAACGCGATCGGTCAGGTGGCCGGCGGCCCGCCGCTCGGCGCGGTCGGCCGCTCGTCGCTGCGGGCGGCACTGCTCGCGTCGGGCCTGATCCTCGTCCCGATCCCCGCGCTCTACCTGCGCACCCGGGTCCCGGACGAGGCCGTCACTCGTCGATCTTGATCCGGACGGCTTCGCGGCGGTTGTCGTACGACGACTTGATCAGGCTGGCGACCGTGGTGACGAACAGGGTGCCGATGATGAAGCCGAGCGAGGTCAGGATGCCGATGTGCGGCAGGTGGATCGCGCCGATGTCGTCGATGTGCGAGCCGTGCAGCGCCTCGATGATCAGCTTCACGCCGATGAACGCGAGGATCACCGAGAGGCCGACGTTCAGGTAGACGATCCGCTCCAGCAGCCCGCCGATCAGGAAGTACAGCTGCCGCAGGCCCATCAGCGCGAACGCGTTCGCGGTCAGCACGATGTAGGCGTCCTGGGTGAGCCCGAAGATCGCCGGGATGGAGTCGAGCGCGAAGATCACGTTCGCCATCCCGATCGCGGAGATCACGATCACCAGCGGGGTCAGCATCCGGCGGCCGTCGATCCGGGTGGTCAGGTTGGCGCCGTCGTAGTCGTGCGACAGCGGGAGAACCCGGCGCAGCCCGCGCAGTGCGGCGTTCTCCTGGAAGTCCTCGTCGTCGTTCTCGCCCTCGATCGCCAGGCGGACCGCGGTGTAGACCAGGAACGCTCCGAAGATGTAGAACACCCAGCTGGCCGCCGAGATCGCCGCAGCGCCGGCCAGGATGAACACCGCGCGGAGCAGCATCGAGACCACGATGCCGATGTACAGCACCTTGTCCTGCGCCAGGCTCGGGACGGCGAACCGGGCCATGATGATCACGAACACGAACAGGTTGTCGACGCTCAGGCTGTACTCGGTGATGTACCCGGCGACGAACTCGCTGCCCGACTGTCCCGGGCTGAACAGGAACAGGCCGAGCGCGAACAGCCCGGCCAGGCCGACGTAGAACAGCACCCAGCGGGTGGCGTCCTTGATCGTCACGGTGTGGTTGCGGCGGGCGATCACGATCAGGTCGAACGCGACGATCGCGAGCAACCCGATGATCGTCAGCACCCAGACGGCTGGGGACATGACAGAGACCATGACGAACCTCCGGACGTCGGCGAACAGCTGCTTGGTCCGGAGGTCTCTCCCACCCGGATGACTCCGGGCCGGCAGCACCGGTTCGGCCGCCCAGGCCTCCCGTGATGACGACGCTGCCGCTTCGGGGATACTCCCCTCCACAAACGCGCCAAGTCTATAGGTACCCGGCGCGTTCGCAGCATGGTATACCGCATACTGGCTGCAGAACTAGATCGGACGCCAATATGAGACATCAATGTCTCATATGAGGTACCATCGTCTCATGGCAGTCGATCGGAAGCAGGTCTTGCGGGCCGCCGCGGGCCTGTTGATGCGGAAGTCCACCGCGACCATGGACGAGGTCGCCCGGGCGGCCGGGATCAGCCGCGCCACTCTGAACCGGCTGTTCGCCGGGCGGGACGCGCTGATCCGCGCACTGGAGGAGCTTGGGATCGCCGAGTGCGAGGCCGCCGCGGCGCGGGCCGCCGTCGACGACGGCCC
>NZ_JBSGFZ010000013.1:0-228834 GCF_053603655.1 Kribbella sp. NPDC004138
ACCCGCACGCAGATCGCCGAGCTGCAGCACCGGCTCGGTGTCACCACCGTCTACGTCACGCACGACCAGATCGAGGCCATGACCATGGGCGACCGTGTCGCGGTCCTCAAGGACGGCGTGCTGCAGCAGGTCGACACCCCGCTGAACCTCTACGACCGGCCGCGGAACAAGTTCGTGGCCGGCTTCATCGGCTCGCCGGCGATGAACCTGATCACCGCCGAGATCACCGACGGCGGCGCCAAGATCGGCGACTACGTCGTACCGATCGCCCGGGACGTACTGGCCAAGGCCGGCGACGACAAGACACTCACGCTCGGCATCCGGCCGGAGGCGTTCCACCTCGCCGACGACGGCCTGCCGGTGAAGGTCTCGGTGATCGAGGAGCTCGGCTCGGACGCGTACCTGTACGGGACCGCCGAGCACACCAGCGACCAGATCATCGCCCGGATCGGCACCCGCCTGCACAACGACAAGGGCACCGTCGTCCACCTGGCGCCGGACCCCGAGAAGCTGCACCTGTTCTCGACCTCCACGGAGGACCGCCTTGTAGCTTGACCCTGTGGGTCATTGGGAGAAGGACACACCAGGTGTGATGGAGCTGCCGTCGGGTCGGCTCGTCCGCGGACGCGGTCTGCGGCACGGCCCGGCGGCAGAGCCATTTCCGACGTACGGCGTGTACCTGCTCGGCAAGGAACCGCCGGACGTGCCGTGGGAGACGCGGTGGATCAAGTGGCCGGACTTCCGGCTGCCCGTTGACCGCGCCCAGGCGCTGACGGTCTTCCGCGAGGCGCTGGAGCGGTCCGGGACCGGCCGGGTCGAGTTCGCCTGCGGCGGCGGGCGCGGACGGACCGGAACGGCGCTCGCGTGTCTTGCGGTCCTCGACGGCGTACCCGCTGACCAGGCCGTCGACTACGTCCGGCAGCGCTTCGACAAGCACGCGGTGGAGACGCCGTGGCAACGCCGGTACGTGCTAAATCTGTTGACCCGGAGCTGACCCATCGCGTTGGGTCGAGGCGTGACGATCGAGCGGAGCAACCCGGACGGACTCCACGCCACGCCGGGATACCACCACGTGACGCGCGTCCAGGCGGAAACTCTGGTCTACCTGGCCGGGCAGTGTCCCTTGCAGCCGTCCGGCGAGCTGGCCGCGGGCGGGCTCGAGGGGCAGACCGCGCAGGTGATCACGAACATCCTCACCGCCCTGAAGTCCGCGGGCGCCACGCCCGAGGACGTCGTCCGCACGGTGATCTACGTGGCCAGCCCGGAGCGCGAACAGCTGAGCGCGGTCTGGACCCAACTCAATGCGTCACCGCTGGCGCCGGCCTTCGCGACGGCAAGCACCCTGCTGGGCGTCGCCCAGCTCGGCTTCCCAGGACAGCTCGTCGAGATCGACGTGACCGCGGCGCTGTGATCGTTCCCGCCGAGGTCGTCGACTACGATCCCCGCTGGCCGCTCTGGTTCGACGAGATCCGCGCGCGGCTCGTGCCGTATGTCGACGGCCTCGTGGTCGAGCACGTCGGCAGCACCGCCGTACCCGGGCTGGCCGCGAAGCCGATCATCGACGTCGACGTCGTCGTCCCGTCCGCCGAGCTGGTACCGACGGCGATCGCCCGGCTGGAGGCCGCCGGCTACCGGCACGAGGGCGATCTGGGCATCTCCGGCCGAGAGGCCTTCGCGCTGCCGCCGGACGCTGTGCACTACCACCACTTGTACGTCGTTGTCGAAGGCAACGGGGCGCACCAGGACCACGTGCTGCTCCGCGACCACCTGCGGGCGAACGCGGCGGATCGGGAGCGGTACGCCGCACGCAAGCGCGAGCTCGCGCATCTGCTCACGACCGACCGCACCGCGTACGTCTCCGGCAAGGGCGCACTGGTCGAGGAGCTGATTGCTAGAGCGGGTGGTTCGGGTGCAGACGCCGGGCTCGGGTCGTAGCGGCGCCTGAGCTTGGCGAGCCGGCTGTAGTCGTCGTACGCCTCGTCCGGGCATTTGCGCTAGGCAACGATGAGGCCGACGCCGAGGGTGAGGACCCCGACGGCGAGTGACGCCGCGCCGAGCCACAGGACCCAGAGGAACTGGTTCGGTTCGGTGCGGTCCTTGCCGGCCGACGAGGCGAAGAAGCCGCCGGACATCAGGATCGCCGCGATCGGGATCGCCAGCCGCGCGACCCACAGCCAGAAGCCGCTCAGCCCGGTCTGGTCGACGTACAGCAGGCCGACCAGGCTGAGGATGACGAGCACGCCGGCGTGTGCGTGACCGGCCCGGGCGAACGACTTCTGGAATCCCGTCATCGGCACCTGGCCGCGGACGATCTTGGTCATGAAGTAGCCGCCGAACTGGATCGTCACGATCGTGAGCAGGACGACACCGGCGATGACGCGGGATGCGTCGGTCATGCGTAGACCTCTTCTCGGACAGGCGCGGTCGCGCGGGAGCTGCGCGCCACCCACAGGGCGACGGCGAGATACAGGATCTGTTCGGGGATGCGCTGCCACAGTGGCGTCGCCTCCCCGCCGGCGAACGGCACGTCGGCGACGGCAGCGTGAATGTTGGCGGGCAGCAGGCCGACGAACAGCGCGGCCAGCGCGTAGCCGGCGGCCTTGCGGGTGGATGCGATCAGCAGGCCTACGGCGCCGAGCAGCTCGAGGACGCCGGTGAGGTAGACGAGCGCACCGGCGTACGGCAGGAACGGCGGGACCATCCGCACCATGTCGGCGTGGTTGGGCATCACCGTCACGCTCGCCGGGACGAAGTGCGCGCTCGCGGTCAGCACCAGCATCACCGCCATCGCGTGCGCGGCGGCGACCGGCCAGGTGCTGAACCGCCGGACGCCGAACGCGCCCAGGGCCCGGAACCCGAGGGTGCCCAGGATCAGTACGAGCGGGATCAATCGACTCGCCTCCTTATGGATAGTGGAAGTATCCGCTTATGGATACTGATACTATCCATCGCAGACAACAGGAAGGCAAGCGATGCGAATCGGGGAACTGAGCAAGGCCACCGGCGTCCCGGTGCCGACGATCAAGTACTACCTGCGCGAAGGCCTGCTGCCCGCGGGCGAACTCAGCAGCCCGAACCAGGCGTCGTACGGCGACGCGCACGTGCGCCGGCTTCGGCTGATCCGCGCGCTCATCGAGCTCGCACAGGTCCCGGTCGCCACTGTGAAGGAGATCCTCGAGTCACTCGACGCGGACACCGAGCCGTTGCACGAGCAGATCGGGCGCGCGCACCGCGCCCTGACCCCCGCCCGCCGCCTGTCCGCCACCGACGAGGCCCGGGCCGCCGCGACGACCCAGGTCAGCGATCTGATCGCCGCCCGCGGATGGTCCGTCGAGGCGGACGCCCCCGCACTGGCCACCCTCGTCGACACGGTCGCAGCCCTCCGCACGCTCGGCCAGGAGGGCCTGGTCGCGCACCTCGACGACTACGCGGACGCGGTCGAACGCTTCGCCCGGATCGAGATCGAGGGCGTCACCAAGAACCCGACCCGCGACCAGCTCGCCGAGTCGGTCGTGATCGGCACCATCCTCGGCGAGACCTTGATCGCATCCCTCCGCCTACTCGCGCAGGAGTCCATCTCGGCGGACCTCTGGAAGAACCGCTAACAGTCGCCGAGCAGTCCCGGGAGCAGCTTGGTCAGCGCCTTCTGGAGCGCACGGCGATCGGTCTCGGTCAGCGGGTCGAAGACCAGCTGGCGAACCAGTTCGACGTGTCCTGGCGCGGCCTTCACGAGCTCCGCGTAGCCCTCGGGCGTGAGGATCGCGTTGGTGAAGCGGCCGTCCTCCGGGTCGGGCTCGCGCCGCACCAGGCCGCGGTTCTCCAGCCGGCGCATGAGGTGCGACAGCCGGGAGAGCTCGGAGTTGGCGAGGATCGCGAGCTGACTCAGGCGCATCGTGTGGTCGGGCTGGTCAGACAGTCCGGCCAGGACGTAGTACTCCAGGAAGCTCAGGTTCGAGTCGCGCTGCAGTTGCTCACCGAGCGCACCCGTGAGCAGCGCCATCATCAGCTGCAGCGTCTTCCAGGTCTCGAGCTCGTCGGCCGTCAGCCAGCGAGGCTCGGTCGCTTCGCTCCCCATGGGTGCAGCATAGCCACCGGAGCAATGACTTGAACGTTCATGTCAACCGGCCTATCGTGGGAGATGACATGAACATTCAAGTCAACCCTGTGAAGGAATCATGAGCGACCTGAAGATCGCGGTCATTCTCGGCAGCACCCGGCCCGGACGCAACGGCAAGGCGGTGGCCGACTGGGTGATGACCCAGGCCGAGCGCCGCAGCGGCGCGTCGTACGAGCTGATCGATCTGCTCGACTACCCGCTGCCGCACCTCGACGAGGCGATGCCACCGTCGGCCGGGCAGTACGCCGGCGCGCACACGAAGGCCTGGGCCGAGAAGATCGCGGCGTACGACGGGTTCGTGTTCGTCACGCCGGAGTACAACCACTCCACGTCCGGCGTGCTGAAGAACGCGATCGACTATCTGTACGCCGAGTGGAACAACAAGGCCGCCGGCTTCGTGTCGTACGGCTCGCTCGGCGGGGCGCGGGCGATCGAGCACCTGCGCGCCATCAGCGCGGAGCTTCAGCTCGCCGACGTCCGGCAGCAGCTGTCGTTCTCGCTGTTCACCGACTTCGAGAACTTCTCGGTCTTCCGCCCGGGGCCGCAGTACGCCGACCAGGCCACCGCCCTGTTCGACCAGGTCGAGTCGTGGGCCGGCGCCCTCAAGCAGCTCCGCGCCGCCGAGCCGGTCGCCGCATGAACCTCACCGTCTGGATCGTCTCCGGGCTGCTGGCCGCGATGTTCCTGCTGTCCGGCGTGATGAAGGTGCCGGCCACCAAGGAGTCGCTGGCCGGCAATCCCCGGATGGGCTGGGCGGCCCCGTTCCCGATCGAACTGATCAAGGTCATCGGCGTCGCGGAGATCGCCGGCGCCGCCGGTCTCATCCTCCCGCGCGCGTTCGACACCGCCACCTGGCTCGTGCCCGCGGCGGCCATCGGCCTGGTCGTCGTCATGGCCGGCGCCATCATCACCCACGCCCGCCGCACCGAATGGTCCAGCGTCGCCGTGAACGCCGTACTCCTCGCCCTCGCGCTGTTCGTCGCGATCGAACGCTTCTGAACCACTCAGCCGTCGTGGGCCATGTCCACGAAACGTGAGTAGTGCCCCTGGAACGCCACCACCACGTCCGCGGTCGGCCCGTTCCGGTGCTTGGCGACGATGAAGTCCGCCTCACCGGGCCGGGTCGACTCGCGCTCGTAGGCGTCTTCGCGGTGGAGAAGGATGACAACGTCGGCATCTTGTTCGAGCGAGCCCGATTCGCGGAGGTCGGAGGCCATGGGGCGTTTGTCGGAGCGTTGTTCGGAGCCTCGGTTGAGCTGGCAGATGGCGACGACCGGGAGCTCGAGCTCCTTGGCGAGGAGTTTGATCGAGCGGGAGAACTCGGAGACCTCGAGCTGGCGGGACTCGACCTTCTTGCCCGACGTCATCAGCTGGAGGTAATCGATGACGATCAGTTTGAGGTCGTGGCGCTGCTTGAGGCGGCGGGCCTTGGCGCGGATCTCCATCATCGTCAGGTTCGGCGAGTCGTCGATGAACAGCGGGGCCTCGGAGACCTCGCCCATCTTGCGGGCCAGCCGGGCCCAGTCCTCGTCGGTCATCTTGCCGTTGCGCATGTGGTGCAGCGGGACCTTCGCCTCCGCCGACAGCAGTCGCATGGTGATCTCGTTGCGGCTCATCTCCAGCGAGAAGATGCACGAGGTCAGGCCGTGCTTGATCGAGCAGGACCGGGCGAAGTCCAGGCCGAGGGTGGAGTTGTGGGTCGGGATCATCGTCTTGCCGGCCAGGTACAGATGGTCGGCGTTGTCGACCTCGACGCACCGCACCGGCACGCTGTCGACCGGGTCGACCCACTCGAGCCGCCGCTCCCCCTCGCCGTGCGGCGCGGCCGGGAAGCCGTGGCCGGTGATCTGCCGCGGCGCCGACCCGGGGATCGGCGGTGTCAGCCCGGGACTCGCCGACATCGCCGTGTGCAGGTCGGCGGTCGTGCAGACCACCGGGCGGCCGCCGTCCTCGACGCGCCACTGGTGCTCGGCGTCGGCGACGATCGTGCTGCCGTCGGAGAACGACAGCCGGAAACAGGGGCGGTCCACCATCACCTCGGTCGCCGCCACGACCGTGGTCGGCAGGCCGTTGGCGTCGAGCAACTGATCGCCGACCGCGACCTCGGCCATCGTGGTCCAGCCGGTCGGGGTCGGCAGCGGGGTGTCGAGCGCGAGCGCCTTCCCCATGGCGGGACGTGCGGCGACGATGATCATCTGGCCGGGGTGCAGGCCGTTGGTCAGCTCGTCCAGGTCGGTGAACCCGGTCGGCACGCCGACCATCGCGTCACCGCGGGAGTCGATCGCCTCGATCTCGTCGAGCGCGCCCTCCATGATGTCCTTCAGCGGCGCGTAGTCCTCGGCGGTCCGCTTCTCGGTGACCGAGTAGATCTCCGCCTGCGCCTCGTCGACGACGTCGTCGACCTCGCCCTCACCCGCATACCCGAGCTGGACGATCTTGGTGCCGGCCTCGACGAGGCGGCGCAGGATCGCCTTCTCCCGGACGATGTGCGCGTAGTAGCTCGCGTTGGCCGCGAGCGGGACGGACGCGACCAGGGTGTGCACATACGGCGCGCCGCCGATCCGGGTCATCTCGCCGCGCTTGGTGAGCTCGGCGGCGACCGTGATCGCGTCGGCCGGCTCGCCCCGCGCATACAGATCGGTGACCGCGTCGAAGACGACCTCGTGCGCCGGCCGGTAGAAGTCCGTGCCGCGCAGGTTCTCGATCACGTCGGCGATCGCATCCTTGCTCAGCATCATCGCGCCGAGCACGCACTGCTCGGCGGCGAGATCCTGGGGAGGGGTGCGGTCGAAGCCCATCTCCGGCCGGCGCTCTTCGTGGCCGCCGTCCTGGCCCCCGCGGAACTCCGCCACGCTCACTTCGTCCGACCTCCTCGTCCGCCGCTGCCCCAGCCACCACCGGGCCGGGTTCGAACACCTGCTCGAACCTTAGCCACGGCCCACCGACAGTTTCCGGAGCTGCTCACGACAGCGGCCTCGCGACCGTACGCCGGTCATGTCGCCGATGGCCACTCGGTCGTCCACACCCCCTGTGGACCAATCGTGGATAACCCGGCTACGGGCTGTGCACAGGTTGGGCACAACCCTGTGGATATCTGCGGACAGGAACTCACAAGCAGCGCCTGACCTGCGGTTTCACCAGTGCACAACTGTGGAGGAGAAAAAGTCTGAGACGAATTTCCACAACCCCCGGCAGGCCTGGGTACCCTCGCTCCGGTGAGACGTCGACGATGGGTGGGGGAACAGGACCGGGAGATCCTCCGGCTGGCCGTCCCGGCGTTCTTCGCGCTCGTCTCGGAGCCGCTGATGCTGCTCGCGGACTCCGCCATCGTCGGCCACCTCGGCACGCCGCAGCTGGCCGCACTGGGGGTCGCGGGCACGATCCTGCAGACGCTCGTCGGGATCTGTGTCTTCCTTGCCTACGGCACCACGTCCGCCGTCGCCCGGCGGATCGGCGCCGGCGACCACAAGGGCGCCCTTGCCCAAGGCATCGACGGGCTCTGGCTGGCTCTGCTTCTCGGCGTCGTCCTCGCCCTCCTCGGGCTGGCGCTGGCGCCGCAGGCGATCGGCGCTTTCGACCCGTCGCCGGAAGTGGCCGGCCACGCCGTCACGTACCTGCGGATCTCCTGCTTCGGCATCCCCTCGATGCTGCTCCTGCTCGCCGCCACCGGCGTCCTGCGCGGGTTGCAGGACACCAAGACGCCGATGATCGTCGCGATCACCGCCAACCTCGCCAACATCGGGCTGAACGTCCTGCTCGTCTACGGCCTGCGGCTGGACATCGCCGGCTCCGCGCTCGGTACGGCGCTCGCACAGACAGGTGCCGGCGTCGCACTCGTCGTGGTCGTGGTCCGCGGCGCCCGCCGCGACGGCGCCAAGCTCCGCCCGGACCGTCCCGGCATCCTGGCCTCCGCGCAGATGGGTGTACCGCTCATCGTCCGCACACTGACGCTGCGCGCGGCCATCATCCTGCTCACGTTCGTCGCCACGGCCCTCGGGACGACGTCCGTCGCGGCCCACCAGGTCGCGTTCACGCTGTGGTCGTTCCTCGCGCTCGCCCTGGACGCGATCGCGATCGCCGCGCAGGCACTCACCGGCCGCGCGCTCGGCGCCGGTGACGTGGCGGGGACCCGCGCGATCACGCGCCGGATGATGTGGTGGGGCCTGTTCTCCGGGCTGGTCGGCGGCCTCGCGCTGTGGGGGCTGCGCGACATCTACGTCCCGTGGTTCACCAGCGACCCCGACGTACGCCGTACGCTCGCCGCGATCCTGATCGTCTCCGCGGTGTGGCAGCCGATCAACGGCGTCGTGTTCGTGCTGGACGGCGTCCTCATCGGCGCCGGCGACGGGCGGTACCTCGCGCTGGCCGGGATCGTCGCGCTCGCGCTGTACGTCCCGCTCGCGCTCGCGGTGCTCTGGCTGGACGGCGGGATCGTCGCGCTGTGGTGGGCGTTCGGCGGGTACATGCTGCTGCGTTTCCTCACGCTGACCCTGCGCGAGCGGAGCGACGCCTGGCTGGTTACCGGAGCTACCCGCTGACCCTGCGGTGCGGCATCGTGGAGCCGGAGGAAAGGACCGGCATGCCAGACACCGACGACGACCAGTCCGTCGAGCTCGAGCCCGATCAGCGGGCGCAGGGCGACGACGACACCGAGGCCGCGCGTGAGCGGCGTGCGGCCCAGGCCCGCGCCGAGGCCGGCAGCCGTCCGACCCACGACCTCGCCGAGGAGGAAGCCGCGCGCGAGGACGAGGAGGACCTCCGGGAACGTCGCGACCAGGAGGACGCGGAAGCGCGCGCCGAGCGGCTCGAGGAGCGTGCGACCGCCGACGAGCGGACGCTGGGAGAGCGGCGCGACCGCGACGAGCTGCTCGACGAGGAGGCCGCCCGGGCCTTCCAGCTCGCATACGCCGACGAGGACGCCCGCGACCGGTACCGGCAGTACGCCGCGAACGACGTACAGCGTGGCATCAGCGACCGGGCACACGGCCGGCACCTGCTGGACGAGGCCGCCGTCCAGCGCGGCGAGATCGGATCCGCGGAGCTCAGCGCGCAAGGACGCCGGTACCAGAATGCGGCGACCATCGAGGAACGCAAGGCCGTCCGCGACGACGGCATCGCCGACGCGTACGACGCCTCCGCGCGCGAGCGTCGCCGCGAGGCGCAGCCCAGCGCGAGCGAGGCCGTCCGCAAGCCGCCGGAGGACGCGCCCGAGGCGCAGCTCCCCCAGGCCCGCCGCCACGTGCGCGGCCGCGGCAAGGTCCGCAACCAGCAGGGCAAGGTCGTGAAGCCGAACCGCGCGAGCGAGCCCGATCTCGAGATCTAGGCCGGTTTCGAGGGTTCCAGCTTCTGGGTGTGGATGATCAGCAGGTTCACCGCGACCACCACGACGAACCCGACGGCGAGCAGCGGGTGCCCCAGGCTCCACAGCGCGGCACCCGCGAGGCCGAACACGAGGACCTTCACGGTCCAGCGGGCTGCCGGCGTCGTCCGGGTCGCGGTCGGCGCCGCGAAGCGGCCCCACACGATCGCCGTCACGAGCGGCAACCCGAGCGCGAGCAGCCAGCGGACGAGCGTCGTACCGCCGGTCTCCCAGCCCCACCAGGCGAAGATTCCGAGGGCAACCAGCTCGGCGAGGAACGCCAGTAGCAGGTTGCCCCACGCCCAAAATTTCACCACAGGCACATGGGCTAGATCCCGCGGATGTTGGGCTGCCGCTGGTCGAAGAACAGGCCGGCCGGCGGCTCCTGGACCGGGAGCGGCGGGATCGGGTAGTCGGTGTGCGTGTTGTTCCGGCAGGCGGCGAACGGGCCGTCCGGGTCCAGCAGCGCCATCATGTGCGGGTCCGCGTGGTCACGCCACCAGACCGACATCCCGGTCGCCGGGTCCAGACGGAGGTGCTCCCAGGCCCGCCAGATCGAGTCGAGCCGGCTGAGCGCCTCCGCGTGCCGGTACCACTCGGGGCACCAGATGAACTGCTGCCCGAGCCGGCGGGTGTAGAGGTAGATCAGCCGGTCCTCGACGAACGCCGCGACGTGCGGGTAGAAGAGCTCCTGTTCACCATCCACCGCGGTTGTCCCCTTCGTTCTGCTCCCAGACCGGCCGCTCAGGACCGCGCTGCGGCAGAGGTGCCTGCTGAGACGCCACCCAGGGGTTGTTGCTCACCGGGACGTTCGCTGCCGCTCCCGGATCGTACTTCGCCAACGACGCCTTCACCGCACCGGCGTCCGGCCGGGTGAACCACGGGACGGTCTTCACCAGTGTGGCCGGGATCCCGGACGGGAACACGACCGCGCGGCCGGGCGGCATCGAGGCGAGGTCGGAGACCTCCATGATGTTGTGCCGCTGGACCTGCTGGCTGGTGCCGCGCTTGCCCTCGTTGTACGACACCGAGCTCGAACTGATGTCGTAGTCGCCGATCATCTTGCTCAGGTTCTCGAGGAAGGTCGCGTCCGCGGCGCCGCCGCCGTACACCCGGATGTTGGCCGAGCCCCACAGCTTCTGCATGCCGTGATCGCCCCAGCACTCCTGGCCCTGCGCCCAGGACTGCAGGATCGTCATCAGCACGATGCCGCGGGAGCCGAAGTGCGAGTACAGGTCGGGGAGGTTCTTCCACCGGCACACGTTCGCGGCCTCGTCGAGGACGCCGACCAGCGGGCTGGGCATCCGGCCCATCGGGCAGCCGCGGGCATACTGCTCGGCGGCCTCCACGACGGCGACGGTCAGCGCGGTGACCAGCGGGCCCGCCGTACCAGCGCCTTCCTTGGACAGGCTGTACAGCGTGCCGCCGTTGCGGACGAACTCGTGCGGGTTGAACTGCGGGCGGTTGTCGTTCGGGCCGTTCGGGATGACCCAGCGGGTGACCTTGCGGTTCACCAGGAACTGGGCGCTCTGCTGGGCCGTGCCGTAGACACCCGCGCGCTGCTTGTCCGGCGCGTTGATGACACCGGACAGAGCGTCCGCCGACAGCTGCAGACCCGGGGTGTTGCGCAGGATCCGCTCGGGCTCGTCGTTCCGCTGGTCGGCCAGCCAGGTGTACACCTGGGTGATCGGCCGCTTGGCGACCGCGGCCGCGAGCAGCAGACCGGCCAGCAGGTCGGTGCCGGCGGCGTCGAAGAACGCGTCGGTCTGCGCACCCTGCTGGCGCTGCGAGGCGACGAAGTGCTCGGCGAGCTCACGGGCCTTGGTCTCGTCGGTGATGTAGGTCAGCGGGTTCCACCACCAGTTCGGCGGCTCCTCGCAGACCTCCTGCGGGTCGAACACCCACAGCGGGCCCTTCTCCGAGCGCGGCCCGCGGGTCGCGTCGACGATGTCGCGCTTGTTGGAAGTGGCGACGACGCAGCCGGGCGCATCCAGGATCGCCGGCACCGCGCGCGACGTGGTCTTACCGGTTCGGGGACCCCAGATGTCGACGTGCATGTCTTCCCAGTTGCCGAACACCTCCAGGTTGTCCCGGACCGTCCGGCCGATCAGGATCCCGGGGCCCGCGTGCCCGGCGCCGAGCTGGTTCGCCTTCTCCTGGGCGCCTTCGCGGGTGAGCTTGTAGATCTCCGAGCGCTTCGACATCAGCTGCGCCTGCCGGTCCACCCGGCCGATCGAACGCTCCCGGTTGCGGAAGACCATCCAGCCGCCGGCGGCCAGGCCGAGCAGCACCACGACCTCGACGACCAGGATGCCGGTGGCCGCGCCGGACCACTCCAGGTTGCCCTTCGACAGGTCGACGATCGCGTCGAACGGGTTCCCCGGCGTCCGCGAGCCGTTGATCGCGGACGCGACCTTGAGCGCGATCCACATCGAGAAGACCACCAGCGCGACCACGCCGATGATCACGAAGATGAAGACGGCCTCGGGTGAGATGCCACCCGGGCCGGTGCTCTTCCTGCCCTGCGCCATGACTCGTCAGCTCCCCACGCGGGTGGTCGGGTCGGGCGGCGGCAGCAGCATCGGGTCGTCCAGGCTGTACTCGCCGACGACCTCCTGGGTGCCGTCCGGGGCGACCTCCACCTTCTGCGGCTTGCCGTCGTTGCTGGTCGTCCACAGCTTGTTGGTGTCGTTGATCTCGCGCTCGACGGAGGTGAGGCCGACGTGCACCGGGATCCCCGGCCGGCCACCGACCTTGATCAGGAAGTTCCCTCGGCCGGGAGGTGCGGCCTCCTTGCCGGTGGACGGGTCCCACGCGGGCGGGTCCTGCCAGCCGACGAGCATGTTCTGCTCCTCCATGGACATCGACACGACCTCGGTCAGGTTGTCCATCTCGGCACGCGGCAGACCGCCGCAGATGACCATGCCGGAGCGCTCGACGAAACCCTTCGCCTTCATCCGGTCCTCGGGGTTCGGCAGCGCGAGCAGGTCGGACATGGTGTGCGAGATCATCGCCATCCCGACACCGCGCTGCCGGTTCAGACGGGTCAGCGCGTCGACCCGGTCGACCAGGCCGCTCCCGGCCCGCAGCACCCGCCACAGCTCGTCGAGGATGACGAAGTAGTGCCGCCGTGGCTCCAGGCCGGCGTCGGCCAGCGCCTGCGAGACCGCGACCGCGCCGAACCCGTACGACCAGCAGGCCAGCAGTACGGCGGCCTGCAGGCTGGTCTCGGAGTCGTCGACGTTGGACACGTCGAACACCACCGGACGGTCCATCTGCATCGGGTTGTCGGTCGGCGCGGAGAAGATCTCGCCCAGCCGGCCACCGCCGACCAGACCGATCAGCGACGCCTCCAGGCCCTCGGTGATCTGCCGGTACCGGTCCAGGCTGCCGCGGTCCAGGGCGACGTTGCGGACCCGGTCCGGGGCGTCCTGGATGACCTGCAGCAGGTCCTTGAGCACCGGCGTGCCCTGGAACCGCTCGTCGAGGACCTTGAGCGCCTCGTCGAGGATGGTCTCCTCGCGGTCGTTCGGGTTCTGGTTCCGCATGATCGCGATCAGCGCCGAGACCATCGTCTGCCGGCGACCGTGCGCGTCGGCCTGGATCGCCTCCCGGGCCTTGCCGGTCAGCCGGAGCGCGGCCTCCCGGGACTCGCCCGGGTCGAGCACGTTCAGGTGCCCGCGGCCGCGGCCGAGCTGGATGACCTGGCCGCCGAGGGCCTCGATCAGGTCCTTGTAGTCGGGCTTCAGGTCGCCGAGCACCAGCGGCATCACGCCGTACCCGGCCATGCCGAGCGCCATCCGCCGGGTGATCGTCGACTTGCCCAGACCCGGCTTGCCGAGGACGAACATCGACGGGTTCGAGATCAGCTTGGCCCGCATGAACCAGCTGATCGGGTCGCAGCACATCGTCGCGCCGGACAGGATGTTCCGGCCGATCGGTACGCCGACCATCGGGCTGCCGGTGCCGGCCGAGAACGGCCACATCCCGCAGACCTGGACCGTCGTACCGCGCCATTCCTGCGGGGCCTGCAGGTACGTCGAGTAGCCGGCGCCCATACCGGGCCAGCCACGGGGCATCGGCCGCCGCCCGCGGCGGCTCGGGTCGACCGGCTTCTTCTGCTTCTTGCTCACTGTGACCCCCCAGGTGTCACTGTGCGAAGTCTCATCATAGGGATTCCCGCAGCCCCGCCGGTACCGCGAGGTGGTTCTGGACGACGATGCCGAGCGGCAGCGCGGCGACGAACGCGGAGTCCTGTGAGCCGTACACCGGCCGGAGCAGAACGCGCGCGGTGGCGCCGAGGTTGTCGATCGCGGCGATCATGTCCGGGATCTGCTCGGCGGTCATCACGGTGCCGGTGACGGCCATGCCGAAGTTGACCAGGCCGGCGCCCCGCGCCTCTTCCTGCGCGGACCGGTCGGCGGCCCGTGCCTCGGCCAGGTTGCGCGCGGACGGCCGGGCCGAGGCCGTGGCGCGGAACGACGCGTTGCGCTTGTCGGCTTCCACCATCCGGGCCGCCGTACCGGCGTCGAGCGGGCGGTAGAGCATCGTCACGCGCTTGCGGTCGATGTCGGGGTGCGGCGCGACCAGCTGGGACAGCACCGACGAGAACACCTCGCCGCGCGGAGCCTGCGACATCTGCCAGGTCACCGACCAGGCGGAGTCGTGCCGGTACTTGTCCCAGAACGACTGGGTGGCGGCCGGGCCGACATCGGTCCACTGCAACTCCGGCGGCATGCCCTGGGCGCGTGCTTCGTCGATCAGCGCGGCCGACGCCGGGTCGTAGGCGATCCGGATCGCCTCGCACAGCTCCTGCGCGCTGACCGGCCGGGCGGCGCCCGCACCGGTCGCGTTCAGGCTCTGGGTGAGCGCGGGCAGCCGGGCCGCGAGCTCGCGGCCCATGTCGTCTTCCTTGCGGCGCTTGCCGCTCCGGTCGGTGCCCTTGAAGGTCAGCGCGACCCGGGCCGAGACCAGCGCCGAGCCCTCCGGGTAGGTCTGGACGACCTCGGTCAGCATCGCCCGGGCGATCGCCGGGCTCCCGTCCACCATGTTGCCGCCGACCTCGCGGCGCAGCCGGATACCGGTGTCGGGCGCGCTCTCCACCGTCACTGACGCGGCGACGATGCCCGGCTCGTGGCCGAGGGAGGCCAGCCACTGACCCCAGTGCGCCACCCAGACGTCGACCTGCTCCTCGTCGACGAGGGAGGCGCCGTCGGGCTCGGCGTTGATCACGACGGTGAAGTGCCGGGTGCTCGGGTAGTAGAGCAGCGCGAACGGCCGTCCGTACGAGTCCTGGTACTCGCTCAACTGGGAAGCGGCGGCCAGCCCGGGGAGCTGGAACTTGCCCCAGGCGGTCCGGCCGAGCGGTCCGGAGCGGTAAATGTTGTGCTTAGCCATCTTTGCTCGTTGCCATCCAATGTGCGTCGAGAGCCGTTGCAGCGTGGAGTACCCGTGCTTGTCCTTCGTGACCAGCAGGCCGAGTGCCGCGCCCACGATCAGCAAGCTGATGAGGGCGGCCTTGATGCCGCCCGCCATCGTCGCGATCACGACGAGCAGCAGGCCACCCATCATGATGGCGGTGCCGAGCATGCCCAGGCCGGCGATGCCCGCCGAGGCGGGCCTGCGCCAGTTGCCGTAGGTGCGAGGAGCGCGTCGTACGTTCTCAGCTGCTGCCACTTGGTCCGTCCGGTGGTGGTTGGTAGTTGTCGCGGTCGTCGTCGCGATAGTCGCGCGGTGCGCGGTCGCGCTCGCGGCTCAGGTCGCCGCCCCGGCCGCTGCCGGTGGGGCCGCCGCCACCCCCACCGCCGCCGCCCCCACCCTGGGAGCCTTGGGAGCCCTGGTCCATCTCGTCGTTGCCCATCGTCTCGGACGCGGCCGTCTGGGCGACCGCCTTGGTCGCGTCGACACCGGCCTTGACCGCGACCACCGCGACCGCAGCCGGTCCGGCAGCAGCCGCCGCTCCACCACCAGCAGCCGCGGCTCCACCGCCGGCTGCCGCGCCACCACCACCGGCTGCCGCACCACCGGCCGCTCCGCCGCCGGCTCCACCGGCGGCACCTGCAGCACCGCCCTCGCCGCCGGCCGCTGCGCCTTGGGCACCGCCGCCTCCGCCGCCACCGCCGCCGCTCGGGGCCTGCTGCGACGCCCGTCCGACGTTCTGTGCACCGCTCGGGCCGTCACCGCCACCGCCACCACCGCCGTCGGCGCCTTGGTCGGCGCCCTTGCTCACCATGTCGCCGACCTTGTCGGCACCGACCATCTTGGCCGCGATCATTCCGGCACCGGCCGACCCCGCGGTCGCCCCGACCATCGGCACGATGAACCGCATCAGCGCCGGCATCGCGAACAGCGCGAGCACCAGCATCGTGAGGCCGGTGACCACGTTCATCACCATGCTGCCGATCTCGTCCGGGTTGCTGGCGTCGTAGTGCAGTGGGGCGCCGTTGTCCGAGACCAGCCGGATCGCCGTCGCGTAGACGATGGCCGCTACCGGCTTGTAGAGGATGAAGGCGAGCAGCCAGGAGATGATGCGTTTGAACCAGCTCCGGCCCATCTCGGTGTTCGTCGCGGCGGCCGCGATCGGCAGCACGCCGAGCAGCAGGACCAGCATGGCGCTGCGGACGACCATCAGCACGATCTGGATCAGGCTGGCGATCACGCACAGGATGCCGACCGCGATCATGATCCCGATCAGCACCGGTGAGCCGGCGATGCCGACGATCGCGGCGAATCCCAGGACCGCGCCCATCTTCTCGCCGAAGGCCTGCGAGTCGCCGGAGCCGATGTTCTGGCAGCCGTCGACCCAACCGGCGGTCTTCGAGTCGAGCGCGCTGCTGATGATGCAGCTGGAGAAGATGTCGCCGACGGTGATCAGCGCCTGGGCGACGGCGATCGAGAACGCCGCGGCCACGGCGAGGGTGATCAGCGAGCGGAGCAGCTCGCGGGCCGACTCGCCGCGCTGCGTCCAGGCCATCTGGATGGCGCCGACGATCAGCCCGATCGCGGCGATGAAGAGCGCGATGAACTGCGTGTGCTGCCAGATCCAGTCCACCGTGTCGTTGGCCGGCCTGCCCTGATCGTTGCCGACAGCAATGGTCGGCACGTAGACCCAGAAGGTGGCGATCGTGCTCATCAGGGTTCCGACCGCTGCGCCGATGGCTTTGAGAATTGGCTCGAACACGAACTTCATCACCAGTTCCATGACAGGGGCGAAGACGACCTCGAGGGCTTTCTTCATGAGGTCGATCGCCCAGTCGATCACATCGAGCGGAATCACGTCAGGATGTCCTCGGTGAGACGAATCGAAGAATGGCCGGCAGTGCGACGACTGCCACGATCATCAGCGTCACGCCCATGATGATCTTGAGGATGTGCGATGCGCCTTCGGAACCCATCAGACTGAATGCGGTGGCATAGATGATCGCGGCCACCGGTTTATAGATGATGAACGAGGCCAGCCAGGCCAGGGCGCGCTTGAACCACATCATGCCCATCTCGGTGTTGGTCGCCGCCGCGGTCAGCGGAAGCACGCCGACCAGCAGCACGAGCATCCCGTACCGGACGATCATCAGCGCCAACTGGATGATCGCCGTGATGACCATCAGGATGCCGACGAAGATGACCAGCAACCAGCCGAACGGCTCGTCCATCATGTCGAGCAGGTTCTTCGCGTAGTTGTGGTCGTCCTTCTTCAGCGCCGCGTTGATGATCCACGACGAGAACCCGTCCGCGGCCGAGATCAGCGTGCCGGCGAACACCGTCGCCGACCCGGTCACTACGACCAGGGTGACCAGCGACTTGAGGATGTCTCTGGCCGGCTCACCGCGATGCGAGACCGCCATCTGGATCGCGCCGACGACGACCGCGAGCGAGGCGATGAACACCATGATGAAGTTGGTGTGCTGCTGGATCCATACGGCCGGGGTGTTCTCGGCGATGTTCGGGGTCGGGATGTAGACCCAGAGCAGGCCGACGGCCTTCATGACCGCTTCGACGGCGTGGATGACGACCCTGGCGATCGCCTCCCAGATGAAGTCGAAGAACTTGCCGAAGGCCCATTCGAGCGCGGTCTTCAGGCCATCCTTGAAGCAGTCGTCCCAGTCCCAGGGCCAGCCCGAGCATCCGAGGATGATCATGCCGCACCACTGAACCTGACGTAGCCGCTGAGACTGGTCAGGATGTCCGGCTCGACCGAGCCGTTGAAGCTGCCGTCGGTCTGCAGCTCGACGTACCAGTCGCTGCGGTACCAGCGCATCGTGATCGGCATCGCGCCGTACGCCTTGCCGTTGAGATCGGCAACGATCTGGATGAGGGCGCGGGTCGCGTTCTCCGGGTAGTCGAGCACCTTGAAGCCGGCGAACTGGACGTCACCGGCGACCGTCGACGGCGTCTTGGCCGTCAGCTTGGCCTGCGCGATGGCCGCGTCCCGGCCCGGCCCCGGGTACACCCGGTTGTGCAGTGTGGCGATGCTGACCTCCGGGTTCTGGATCTGGCCGAGCAGGACCATCGCCGCGAGCACCGCACCCGTCGGCGAATGCGCGAAGCAGGAGCGCACACCGCTCGGGCTGGTGGTCGCCGGCCCGCTCGCCGCCTGGATGGGGATCAGCATCTTCCCCTCGAACTGCCACGAGACCGAGAGCGGCGCGGCGACCCGGGGGATCACCTGGCTCGGGTTCTTGGCGTGGCAGCCGCCGGTGGTGCTGGTGGGCGGTGGCGGAGTGTTCCGGGTGGTGCTCGGTACTTCGGTCGGTGACGCGGGCGGCGGCTCGGTGGGCTGTGCCTCGGTGGGCTGTCCGGTAGGAGCGACCGTGCTCGGTGACTCGGTCGGGTCGGCCGACGGAGTCTCCGACCGGCCTCCCGCCACGAACCACACCACGAGGCAGATCAGCACCGCTCCGATGACGATCGCGGACGCGATGAAGCCACGCTCCTCGAGGAAGCTGGTCTTCTCGCCGTCCGAACCGTCACCGGAGTCCGGGTTCCTACTGAACAGTCCCACTTACGTGGTGCCGCCGAGGGCGTCGACGAGGGCGGTCGCCGCGCCGATGACGATGCAGGCCGCCAGGACCCAGCCGAGCCGGGCGGCGTGCTCGCCACCCTCGCCGCGACGCTGACCGACGGCCATCATGCCGCCGGCGATGATGATGCCGAGGGCACAGATCAGGTACGCGATCCACTTGACCCAGCCGAGAACTTTCCGCAGCCCGTCGGTCACCTCTGTAGGCGGTGGCTCCAACGGCAGGGTGTTCGGGAGGTCGTTGACCAGATGAAGCAACATCATGTTCTCGAGAGCCTTTCAGTACGGGGCGGGATAGTCCGCTGGGTTTGACGCGCGAAGTGCGTAGATGGATTCAAGTACTTCGAAAACCTCGTCCGGCGTGTTGTCAGGCGTGGGAGCCTCCCCTCTGCGCCACTCCTCGATCCACGGGATGTCCCAGACCCTCGGAACACCTCCGCCGACGATGTCGGCGAAGTCGTCGAGCACCCGGGGCAATCGGCCGGGGGCGTCCGCGATCAGCACCAGGCCGAGCACCGCGACACCCTGGACGACGCCCGAGGCCCACTCGATCGCGGCTCGCTGCGCGGCGCGCAGGCCGGACCCATGGGTCCGGGCAACCAGGATCACCGGAGTCGGCACCGGCGGCGGCGGGATCGGCCAGCGATGATTGGCCGCCCTGGTGCCGGGGAGCAGGACCGACATCGTGGTCTCGCCGGCGCCGCCGTGGACACCGACCCACCACAGCGTGTCGGCCGCCGGAATCGCGAACTTGGGCAGGCGCTGATCCTCCGCGGGCGCCGGCACCCCGTGCTGGGGCGCGGACGGCCCCCGCGGGGTGATGTCCGGCTGAGGAGTCGGGCCCGGCGACGGCTGCTGCGGACCCGGAGACTGCTCTCGTGTCCACGGGTTCTGCGTCATGGCCCCTCCTCTCGCGGTGCGTCACAGGCTGTCGCCCACAGTATTCTCTCGCTTTCCGGGTGTACTTTCGTGACCCATCCACAGGCGAGGATGTTTCTACCCCCTTGTCGGGGTCAGTCGAGCCGCCGGGCTCGCGTGGTTTCTGCCTGCCCGGAATCCCTGGCATGCCTCGTGCGGAGGACATGCTAGAACGAGGACGACGTAACCGGTGGAGCGAGGGAGATCTGTGGCGGGAATGAGAGGTCATCGTGGCTGAGAAGATCCCGTCCTGGCCAAAGGTCACGATCCGGCTGTACGACGACCACAACGCCGAGGTGAAGATCGCCGGCCGGAGCCATCCGATCAACCACCACGATCCCCGGCAGGCGGCGCTCCAGCTCGTCAGCGAGCAGGCCGCTCAGCTCGGCCGCGCCGTGAAGGCGACCGCGGTCGAGGCCGACGGCGCCTCCTGGCCGCTGATCATCCACCCGGACGGCCAGGTGGAGGCGATCGAGACCGACCCCCGCAAGGGCAAGAAGCCGGTCTGGCCGATCGTGGTGGCGATGGCCGTGGCGGTGGTGCTGATCGCCGGTACGACGTTGTACATCACCGTCTTCAGCAAGCTGGGCGAGGGCAAGCCGCAGGTGACCGAGTCGCCCAAGCTGCCCGAGCTGCCGGCACCGTCCGTGCACGCCGACGAGTTCCCCCCGAGGACCCAGCCGCTCGGCTACTCGACGCACGCGGGCTGGACGGTCGACATCGCCGCGGACAGCACGCCGGCGATCAAGCCCGACGGCACCGAGGTCGCGATCTTGACCACCGACCAGAAGGTCGCCGTGTTCGACAGCAACGGCAAGGTGCTCTGGCAGGACAAGGTGCCGAAGGACGCCGAGAGCCCGACCTACACCACGATCGACGGCAAGCTCGTGCTGGCGCTCACCACGCCGACCACCCTGTACTACTGGGCGGGCGGCGGCGCCGAGGCGAAGACGATCGAGCTGCCGGACAGCGCCAAGGTGCAGTTCTTCGGCAAGTCGCCACTCATCATGCTGTCGAACGAGTCGGGCGCGATGGTGATCTCGGGCGGCGTCCTCAAGACGGTTCCGGAGAAGCCGCGGAGCTCCACCATCCTGCTCGCCGAGGGCGACCGCACGCTGATGGCGCAGTACTACGGCCCGCTCTTCTGGGCCCAGCCGGACAAGGAGACGGTGGAGGTGAAGCTGCAGCCGCCGGGCGGCGCGGGCTCCATCATCCAGGTGGTCTCGGCCAGCCCCGACTACGTCCAGGCCCTGTGGACCAACGCCAAGAACCCGGAAGAGGTCATCCCGTCGGTGCACTCGTCGGCGAGCGGCAAGGTGGTCGCGAGCTGCGGGTCGATCCGCAACGGCGACAACAACGGCTGGGACTGGGTGCCCGACCCGAACCGGAAGTTCGCCGCCTGGGGTGCGTGCCTCGTCAACCTGACGCTGACCAAGAACAACACCCGGATTCTGCCCGGCTTCCAGCCGCTGTCGGTCAGCGGATCGATGCTCTACGGCACGATCAGCAGCAAGCTGACCGCCGTGTCGCCGAACTGGAACACCTACCCGCAGAACGAGGGCACCACGCGGCCGTGGGGCGTGGCCGGCAAGCGCGCCGTCGTCGTGTACAACTCCGTCCTCTACGCATTGGACCCGGCGACATGAGCCGGCCTACGCGTCGCACGGCGCGGATCGCGACCGCACTGGTTGCCATCGGCATGCTGTTGGCGCCGTCCCGGGCGCTCGCGGACGGCGTCGAGCCGGAGCCGGTCGACTGGCCCACGGTCGAGGCGCCGAGCAGCGGTGGACAGACGGTCGAGCCGCAGCCGGTGGAGTGGCCGGCACCCGAGAAGCCCTGAGGCACTCGCTCCCGAGAAAGCTCCTGAGGCACTCCCTCCCGGAAACGACGAGGCCCGCGTCCCCCGAACGGGGAACGCGGGCCTTGTGCGTGGGTGCCGGTGTCAGCCGGCCGCGACCTCGAGGCGGACCGTGGCGGCCACCTCCGGGTGCAGCTGGACGGCGACCTGGTGCTTGCCGGTGGTCTTGATCGGCGACGCGATCGCGATCGCGCGCTTCTCGACCAGCGGGCCGCCGGCGGCCTTGATGGCGCCGGCGATGTCGGCCGGGGTGACCGAGCCGAACAGGCGGCCGGTGTCGCCGGCCTTGACCTCCAGCGTCACGGCAAGCTGCTCGAGCTGGTTCTTGACCTCGCTCGCGTGCTCCTTGCCCTGGATCGCCCGGGCGTCGCGCGCCCGCTTGATCGTCTGGATCTGCTTCTCGGCGCCGCGGGTCCAGCCGATGGCCAGGCCGCGCGGGACCAGGTAGTTACGGCCGTAGCCGTCCTTGACCTCGACGATGTCGCCGGGGGCTCCGAGGCCCTCGACCTCCTGAGACAGGATGAGCTTCATGGTCCGCGCCTCCCTCAGCGAGCCGTGCTCGTGTACGGCAGCAGGGCCACCTCACGAGCGTTCTTGATAGCGGTGGCCACGTCGCGCTGGTGCTGCACGCAGTTCCCGGTCACCCGGCGGGCGCGGATCTTGCCGCGGTCCGAGATGAACTTGCGCAGCAGCGCGGTGTCCTTGTAATCGACGTACGTCGCCTTGTCCTTGCAGAAGCCGCAGACCTTCTTCTTCGGCTTCCGAATGATCTTGGCCATTGTGGTGCTCTCTTCCTATTTCCAGAGCCCGGCACGGGTGCCGGAATGGTCACTGACTGGATTGCGGGCCGATCAGAACGGGGGCTCCTCCATCGAGCCGCCGCCCTGGCTGGCCCAGGGGTCGTTCTGCGGGGCGGACTGGCCGCCACCGCCCTGCGGGGTCGCCCAGGGGTCGTTCTGCTGACCACCCTGGTTGCCGCCACCCTGGCCGCCGCCGTAGCCGCCGCCTTGGTTGCCGCCACCTTGGTAGCTGCCGCCCTGGTTGCCGCCGCCACCGAAACCGCCGCCGTCAGAGCGGGAGGTCTTGGAGATCTTCAGCGTCGCATACCGCATGCTGGCGCCGATCTCCTCGACGTCACACTCGAAGACGGTCCGCTTGTTCCCGTCGCGGTCGTCGTAGCTGCGCGCCTTCAGGCGCCCGGTCACGACCACTCGGGAACCCCGGGTCAGGGACTCGGCAACGTTCTCGGCCACCTGGCGCCACACCGCGCACGAGATGAAGAGGGTTTCCCCGTCCTTCCACTCGTTGGATTGGCGGTCCAGCGTCCGCGGGGTGCACGCGACGGTGAAATTCGCCACCGCGGCGCCCGAGGGTGTGAACCGCAGTTCCGGATCACCCGTCAGGTTGCCGATCAGGGTGATGGGTGGTTCGCCTGCCATTGCCGTTCCTCCTGCTATCGGGTGTGACTGCGTCTGCAGCTAGTGGTATCGGCCGGAGCCGACAGTTCCGATGACTGCTGACGACCCCAGGCTCAGTGCTGGTCCGGCCGGATGACCTTCGTGCGCAGGATCGACTCGTTCAGCGTGAGCTGACGGTCGAGCTCCTTCACAACCGCCGGCTCGGCGGTCAGGTCGACGACGGCATAAATGCCTTCGGACTTCTTCTTCACGTCATAGGCAAGCTTGCGACGACCCCAGATGTCGAGCTTCTCGACCGTGCCACCTTCCTTGCGGACGATGTTCAGGTACTGGTCGATGGACGGCTCCACGGTGCGCTCATCGAGCTCCGGGTCGAGGATCACCATGACTTCGTAACGACGCATGCGCGAACTCCACCTCCTTCGGACTTGGCGGCCACGGTCTCTCCGTGGCAGGAGGGCGATGCGGTCTGCTCCGCGACGGCACTTGCCGCCGTCGCCAAGCAACGAGCCCGGTCGATGGACCGGGCCACATCCAAAAGAGTACCAGCGTCCGGACGGCCACTTGACCATATCCACAGGCCTGTTGCGATGACTCTCCGTCACCGCTGAGTGACCCGCAGAGTGGTACGCCGCAGCACGAGCAGCACCAACGGTACGGCGAGAACGCACGAGATCACCGCCAACAACAGGTAGCCGCCGAGCGTGTAGAGCCACGGCGACGTGGCGGCGGCAAGCGCCGAGATCGCCCAGATGGACGACTCGACCTTGCTCTCGAACGGCGTGCCGAGCAGCCGGGCGCTCCCGCCCAGATAGCAGAGATTCCACGCGTAGCCGAGCAGGAAGAGCGCCGGGGTGAAGGCCGGTCCGGACTGTGTGGTCAGGACGGCGGCAACGACCAGCAGGAGCAGACCGGTCAGCATGACCGGTCGCGGACCGGTCCGGTCGATCCACCAGCCGGTCAGCGGCGACAGGGCGAACATGCCGAGCGTGTGCGCGGACAGCATCACACCGAGGAGCCCAAGTCCCTCGCCGTGGCTGTGCGTGTGCACAGGGACCGCCGACATGAGCGCGACCATTACCAGGTGCCCGGCAACCATCACGCCGGCGGCCAGGAGGACCGACGTACGCCGGGGCCCCGCCGGCTCCTCGTGCTGCGGGTGTGCCAGCTGCTCGGCGATGTGGACGGTGCGGATGTACGTCGACGCGACCAGCGCGCCGAACACGGCCGCGACCGCGAGCAGGAACGGGCCCGCGACCGCAGGCAGCCCCAGCCACGAGGCGAAGGACTGGGACGGCGCCATCAGGAACGGCCCGCCCGCGGCGCCCGCCGTACTCGCCCACACGACGGCACTCATCGCCGACGCCCGGCGCGCTTCGGGTACGGCCTCGCCGGCGGCGTACCTGGACAGGAGGCTCGCCGCGTTCCCGGCGCCGAGCAGGAACATGCCGGCGACCAGCAGCCCGACCGGCGCGCCTACCGCGGCCACGACGGTCAACGCCGCGCCGGCGACGCCCACGCCGTACCCGAGACAGAGGGCGTGTGCGCGGCCGAGGCGAGTGGTCCACCGGCCGACGGCGATCGCTCCGGCCGCGGTGCCCAGGACGCCGGCCGTGTTCGGGACGCCGGCCAGGCTGGAGCCAAGCTCGTCGGCGGTCAGGATGGTGCTCACCGCGCTCGCGGCGACCATCGCCGCGTTCATCAGCGCGGCGGCGAGAACGACAGGAAGCAGCATGGCCACCACGGTAGGAAGGCGACTGGCCCGGCTGAAGGCACGATGTAAGGCGTACGGCCTTGCGGACGGCCGACATCGAAGGTGTTCTGGGGTGATGACCTTTCAGGAGCGCGAACTGGACTCCACGGACTGGCAGATCCTGGCAGAGCTGCAGTCCGACGGGCGGCTGTCGTTCAACCAGCTCGGCAAGCGGGTCAACCTGTCGCCGCCCGCGGTCGCCGACAGGGTCCGGCGGCTGGAGGAGGCCGGGGTGATCACCGGCTACCGGGCCGACGTGGATCCGGCCAGGGCGGGACAGCCGCTGTCGGCGTTCGTCCAGATGCGGTGCACGACGGGCCGCTGCCTGCTCAAGACCACCCGGGCCGAGGACTTCCCCGAAGTGCTGGAGATCCACAAGCTGAGCGGCAACTCGTGCTCGATGCTGCGCGTCCGCGTCACCTCGATGCGCCACCTCGAAGGGCTCTTCGAACGGCTCGGCGAGCACGGCGAGATGAACACCCACATCGTGCTGTCCACGGAGTTCGAGGGCCGCCCGGTGCAGCCGCCGGCCGCCGAGCACCGCACGGTGACACGGTCGGCCGGATGGGGTTCCTGAACTGTCGGCGGACGGTTCTAGGGTGGTGGGTATGACTGTGAAGCTCGGTGCGCACGTGGACCAGGAAGACCCGCTGGCCGAGGCGGCCGACCGGGGCGCCGACCTGGTGCAGTTCTTCCTGGGGAACCCGCAGGACTACAAGGCGCCCAAGCTCGCGTACGCCGACGGCGAGGAGGCGCTGAAGGAGCGCGCCGCCGCCGCGGGCGTCGACCTCTACGTGCACGCGCCGTACCGGCTGAACGTCGCGAACACGAACAACCGGATCCGGATCCCGAGCCGGAAGCTGCTGCAGCAGACGCTGGACAAGGCCGCCGAGATCGACGTCAAGGGCGTGATCGTGCACGGCGGGCACGTCGGCGACGAGGACGACCCGGAGGCCGGCTTCGACAACTGGCGTAAGTGCATCGAGCGCGCCGAGCTGCCGGTCCCGCTGCTGATCGAGAACACGGCAGGCGGCGAGAACGCGATGGCCCGCCAGCTGGACCGGATCGCGCGGCTCTGGGACGCGGTGCAGGCGTCCGGCAACGACCGCCTGGAGAACGTCGGCTTCTGCCTCGACACCTGCCACTTCCACGCGGCCGGCGAGGAGCTGCCGACGATCGTCGAGAAGGTGCTCGCGATCACCGGCCGGATCGACCTCGTGCACGCGAACGGCTCCCGTGACGAGTTCGGCTCCGGCGCGGACCGGCACAGCAACTTCGAGGAGGGTCACATCGACCCGGCCGCCATCGTCGCGGTCGTGCAGGCCGCAAGCGCCCCGGTCGTCGTCGAGACGCCGAATGCGGACAACGGCCAGAAGGCCGACCTCGACTACCTGCGGGCGCACCTCACGGCGTAGGCGCCTCGGTCTTCTCCAGGCCGTAGAGCCAGTAGGTCACGGCCCACGGAAGCAGGACGGCGAGCGCCGGGGTGTTGTCGGTCGGCACGAGCAGGCCGCAGATCACGACGATCACCATGACCACCGTGCTGCCCTTGAACACGTCGATGGGACCGCGCAGGCGGGTCCGCAGCGTGAGGCGCTTGCGGGCGCACGCGAAGTACGCCGCGGCCAGCGCGAGCAGGCCGAGGAACGCCACCACCGCACCGAGCCAGGCGAAGGCGCTGTAGTCGCTGTCGGACCGGGCGATGCCCACGACCAGGAACACGCCGACCAGAACGGTGAGCCAGGCGCTGGACCACATCAGCCGCTCGATCGTCCGCTCGGCCTTCCCGGGATCCGGCGTCGGTTCGGCCGCGTCCTCGCTCTCCACGGCGGCCCCGGCGTCCCCGTTGTCCCCGTTGTCCTGGGCAGCCTCGGCTTCCACTGCGGCTTCGGTGGCCGCGGTGGGCTCGGGCTCGGGGTCGGGGTGCGCCATGGCAGCGACGGTAGCGCAGAATGAGGTTATGCAGACCTGGGCGGAGCGGTTTCCTGACCTGTTCGCACCGGGCTACTGGGAGTGGGGCGAGCTCGACGTCCGTTACACCGTCGAGGAACCGCCGGACGAGCTGATCAGCAACGTCCACGTCGTCTGCCGGACCGCCGGCGGAATCGTTGTGTGTACCAACGACCTGGGCTGGCGTTTCCTGCCGGGCGGGACCCGTGAGCCCGGCGAGTCGATCGAGGAGCTCGTCCAGCGTGAGCTGCTCGAGGAGGCCGGTGCCCGGCTGACCGGACCGCTCACCTGGCTCGGAGCCCATCGCGCCGACCATCGCCGCGAAACGCCGTACCGTCCGCACCTGCCGCACCCGGTCTCGTACTGGGCCAACTACGTCGCGGACGTCGTCGTCGAGCAGGAGCCGACCAACCCGGACGACGGCGAACAGGTGACCGAAGTGCTGGTGCTGGCGCCGGAGAAGGCCGCCGAGTACCTCGACGGCCGGCCCGAAGAGGTGGGCTCGATCGTCAGACTGGCTCAGGCAATGGAGCTGGTTTAGCCGAGCGCCACGGCAGCAGTACGGCGCTCAGCGTGCAGCAGATGCCCGCGACCCACAGAGCGCCGCGCATCCCGACCAGCGTCGCGAGCACGCCGCCGAGCGCCATGAACGCGGGCTGAACGCACCGTGAGCTGATCGACCAGGACCCGACCACGCGCGCCATGAACCCGTCCTCGGTCACCTCCATGCGGTACGTCGCGAACGACGGGTTGAACGCCCCCGCTCCCACGAGCAGTCCGGTCTCCGCGACCGTGAGCAGCACGAACCCGGCCCACCCGTGCGGCGCCAGCGGGAACAGAAGGAGCCACGGCGCCCGCAGTACGCCGAACACCAGCAGCATCCAGTGCAGCCCGTACTTCCGGGTCAGCCGCGGCGCCATCCGTGCACCGATCACACCGCCGATGCAAGAGATACCGAGGAAGACGCCGTAGCTCCACGCCGACAGCCCCAGGTCGCGCAACATGAAGACGGTCAGCAGCGGCGAGGTCATCATCACCGGCCCGCCGAACAGCTGCGAGTTCCAGAACAGGATGCGCAGCCCGCGGTGCCGCAGGATGTAGCGCCAGCCCGCGGTGATGTCGCGCTTGCCTTCCCGCTTCAGCGGCTCCGGCTCGGGTTGCTGGATCCGCCGGATGCCGAGCGCCGACCCGAGGAACGAGACCGCGTCGACCGCCAGCGTGACGGTCGCGCCGACCAGACCGACCAGCACACCGCCGAGCGCCGGCCCGACACTCAGCGACACCCAGTTCGTCTGCTCGAAGCGGCTGTTCGCCTCGGCCCGTCCCTCGGCCGGGACGAGCGCCTTCAGATGCGCGCCACTCGCCGACTGGAACGCGATCGTCCCGGCCGCCTGGAACACTCCCGCCACGCACAGGTGCGCGTACGTCAGCATGCCGAACGCCGCGGCGACCGGCACCGAGACCAGCGCCGCGAACCGCACCAGGTCGGAGGCGATCATCACCGGCCGTTTCCGCCGCTGCTCGATGAAGTCCCCCATCGGCAACGCGAGCGCCGCACCGGCCACCGCGGACAGCGCGGCGAGCATCGAGACCTGGAAGGTGCTGGAGTCCAGAGCCAGCACGGCGACCAGCGGCAGCGCGCCGAGCCCGACCGCCGATCCGAACGCACTGACCGTGAACGCAACCCACAACCGCCGGAAGTCTCGACCCAAAGACATCCCGCGATCGTAGGGACCGGCACCGACAGAATCAGCGCAGGTTGAGGCCGCCGTCGAGCAGGATGACTTCACCGGTCAGGTAGCCGTTGTGGACAACGGCCGAGATCAGGTCGGCGACGTCCGCCGGCTGCGCGGCACGACGCATCGGGCTCGAGGTTTTCCACAGCTCCTGGGCCGCGGTCCACGACTCGGTGAGCGGCGTGTCGACGAGACCGGGTGCGACCGCGTTCACCCGGACGTCCGGTCCGAGCGCGGCGGCGAGCAACTTCGTCACGTGGTTGAGCGCCGCCTTCGACGCGGCGTACGCGATCGAGCTGCCCTTGGGCCGGACGCCCGCGTGGCTGGTCACGTTGACGATGCATCCGCCGGATTCGCGGAGCGCCGGGAGGGCCGCCGTACACAGCAGCCACGGCGCGATCAGGTTGACGTCGAGCAACCGCCGCCAGTCGTCGGCGGTCAACCTGTCGAGATCCGCGTGCGGCACCGGCCAGCTGATACCGGCGTTGTTCACGAGTACGTCGAGGCGCCCGTGCTCACGCACCACTTCCGGCACCAGCGCCTGCGCCGCGGCGTCGTCCGACAGATCAGCCTGGTGGTACGACCCGCCCAACTCCGCCGCCAAGGCCTGCCCGGCAGCGCGGCTGGACCGCGAGTGCACCGCGACGGTCATCCCGTCCGCGGCCAGGCGCCGTACGGTCGCGGCTCCGATACCGGACGCGGATCCGGTCACCAGAGCAACCTTCATGCGCCGTACCGCAGGCCGTCCATCAGCAGGTCGAGCAGCCGGCCCGCCTGGTCGCGGTCGTCGGCCGCGGCACCGCCGACGCCGCCGATGCTGGCGAGCAGGTCCTTGGCCGAGATGTCCGAGCGGATCTGGCCGGCGGCCGCGCCGGCGTCGAGCAGCGGCTGGACCGCCCCGACGAGGAGCTCGAAGCTCTGGGCGTACGGGTTCGCGCCGGAGGCGAAGACCGCTCGCAGCGCGTCGGCCATGCCCCGCTTGCGGGCCATGTAGTCGATGAAGCGGTCCATCCACGCGCGCAGCGCCTTGTCCGGCGGCAGCTTCGCCAGGAGCTCCGGGGACGCGTCGCAGACCGCTGCCAACTCGTTCCGGTACGCCGCCTCGATCAGCAGCTCACGGGTCGGGAAGTGCCGGTAGAGCGTGCCGATGCCGACGCCGGCGTCCTTCGCGATCCCCTCCAGCGTGGCCTCCAGGCCGCACTTCGTGAACGCGCGTCCCGCGGCCGCCACGATCTGGTCCCGGTTGCGCTGGGCGTCCGCGCGCAGCGGACGCTCACTGGTACTCATCTCCCCTCCCTCCGTGGCCTCACAACCTAGCGGACTTGTTAACCGGAGGTTCCTCCGGTTAACTGGAAATACCGGAGGCTCCTCCGGTTATAGCGTAGCTCGTAGAACAGGACCGAACCTGATGAGCAGGATCACCACTCCTTTCACGCATGACTCCACCGCGGCCGAGGTCGTCGCCGGCGTCGATCTGACCGGTCGCCGGGCCGTCGTCACCGGCGGCGCTTCCGGGATCGGTGTCGAGACCGTCCGGGCTCTCGCCGCGGCGGGCGCCGAGGTCACCCTCGCTGTCCGCAACACCGCCGCCGGCGAACGGGTCGCGGCCCAGATCATCGACACCACCGGCAACAACCACGTCTTCGTCGCGCCGATCGAACTCGCCGACCGCGCCTCGGTGCGCGCCTACGCCGCCACCTGGGACGGGCCGCTGCACATCCTGGTCAACAACGCCGGTGTGATGGCCGAGCCGCTGACCCGGACGCCGGAGGGCTGGGAGCACCAGTTCGCGACCAACCACCTCGGCCATTTCGGGCTCGCCCTCGGCCTGCACGGCGCACTCGCCGCGGCCGGCGACGCGCGGATCGTCTCGGTCAGCTCGAGCGCACACCTGCGCTCGGACGTGCACTTCGACGACATCCACTTCGAGAACCGTCCGTACGACGAGTGGGCGGCGTACGGCCAGTCGAAGACGGCGAACGTGCTGTTCGCGGTCGAGGCGGCCAAGCGCTGGGCGAGTGACGGGATCGTCGCCAACGCCCTGATGCCGGGCGGCATCCGGACACCTCTGCAGCGGCACGTCCCGGACGAGCTCCTCCAGCAGTGGGAGCACTTCCCGTGGAAGACGACCGAGCAGGGCGCCTCCACGTCGGTGCTGCTGGCCGCGTCCCCGCTGGTCGCCGGTGTCACCGGTAAGTACTTCGAGGACAACAACGAGGCCCTGCCGCACGTCGAGGGGCAGGAAGGCGGCGTCGCGGAGTACGCCCTAGATCCGGAGTCGGCCACTCGGTTGTGGGACTTGTCAGAAAGCCTGCTCGTCGACTGAGATCCGACCTTGAGCACGGATCAACCATTCTCCGCGACGGAAAATGGTTGGTGGGTGCTCAAGGTGGCTTTGATCAGAAACCGGCTCAGCTACGGTTCCCGCGGCTGGGCCGGTAACCTGACCGACCGTGAGTGACTTGAGCATCCGGACCATCTCGACGGACGAGCATGCGGCCTACATCGCGGCCCAGCCGTCGGCGAGCTTCCTGCAGACCCCGGGGTGGGCGGCGGTGAAGAGCGAGTGGAAGGCGGAGTCGCTCGGCTGGTACGAACCGGGCACCCCCGGCACCCTCGTCGGCGTCGGGCTGGTGCTGTACCGGCAGATGCCGAAGGTGAAGCGGTACCTCGCTTACCTGCCCGAGGGCCCGGTGATCGACTGGGACGCGATCGACCTCGGCAGCTACCTGCGTCCGCTGGCGGCGCACCTGCTGGAGCGTGGCGCGTTCGGCATCCGGATGGGTCCGCCGGTGGCGACCCGGCGGTGGACCGCACAGACGATCAAGGACGCCATCGCCAGCGGGCAGCAGCCGCGGCTCGGCGACGTCCGGCCGGACGTGATCGAGCCGTCCGGCGCCACGGTTGTCGACAAGCTCCACAAGCTCGGCTGGAAGGCACCCCGGACCGCGGAGGGGTTCGCGGCCGGGCAACCGCAATACGTCTTCCAGGTGCCGCTGGCCGGCCGCACCGAGGACGACCTGCTGAAGGGCATGAACCAGCTCTGGCGGCGCAACATCAAGAAGGCCGGCAAGGCCGGCGTCGAGGTCTCGCAAGGCGGGACCGAGGACATCAAGGCGTTCCACGCGCTGTACGTCGAGACCGCGCAGCGTGACCACTTCACGCCGCGCCCGCTGCCGTACTTCGAGAAGATGTACGCCGCGATGGCCCACCAGCCGGCCGATTGCTGTGACTTCCGGATCTACAACGCCCACCACGAGGGCGACCTGGTCGCGTCGACGATCTGGGTCCGGGTCGGCGGTCATTCCTGGTACTCCTACGGAGCCAGCTCGACCGCCAAACGCGACGTGCGCGGATCGAACGCGATCCAGTGGCGCATGATGACGGACGCACTCGCGGCGGGCGCGTCCGTGTACGACCTACGGGGCATCACCGACACCTTGGACCCGAACGACCCGCACGTCGGGCTGATCCAGTTCAAGACCGGTACCGGCGGCGAGGCCGTCGAGTACGTCGGTGAGTGGGACCTGCCGTTGAACAAGGCGCTCTACACCGCATTCGACCTCTACATGAGACGGCGTTGACACCATGCCCCTAGTCCTGCACGTCGATTCCGATCGATGGCGTGAACACCTGCGTTCCACGTGGAACCCCGACATCGTCCCGGTCGCCAAGGGCAACGGGTACGGGTTCGGCAACCACCGGCTGTTCGCGGAGGCCCGCGCGCTCGGCGCCCGCACGGTCGCGGTCGGCACGTACTTCGAGGTCCCCGCGGACCCCCGCGAGGACGTCGTGGTGCTGTCGCCGTGGCGGCCGTTCCTCGAGGTGCCGCAGAGCAAGAACGTGATCCACACGGTCAGCCGGCTGGCCGACCTGGTCTCGATCCCGGCCGGCAGCCGGGTGCTGATCGAGGTGATGACCTCGATGCGCCGGCACGGCATCGGCGCCCGCGAACTGCGGCACACGATGCTGCTGAACGCGCTCGACCGGATCCGCTTCGAGGGCTGGTCGCTGCACTTCCCGATGGGCGCCGGCGGTACGTCGGCCAACCTCCGCGAGGCGCAGCAGCTGGCGAAGGCGGCGCTCGACGTACGGAAGAACACGTTGTGGGTGTCGCACGTGCCGGCGCAGAAGCTGGGCGACATCGGCGACGACGTGAAGCTGCGGATGGGCACCGGCCTGTGGCTCGGCGACCGCGGCGCGCTGTCGGTCAAGGCGACCGTCCTCGACGTGCACTCGGTCCGCCGGGGCGAGCGCGTCGGCTACCGGCAGCGCCGGGTCAGCGGCGACGGCCACATCCTGATCGTCTCCGGTGGTACGGCGCACGGCGTCGGCCTGGAGGCCCCGACCGCGGCGGCGACCGTGCGGCAGCGCGCGATCGCGATGGCCAAGGGCAGCCTGGACGCGGCCGGCATGGCCCTGTCGCCGTTCAGCATCGAAGGCAAGCAGCGCTGGTTCGCCGAACCGCCGCACATGCAGGCCAGCATGCTGTTCCTGCCGTCGTCGGTGGCCCCGCCGGCGGTCGGCGACGTGATCGACCTCGACGTCCGCTACACCACGACGACCTTCGACAAGGTGTCGATGGATTGACTTCAGGTCCACCTGAAGTTGCAGCGTGGACCGTATGAGGTTTCTGGAACGGATCGAGGAAGGGCCCGGTGCGGCGGAGCTGCGCGCGACGTCGTACCGGATGCTGGCGCTGAAAAGGGGCGCGACCTGCGTCGACGTCGGCTGCGGAGCGGGGCATGCGGTCGCCGAACTGGCGCGCAAGGGCCTGAAGGTGACCGGGATCGATGCCGACCCCGAGGCGGTCGAGGCGGCCCGGGAGCGGGCGCCGGGGGCAATGTTTCACGTGGCACATTCCGGCGAGCTGCCGCTCGAGGACGAGTCGATGGACGGGTACCGCGCGCTGCGGCTGTTCCACCTGCTCGCGGATCCGGTCCCGACGATCGCCGAGGCCCGACGGGTGCTGCGTCCCGGCGGGCGGATCGTGCTGGGCGGGCAGGACTACGGGTTCGTCCTGATCGACAGCTCCGACCAGGACCTGACCGACGTGATCCGCCTCGGCCTCGAGTCCCGTACGGTGTCGCCGCGTGCGCCGCGTACGCTGCGTGATCTCCTGCTCGACGCCGGCTTCCACGACGTCGAGGTCGCCGTCCACACCGAGGTCGTCACCGACTACGAGCTGATGGCGCCGCAGCTGAGCGCAGCCGCCGGCGCCGCGGTCGAGAAGGCGCTCATCACCCAGGAGGACGCCGACACCTGGCTCGCCGAACAATCCGACCGCGGCCGCCGCAACCGCTTCCTCGCCGTACTCCCGACACTTCTTGTCGGTGCACGGCGTTAGCGGGCTACGGCTGATGGATCCAGCCGCAGCCCTGCGTCGAAGGTCAGCTCCGCTTGAGGTGGCCCTGCCAGCGCACGGTCGGGAGTAGCGCGGCCGGGTCGACGCGGTCCTTGTTGGCGGAGACGATGTCGAACATCGACTCGATCAGGGTCTCCGAGAGCAGGTGCGGCTGGAGGCCCAGTCCGACGAGGCCGGTGTGCTTCACGTTGTAGTAGTGCTCGGCCTGCTCGACGCGCGGGTTGTCCAGGTGCTCGACCTGCACCGGGCCCGGGAAGCACTCCGCGACCAGGTCGGCGAGCTGCGCCACCGAGTAGCTCTCGGTCATCTGGTTGAAGACCCGGAACTCGCCGGCGTCCGCCGGGTTCTCGACCGCGAGCCGGATGCACTCGACGGTGTCCCGGATGTCGAGGAAGCCTCGCGTCTGGCCGCCGGCGCCGTACACGGTCAGCGGCTCGCCCAGCACGGCCTGGATGCAGAACCGGTTGAGAACGGTGCCGAACACGGCGTCGTAGTCGAACCGGGTCGCCAGCCGGGAGTCCCGCACGGTCTGCTCGGTCTGCTGTCCGTACACCACGCCCTGGTTGAGATCGGTGACGCGCATCCCCCAGATCCGGCAGCCGAACTCGAGGTTGTGCGAGTCGTGCACCTTGCTGAGGTGGTAGAACGAGCCCGGCTTCTTCGGGTAGAGCATCCGGTCCTTGCGGCCGTTGTGCTCGACCTCCAGCCAGCCTTCCTCGATGTCGATGTTGGGCGTGCCGTACTCGCCCATCGTGCCGAGCTTGACCAGGTGGATGTCCGGGTCCACCTCGGCGATCGCGTACATCAGGTTCAGCGTGCCGACCACGTTGTTGTGCTGGGTGTAGACGGCGTGCTCGCGGTCGATCATCGAGTACGGCGCGGCGCGCTGTTCGGCGAAGTGCACGATCGCGTCCGGCTGGAACTCGCTGAGTACCCGGTAGACGAAGTCGGCGTCGAGCAGATCACCGACGTACGCCGGGATCTCCTGCCCGGAGACCTCCTTCCAGGCGGCGACCCGAGCTTCGAGATCCTCGATCGGGACCAGACTCTGGACGCCCAGCTCACGGTCGTAACCGCGGCGGGCCATGTTGTCGAGCACGGCCGTGTGGTGGCCGCGGTCGGAGAGGTGCAGGGCTGTCGGCCACCCTAGGTAGCCGTCACCGCCCAGGACGAGTACGCGCACGGCTCGGCCGCCTTCCGTCGGGGAAAGTCGTCACAGTCCTTCCTATCCCGAGTACCCGCTCCCGTAACGTGATCGGTCCCACCTATTGGCTGGTAATCGGCTGAGAATTTCCGCCGGACTGCCGCCGGCTGGTCCGGAGGTGCAGAATAGGCCGCGATGCGTGCTCTCACCAAGGTCAAGCTCACTCGCGCCCGATTGTTGCTCTGGGCGAGGTACTCGGCGTCCTCCGTGGTCGCCACCGTGGTCAGCCAGCTCGCGTTCGCTCTGTGTTACTGGTTCGGTACGGCGGCCCTGGTCGCGACCCTGGTCGCGTGGCTGGCCGGTGCGGTCCCGAACTACGTCCTCAACCGCCGCTGGACCTGGGGTCGCAGCGGTCAGAAGTTGCCGTACACAATGATCGTGATCGGCTCCGCGGTCACGGCCGCCGTGGTCACCTCGGTGACCGATCACCTGGTGCAGCCGGTCGACTCACACGCGCTGAAGACGCTGCTGGTGACCGGTTCGTACTTCGGGACCTACGCGGTGCTGTTCATCGTGAAGTTCGTGCTGTTCGATCGGCTGGTGTTCGCCAAGAACCCGCCTGCCGCCGCCGGCGCAGCACGTACTCCCGTAACCACGTCGTCGTCATGACCCGGCCGTAGTTCGCGCCGTACACGACGCCGGGGCCCTTCTTGCTGCTCCCGTCGCCGCGCCGGCGCATCGTCATCGGCAGCTCGACCACGCGGGCGCCGAGCGCAAGCGCACCGAGCAGCAGCTCCGACGACTGGTACTGCGGTTCACGCAACGTGACGGCGGTCGCGAGCTCGGCCCGCATCGCGCGGAAGCCGAAGGAGGTGTCGGTCAGCTTCCGCCGGGTCAGGATCGACGCGAGTACGGCGAACACGCGCACGCCGACCCAGCGCAGCCGGCTGTCCGCGTCCTCCGCTCCGAGCCGGCGCGATCCGGTGACGAAATCGGCCCGGTCGAGCAGGATCGGCTCCAGCAGCGTCTCCAGCTCGTCGTTGTCGTACTGACCGTCGGCGTCGGTCGTGACGATGTACTTCGCCCCGCCCGCCGCGGCCAGGTGGTACCCGAGCCGGAGCGCGGCGCCTTGACCGCGGTTGCTCGGGGCAACGCACACGGACGCCCCGTGCTCGTGGGCGATCTCGGCGGTGTTGTCGGTGGCACCGTCCACGACGACGAGGACGTCGACCGGGAGGCCGGCGCAGGTTCGCGGCATGTCGGTGAGGACCGGGCCGATGCCGCCGGCCTCGTTGTACGCCGCGATGACCACGACGACCGGTGCGAAGTCCGTGTGCTTGAAGGCCTTCACAGCTTCGGAATCGACGGCGTCCGGATAGTCCGCCATCGCAGTGCGCGCCTGGTCCTTGCCGAGCAGGGCACGGAGGCCTATGGCACCTGCCAGTGGGAAGAAGATCAGCCCTGGCAGCTGGTAGCGCCAGGAGAACTCGAATGCGGCTGAGCCGAGCAGGAGGATCACACCGGCCGCTGCCGGGAACAGTGCAGCCGCTCGGAGCTCTCTTGCACGTACGGCCGCAACAAGAGCGAGCAGTACGCACAGGGCGAGCAGTATGCCGGACGTGTAGCCGCCGTGGAGCTGGTAGGCGCGCAGGATGACAGCAGGCGTGTGAGAGACGTGCGGCTCGGACCCTCCCCATTTCACTGCGGCCTTGGTGGTGTTGGGGTCTTTGAGGTTCGGATAGGTGAGCTGGAACTGCCACCGGTCCAGCGGTACGTCGTTGGGCGAGCTGGTGCGCGTCGGCGCGAACCCCTTCGCGAAGTCCTTCAGCGCCGCCCACGTGACGTCCAGCGGCTGGTGCTTGATCACCAGATGCGCGAACTCGGTCGCCAGCTGACGTTTCGTCGTCCCCGGCGGGAGCGGACCGGGCCAGTTCGGGTCGCCGTAGTGGTTATGGGCGTACTTGTCGACGCCCAGACGCTGACCGAGCGGCTCCTTCGGGCAGAACAGTCGGGTGCCCTCGTTGAGCGGCAGCTTGTCGCAGTTGGCGACCGTGGCGGTCCGCCCGTACAGGATCTGGTTCTCGGCGCCGGTGAAGCCCCAGCGGCCCGTTTCCGCGTGGTAGTAGCCGACGTACGCCGCGAAGACGACACCGAAGCCGGCTACGGCGGCAGCGGTCCGGCGTACGACGGCCATCCGCCGCTTGCGCCAGGCGTTCCCGACCACGACCAGGTACAGCACGACGGCGATCAGCAGGACCATGCCGATCGCGCGGACGGTGAACGCGGCGCCCACGAGCACACCGGCGACGGCCGCACGCCGCCAGCCAGGCGCCGCCCTCTTGCCCAGCAGGAGCCAGAGGATCGCCACCAGGATCACGTCGAACGTGGTCTCGGCCATGATGTTCTGCTCGATCTGCACCTGGTACGCGTCAAGCAGGATCGGCGCGGCGGCGAGCGCCGCCAGCCAGCGATAGACGGTGAGCCTGCGCGCGAGGGCGTAGATGGCGACGCCGAGGAGCAGTCCGGTGAGGTGCTGAACGATGACGACGAACGTGAGCCCGCCGATCGCGACCAGCGGGCCGAGCACGAAGTCGTACCCGATGGGGTTGAGCTGGTCCGGGCTCAGCTTGCCCATGTTCGTCAGGTACTGGACGGAGTCGGTGTAGACGATCGCGGGCGTGTAGGCGACGGTCGCGAGGACCCGCAGTACCAGACCCAGCGTGAGGAAGACGGCGAGCAGCCAGTGCTTCCTCACTGCTTTTCGAAGTACCGCCACGTCCGGGCCAGACCGTCTTCGAGCGAGACCGTCGGCTGGTAGCCGAGATCGTTGGCGACGTCCACGACCACCGCCGGCATCTCGCCCGCCGGCGCCTCGATGTGCTCGGCCGGCACCGGCTGCCCGGTCACCGCGCGCACCGTGTCGATCATCTCCAGCACCGAGACGGACCGCCCGGAGCCGATGATCGCGCGGCCGTCGTACCTGGTGTCGAGCGCCCGCAGGACGCCGCTCACCACGTCGTCGATGAACACCAGATCCCGCCGCTGCTGCCCGTCGCCGTACACCTTCACCCCGGTGCCGCTCAGCGCCGCCCTCATCATCCGCGGCACGAAGCTGTCCTTGTGCGACATCCCCGGCCCGTACACGTTCGTGAACCGCAGCGCCGCGGTCGCCATCCCGTAGCTCCCCGAGTACGCCGACAGCAGCATCTCGCACGCCGCCTTCGTCGCGCCGTACGGCGTGAGCGGCCGCAGCGGCAGGTCGACGTTGATCACCGACGTACCGACGTTCCCCACCACCGCGTTGGTCGACGCCAGCACGAACGCCTCGACCCCGCTACCGCGACTCAACTCCAGCAGCACCTGCGTGATCGTCACGTTCTGCGCGAACGTCTGCATCGGCGCATCCACCGACCGCAACACCGACGTCAACGCCGCCAGATGCACCACAGTCGTAGGCCGCGTCTCGAACGCCGCGACACACGTCTCCTGCTCCGCCAGATCCCCCGTCACCACGTGCACCCCGCCGTCCCAGGAAGCATCCGGCGGCTCCCGATCCACAGCAGTAACCGCCACCCCACGCCCCCGCAGAGCCCTCACCACAGCCCGCCCGATGAACCCCGAGGCCCCGGTGACCAGCACACGTTCGTCCATGTGCTTCAACCTACCTCCGGGGTGTCGATCCACCACCATGGGTCGACAGTGCGCTACGAACTATTGACCCGCGGTGACATCGCTGGGCAGGATCGACCCCGAACGCGGGCTGACAACCTTGTCATCGGGGCCGCGTACCCACACCGGTGGACGGGGGCGTCCCGTGGTGCCGGCCGGATGTGCAAGGAGCGTCGATGAATCTCCGCCGCCCACTGGGGCTCGTCACGTCTCTCGCGCTGGTTGTGACAATGTCTGTTGCCATGACGCCAGCGCATGCCGCGTCGCCTGCTGCCTCCGAGCAGCCGGTGGTGAGCGGTTCGTCGTACTTCACCTCGTTCGAGCCCGGGCAACCGCAGCCGGGCTACACCGACACGGTCGAGACCGGTCCGGACGGGAAGCCGCGCACCGAGGGGGTGCGCGGGCCGACGCCGACCGGGATCGGCGGCAGCGAGATGGACAAGGTCACCAAGGTGACCGCGAACGGTGAGAACACCGGTGGCGGCGAGATCGCCACCAACGCCGCGGACGGTGACAAGTTCACCAAGTGGCTGGTGTTCGAGAAGACCGGCTGGCTGGTCTACCAGACCTCGGCCCCGGTGGTGATCAAGAAGTACGCGCTCACCTCGGCGAACGACGCCGACGGCCGCGACCCGCAGAACTGGACCGTGTCCGGGTCGAACGACGGCAGCACCTGGACCACGCTGGACACCCAGACCGGCCAGAGCTTCGAGAACCGTTTCCAGACCAAGGAGTACAGCTTCGCCAACGACACGGCGTACACGTACTTCAAGCTGGACATCACGCTGAACCACGGCGAGAACATCGTCCAGCTGGCCGACTGGTACCTGTCGAACGGCGCCCCGCTGCCGTCGCCCGGTCCGGTCGCCGAGTCGCGGCTGGACTCCGGCCCGACCAGTGCCTACAACGCCCGCGCCCGCGTCGGCTTCACCGGCGTCAAGTCCTTCCGGTACGCCGGGCACCAGGACGCCGAGGGCCGCGGCTACACGTGGAACAAGATCTCCGACGTCGATCTGCAGGTGGGTAAGGACACCCGCCTGTCGTACAAGATCTTCCCGGAGCACGTCGAGGGCGATCTGAGCTACCCGAGCACGTACGCCGCGGTCGACCTGGCGTTCGACGACGGCACCTACCTGAGCGACCTGAAGGCTCGCGATCACCACGGGTTCGAGCTGAGCCCGCGCGGCCAGGGCGACTCCAAGGCGCTCTACACGAACCAGTGGAACAACGTCGAGGCCGATCTCGGCAAGGTGGCGGCCGGCAAGACGATCAAGCGGATCCTGGTCGGCTACGACAAGCCGTCCGGCCCGGCCGACTTCCGCGGCTGGCTCGACGACATCCGGATCGCCGCCGCGATCAACCCGGACCGCGCGGCGCAGAAGACCGTGGCCAAGCACCCGTCGGACTTGGCGCTGACCACGCGCGGCACGAACGCCACGGGCGGTTTCTCGCGGGGCAACAACTTCCCGGCCACCGCCGTACCGCACGGCTTCAACTTCTGGACGCCGGTCACCAATGCGGGGTCTACGTCCTGGCTGTACGACTACGCCAAGGGCAACAACGAGGCGAACCGGCCGACCATGCAGGCGCTGTCGATCAGCCACGAGCCCAGCCCGTGGATGGGTGACCGGCAGACGTTCCAGGTGATGCCGTCCGTCGCGGCGACACCGACCGCGGACCGCAAGGCCCGCGCCTGGTCGTTCAGCCACGACAACGAGATCGCGCGGCCGTACTACTACGGCGTCACGTTCGACAACGGCAACGCGGCCGAGATCGCGCCGACCAACCACGCCGCGCTGTTGCGGTTCAGCTTCCCGGCCGGTAAGGCATCGCTGGTCTTCGACAACGTGAACACCAACGGCGGCCTGACGCTCGACCCGGCGACCGGAGTGGTCACGGGGTACTCCGACGTCAAGAGCGGACTGTCCACGGGCGCCGGCCGGCTGTTCGTGTACGGCGTGGTCGACCAGAAGGTGCTTGCCTCGGGCAAGCTGTCCAACGGTGGCGGGGCCAACGTCGGCGGCTACTTCTCCTTCGACCCCAAGGTGACCCAGGTCCAGCTGCGGATGGCCACCTCGCTGATCGGCACGGAGCAGGCCCGCAAGAACCTGGAGCAGGAGCTCCCGGCGGACTCCAAGTTCAGCAAGGTCAAGGACGCCGCACAGGCCGCCTGGGATGCCAAGTTGAGCACCATCCAGGTCGAGGGTGCCACGGCCGACCAACTGACCAGCCTGTACTCCAACCTCTACCGGCTGTTCCTCTACCCGAACAACGGCTCCGAGAACACCGGCACCACGAAGGACCCGGTGATCAAGTACGCCTCGCCGACGTCGCCGAAGGTAGGCACCGACACCCCGACCACGACCGGCTCGAAGATCGTGGCCGGCCAGACGTACGTGAACAACGGCTTCTGGGACACGTACCGGACCGTGTGGCCGGCGTACTCGCTGTTCGCCCAGGACGAGGCGGCGGAGCTGGTCAACGGGTTCGTCCAGCAGTACAAGGACGGCGGCTGGATCTCCCGCTGGTCCTCCCCCGGCTACGCGAACCTGATGGTCGGTACATCGTCCGACGTCGCCTTCGCGGACGCGTACCTGAAGGGCATCAAGGGGATCGACGTCCAGGCGATGTACGACGCCGCGGTGAAGAACGCGTCCGTCGTACCGCCGTCGCAGAACGTCGGCCGCAAGGGCATGGACCTGGCCACGTTCAACGGCTACACGGCCAACACCACCGGTGAAGGCTTCAGCTGGTCGATGGACGGCTACATCAACGACTTCGGCATCGCGAACCTGTCGAAGGCGCTGTACGACAAGGCGAAGAAGAACGACCCGCGCAAGCAGGAGTACCTGGACAACTACAAGTACTTCCTGAACCGGGCCCGCAACTACGTCACGCTGTACGACCCGACGGTCGGCTTCTTCCAGGGCAAGGGCCCGGACGGTGTCTGGGGCAACTCCCCGAGCACCTTCGACCCGCAGGACTGGGGCCACGACTACACCGAGACCAACGCCTGGAACATGGCGTTCTCGACGCCGCAGGACGGCGCCGGCCTGGCCGCGATCTACGGCGGGCGGGACGGGCTGGCGAAGAAGCTGGACGAGTTCTTCAGTACGCCGGAGGACGCGCTGCACACCGGCGGGTACGGCGGCACCATCCACGAGATGCTCGAGGCGCGCGACGTCCGGATGGGGCAGTACGGCCACAGCAACCAGCCGTCACACCACATCACCTACATGTACGACGTGGCGGGGCAGCCGTGGAAGACGCAGGAGAAGGTCCGCGAGGTGCTGTCGCGGTTGTACCTCGGCTCCGAGATCGGGCAGGGGTACCCGGGTGACGAGGACAACGGCGAGATGTCGTCGTGGTTCCTGTTCAGCGCGCTCGGCTTCTACCCGCTGCAGGTCGGGTCGCCGTCGTACGCGATCGGCTCGCCGCTGTTCACCAAGGCGACGGTCCGGCTGGCCGGCGGCAAGAAGCTGGTGATCAGCGCTCCGAACAACAGCTCGCGCAACGTCTACGTGAAGAGCGTCAAGGTCAACGGCAAGAACTGGACCTCGACCGCGCTGCCGCACGACCTGATCGCCGGCGGCGGCAAGATCGAGTTCGAGATGACCGACCAGCCGAGCAAGTGGGGCACCGGCCGCACCGACGCGCCGCCGTCGATCACCAAGCCGGGCGAGGACCCGATGACGTGGCGTGACTCGACGTCCGACACCGGCGCGGTGATCGGTGCGGGCAGCACGGACGTCTCCGCGCTGATCGACAACGACACGAAGACGCAGGTCACGCTGACCGGTGCACAGCCGACCGTCACCGTGGCCCTGCCGCAGGGTCGTCCGGTCGGCATGTACACGCTGACGAGCGGTGCCACCGGTACCGCGCCGGCGGCGTGGACGCTCGAGGGATCGAACGACGGTACGACGTGGAGCACGGTGGACCGGCGTACCGGCGAGACATGGGCCTGGACGTCGTACACCAGGTCCTTCAGCATCGCCTCGCCGAAGGCCTACACGCAGTACCGCCTGGTACTCACACCGGCGGCCGGCGCCGACGGCGTCACGCTGTCCGAGATCGAACTGCTCGGCACCCTGAAGGGCATCGAGACCGGCACCCACCCGAGCGACAAGCGCGTCGCCGAGACCAAGCCGAGCCCGACACCGTCGCAGTCGATCGACCGCAACTACGGCTGACATGACTGAGGGCGACGGCTGCTGCCGTCGCCCTCGGTACCGTCACCGGCGGAGCCTGCCCCTGAAAGGTTCCGCCGGAAGGTGAAGGAGGGGTGGCGGTCCCCGCCCGGACTGCCACCCCTTCACTTGTATCGACGTTCGAACCCCGTCGAGGGTTGCCTCAGCCCAGAACTGTCCACATGTCGGACAACGCCACGAACCAGGCCACGTTCACGACCAGGACACCGGCCGTCGCGGCGACCGCGAACACCCATCCGAGACCGGCCCGCAGCGCCAGCACCGGCAGCGCCAGAGCCGTCGCCAAACCGCCGAGTTGTACGGCGAACAACGCACCGCCGTGCTCCACCGCACAGCTCACCCCGGTCGGCGGGCACAGTGGGGCGCCGAACTGACGCATCAACGCGTACGCGGCGCCGGCCAGCACACCGACGAGCACCGCCTGCAGGGCGACCCTGCCGATCGTCCGGGCTTCCATGAGATCACGCTATGTACGCGGCAGGTTCAGGGCATGAGCAGAACTACTCAGCCGGACCAGCGGCCGGTGAAGAAGCCGGCCGCCCAGACCGCGGCGAGCGGTATCGCCACGGCCAGATACAGGCGGCCGATCCACGGTCTGCGTCTGGCGAGCACCGCGAGCCCGATCCACAGCGGCCACATGAGCAGGGTGGCCCGGGTGAGCGAGTAGATCCAGAACGACGTACAGAAGGCGCCGATCGTCGCCGCGACCCAGGCGGCCTCACCCCAGGAGCGGCGCCAGAACAGCCAGGCGAGCAGCAGCAGCCCGATGAACAGCGCGACCAGCTCGGCCCGGAACATCCAGGTCCAGTCGCTGCGGTCGGGCGCGAAGTGGCCCTTACTCGCGGCCTCGAAAGTGTGCACCAGTGAGGTCCACGGCCAGGTGAATTCGCGCGCCCAGCCCTTCTCCTGCGCCTCCTGCCAGGCGAACCAGGAGCCGTGGATCTGCTTCAGGTACGCCATGAAGCCGAGCACCGGTACGGCGGGCAGCGCCAGCCACGGCAGCGACAACCAGTCCCGCTTCTTCGACGTCAGGAACTCGACGAGCAGCGCGAAGATCAGGAAGAGCCCGGACACCCGCACCGTCGACGCCAACGCGACGAAGATCGCGGCGCGCGCCCAGCGGCCCTGTCGCGCGGCCAGCCAGGCGGGGAACGCGAACGCGCAGAACAGCGCCTCGGTGTACCCGGCCGCTAGGAAGACGCCGACCGGAGCGCAGTACCAGATCATCGCCGCGTTCGGGCCGAGGCCTTTCAGCTCCGGGAACTCGTACTGCGCCAGGCGCGCGAGATACACGCCCGCGACGGCGCTGGCGACGGCGGACACCACGATGCCGGCGGCGACGTAGCCGATGCCCGTGTAGCTGACCAGCCGCACCAGCAACGGGAAGCCAGGGAAGAACGCGGCCAGCGGCGCACCGGACGGCTCACCGTGGTTGTAGCCGAACTCGGCGACCGCCTTCAGGTGCCAGACGTCCCACTGCAGCCAGGCCTTCCACACGTTCGGGTAGTCGCTGCCCCGGTTGAACAGCAGCGGCGCGGAGATCGACAGCACGAACAGCGCGATCCGGGAGACCAGCCACCACCCGAGCACTTCCCGGGTCATCGCCGTCGGCATCCACCGCTGCCACCCGACCCCGTCGACCCGGGCCCGCCGGGCCCGACCCGGCCGTGACTCGTCGGCGGCCGAACGCTCAAACACGCCCGCACCGCCGCACACCACGGTCCACCCGAGTCACAGCCCTATCGTCCCCCATCCGGGTAGCAGTCCCCGATGGTGGACGCTATTGACCCCCGCCCGGTGTTCGCGGCGTGTCGGTGGGTTGGGTCGGCCCACCGGTCGGCAGCGTCGGGATGACCGGGGTGGTCGTCGTCTGCGTCGGCTTGGTCTTCGTCGGCTTGCCCGTCGGCGTGTTCGGCGGCGGGGTGCTCGGCGGAGGAGTGCTCGGGGGCGGCGTACTGGGCGGAGGAGTGCTCGGGGGCGGCGTACTGGGCGGAGGGGTGTACGTCGGCGTCGACGTGTCCTTGATCTGTTCCTTGTCCGGCTCGTTGAACTCGGCCTCGGGCACGCCGTCGAGAGCGGACTTCATGAACGCCAGCCAAGTCTTCAGCGGCCAGTTGCCGCCGAAGAACGCCGGGTCGTCGCTGTACGGGTCGAGGTCCGACTCACCGGTCGCGCCGGCCCGGTACAGCACCGAGGTGGATTCGTCCGGCGTGTAGCCGGTCCACCACGAGGTCAGCGTCGCCGACCCGTCCTTACAGCCGTCACACGCGGCGTTCGCCTTGCGGTCCTCGACCGCGACACCACCGGCGGTGCCGGTCTTCCCGGCGACTGCGCGGTCGAGATCCTTGGCGCCCTCACCGGTGCCCTTCTCGACCACGTTCTGCAGCGCGTAGTTGACCAGGTTCGCGATCTCCGGCGTGAAGGCCTGCTTCTGCTGCTTCAGGACACTCGCTTCCGACCACAGAACCTTGCCGTCCGGGCCGCGGACTTCCTTGATCACGTGCAGCGGCGTGTACTTGCCCTCGGCAGCGAAGGTCGCGTACGCGTTCGCCATGTCGACCGGCGACGCGTAGGCGTCCGGACCGAGCACCGTCGCCGGTGCCTGCCGGTCCTTCTCCAGCGTCTTCGTCGCCGGGATGCCGGCCGCCTCGGCAGCGTCGACTACCTTGGAAGGGCCGTCGTCCATGTCGTTGTCGACCAGGTCGTAGAAGGCGGTGTTGATCGACTGCTCGGTCGCCTTCATCAGCGTGACGTCGCCGTAGTCGGTGCTGAGCTCGTTGCCGAACTTCTGCCCCTGGACCACGATCGGGCTGTCACCCTGGTAGACGTCCCACAGCGACTTCTTGTCCTGCAGCGCGGCCGCCAGTGCGAACGGCTTGAACGACGAACCGGGCCTGGCTTTCGTCGTCGCCCAGTTCAGCTGACTTTTCAGGAAGTCCGGCCCGCCGTACATCGCCAGCAGCTGGCCGGTGCCCGGTTTCACGGCGGCCATTCCGATGTGCAGGCCGGCGTTCTTCTTCGGGAGCTCCTTGGCGGCATCCAGCATCTTGTTCTGCTGGGTGTAGTTGAAGGTGGTGGTCACCTTCAGGCCGCCGCCGGTGATCTCGTCCTCGTCGAAGCCGCGCTGCGCCAGTTCCTTCCGGGCCATGTCGAGCAGGAAGCCGTTCGGCCCGGCGTACCGGCTGCTCTTCTTCCGCATCTTGCCCAGGTCGGGCAACTTGGCCGCGTACTGCTTCTCCTTGGCTTCGGAGATCGTGCCCATCTGCTGCATGCCGTCGAGGACGTACTTGTACCGCTCGATGATCCGCGCCTTGGTCCGGGGATCCGGGTCGGTGACGTCGAACAGTGTCGGGTTGTTCAGCACGGTCGCGAGCAGAGCCGCCTGCGGGACCGACAGGTCCTTCGGGTCCTTCACCTGGAAGTACGTGTCACCCGCGGCCGCGATACCGTACGCGCCCTGGCCGAAGTAGATCGTGTTGAGGTAGCCCTCGAGGGTCTTGCTCTTGTCCTGCTGCCGGCCGAGCTTGGTCGCGATGAACAGTTCCTTGAACTTCCGGGAGACCGTCCGCTCCTGGGTCAGGTACATGATCTTCACGTACTGCTGGGTGATCGTCGAACCGCCCTGGAGCTGCTCGCCGCGCGCGATGTTGACCGCGGCCCGCACCATGCCGCTCGGGGAGATGCCGGGGTTGGTCCAGAAGGTCCGGTCCTCGGCCGCGATCACCGAGTCCTGGACGTGCTTCGGGATCTGCGCCAGCGGCACCGTGTGCCGGTTCTGCTCGTAGAAGGTGCCCAGCGGGTTGCGGCCGTCGGCGTACGTCACCGTGGTGGTGTTGGTGGCGAACTCCTTGTTCGGGTCCGGGATCTTCGTGGTCTGGTAGACGACGAAGAACGCGGCGACCGAGCCGATGATGCCGAGGAAGACGAGTGCGGCCAGCCAACCGAGCACCCGGACCGCCCAGTGTTTCTTCCGCCGGGGTGGCGGGGCGGCCTTTCTACGAGCTTCACTCACTGTGCAATCCTCGACGATCTCGCGGAAGTCATTGCCCCACAGACTACGGTGGGTGTGGTAATACGCCCGAATCCGCTCCGGATAGTAGCAAGCAGGTCCGGCGGGGCTCAAAGCCGATGCAAGCGGTTACCCCGTCACGTGCGGTGCGAGCAAGGTCACGGCGATCAGCGCCGCCGGAAAACAGGCCAGGAACATCGTGAACGTGTAGCCCATGATGTCGCGCGCCTTGAGGCCCAGGATGGCGAGCGTCGGCAGCATCCAGAACGGTTGCAGCAGGTTCGCGCTCGCCTCGCCCAGGTCGTACACGACGACCATCCACCCGGCGTCGACGCGCAGCTCGTTCGCGGCCTGCAGCACGTACGGCGCCTCGATCACCCACTTGCTGCCGCCGCTCGGGACGAAGATGCCGAGCAGGCACGAGTAGATCGCGACCAGCGGCGGGAACAGGAACTGGTTGCTCGCCTGCACCAGCCACCCGGCGAGGCGCGCGGAGATCCCGGTGTAGGCGATCATGCCGAAGATGCCGCCGTACAAGGGGAACTGGAGCAGTACGCCGGCCGCCGCGGGCGCGCCGTCGCGCACCGCACGCGCCATCCGCCACGGCCGCCAGTGCAGGAGCAGCGCGAGCAGGAACAGGATCAGGTTGACCGTGTTGAGGTCCAGCGCGTTGAAGAAGCTCTTCCCGCTGAAGTAGCGCACCAGGTAGGTCACGCCGAGCAGGACGATCAGCAGACTGAACAGCGGCGAGTGCTCGAGCCAGTCGCCGGGTCTGCGCGTCTCCTGCCGTTGACCGTTGTACGCCGAGCCGCGCCCGATGAGCGGCTTGAGCTCGATGCCGATCTGCTCCGCGGTCCGCGCGTTGCCCTCGCCCGGTGCGATGAACCAGGCCATCGCGACGCCCACGACGTACACGATCAGCGTCGCCACCAGCGCCTGCCAGGTGAAGATCGTGTCGCTGAGCGGGATCAGCCCGCCGGCGTGACCGCCGGCCTTGATGACCTCCTGCACCGGCGGCGGGCTGCTGCTCGCGCTCGCCACCTGCAACGCCGCCGAGCCGGACAGTCCCTGCGCCCACACCGTACCGAGCCCGAGGAACGCCATCGCACCGAGCGCGCGGACCAGAACCCGATGCCCCAGGCATCGACTAACCCGAAGCCCTTGGTCGCGGCCGGGTCGTCGGGGCGCTTCAGCAGCGGCTCACCGGTGACCAGGCCGAACAGCAGCACCACGAACGTGCCGACCAGGACGAAGCCGAACGCGTCCGGCAGCCACTTCTCGGTGAACGCGGTGAACCGCAGCGCCAGCCGGGCGAGCACCCCCTCGGCGGCGATGTCGGGCCTGGCGTGCTTCGCATGACTGTCGGTCATTACTGTCCGCTCCCGAGCTACGACGCTGAGTGTCATTCGATTAACGCAGATAGGCGCCTGACGTAACAGGTTTCCCGGGCGTGCCGTGCGGCGCGGGTGACAAAGGTCTTCTTTGTCAGGGGTTGTCCACAGGTGCCAGGTCTGCTTACAGTGGCGGCACGATGTATCGAGTCGATACATCAGGTCATGACAAACTGGACCGAGGGAGGTGGCTCATGGGAAACCGCAGTGGTGTCCTCGAGCTCGCCGTACTCGGTCTGCTGCACGAAGCGCCGATGCACGGTTACGAGCTCCGCAAGCGCGTCAACGCCCAGTTCGGGTGGGGACGCGTGCTGTCGTTCGGTTCGCTGTACCCGTGCCTGAAAGCGATGCTCCGCAACGGGCTGATCACGGCCGACCCCGGGACGCCGGAGTCGGGCCGGCGGCCCAAGATCGTGTACACGATCACCGCCGACGGCAAGGACTACTTCGCGCACGCGATGCACGAAGCCGGGCCGTCGGCCTGGGAGGACGACACGTTCGGCGTCCGCTTCTCGTTCTTCGGCCGGACCGACCCGGCCACCCGGTTGCGCATCCTCGAGGGCCGCAGGGCCCGGATGGAGGAGCGGCTGGCCAACTTCCGGGCGGCGATGAGCCGGACGGCGGAGCGAGTCGACGCCTACACCCTCGAGCTGCAACGGCACGGCCTGGAGTCGGCCGAGCGCGAGGTCCGCTGGCTGAACGAGCTGATCGACGGCGAGCGGCGGCAACAGCGGCCCCCTGACCAGCACCACCCGCCTACTCAAGGAGATTCCAGATGACCTCGATCCGCGTAGCGATCGTCGGCGTCGGCAACTGCGCCAGCTCGCTCGTCCAGGGCGTGCACTACTACCGCGACGCGAAGCCCGAGGAGCGCGTCCCCGGTCTGATGCACGTCCAGTTCGGCGACTACCACGTCCGGGACGTGGAGTTCGTGGCCGCGTTCGACGTCGACGGCAAGAAGGTCGGGCTGGACCTCGCCGACGCGATCGGCGCCAGCGAGAACAACACGATCAAGATCTGCGACGTGCCGCCGACCGGCATCACGGTGCAGCGCGGTCACACCCTCGACGGCCTCGGCAAGTACTACCGCGAGACCATCACCGAGTCGGACGCCGCGCCGGTCGACGTCGTGGCGACGCTGCGTGAGGCGGCCGTCGACGTCCTGGTCTGCTACCTGCCGGTGGGTTCCGAGCAGGCCGCGAAGTTCTACGCGCAGTGCGCCATCGACGCCGGTGTCGCCTTCGTCAACGCGCTGCCGGTCTTCATCGCCGGCACCAAGGAGTGGGCGGACAAGTTCACCGCCGCCGGCCTGCCGATCGTCGGTGACGACATCAAGTCGCAGATCGGCGCCACCATCACGCACCGGGTGCTGACCAAGCTGTTCGAGGACCGCGGCGTGACCGTGGACCGCACGTACCAGCTGAACGTCGGCGGCAACATGGACTTCAAGAACATGCTCGAGCGCGAGCGGCTGGAGTCCAAGAAGATCAGCAAGACCCAGTCCGTCACGTCGCAACTGCGCGACGAGATCGACGACCGCAACGTGCACATCGGCCCGTCGGACTACGTGGCCTGGCTGGACGACCGCAAGTGGGCGTTCATCCGCCTCGAGGGCCGCAACTTCGGCGACGTCCCGCTGTCCCTGGAGTACAAGCTCGAGGTCTGGGACTCGCCGAACTCGGCCGGCATCATCATCGACGCCATCCGCGCCGCGAAGATCGCCAAGGACCGCGGCATCGGCGGCCCGATCCTGTCCGCGTCGTCGTACTTCATGAAGTCCCCGCCGGAGCAGTACGCCGACGACGTCTGCCGCGAGCTGGTGGAGAAGTTCATCCGCGGCGAGGTCGAGCGCTGAGGTTCCTCGCTAGATTGTGACGATGCGGCTCCACGTGGGATGTGCCCAATGGACACATCCCGCGTGGCCGCAGCCCGGTCGGGAGAAGCTGCGTTCGTATGCCTCGTGGTGCAACGCGGTGGAGAGCAACACCACGTTCTACGGGACGCCGTCCGTGTCGACGGTGGCGTCGTGGGCCGCGCAGACGCCGCCTGACTTCCGGTTCGTGGTGAAACTGCCGCAGGTCGTCACCCACGAGCGCCGGCTAACGAACGTCGACGCCGAATTTCGCGCTTTCCTCGCGGCGATCGAGCCGCTCGGCCCGCGCAACCACGCGGTCTGGATCCAGCTTCCCGCCGCCTTCTCGCCGACCGGCCTCGGCACCCTCGCGGCCTTCCTGCACCAGGCGCCCCGCGAGCACCGGTACGCCGTCGAGGTCCGGCACCGCGACTTCTTCGACGACCCCCGAGCCGCCGCGAACCTGGAACGCGTCCTGGCCCGCGCGAACGCGGAGTGGATCCCGTTCGACACCGGCACACTGTTCGCCCGCCGTCCCACCAGCCTGGCCGAGCGCGACGCCTGGATGAAGAAGCCGCGCGTCTCCCGCCGGACCCGCGCACTGACCGGTCATCCGATCGTCCGCTACATCGGCCGCGACTCCGTGGACGAGACCGTCGAAGGCTGGGCGTACCTCGTCGAACTGGTCGTCACCTGGCTGTCCGAGGGGCGCTCCCCGACGATCTTCCTGCACACCCCGGACAACGCCGAGTCCCTCGACCTCGCCCGCCGCTTCCACGCGACTGTCGCTGCCGCCGCCCCCGAAATCACTCCGCTTCCCGAGCCGATCGCGAGCGAGCCTCCGACCCTGTTCTGAACGTCATGCGTTTGACCTTCGCGCCCGGCCGATGAGCCCCCTTTCCCCCGTACGGGCACGGTGCTTGACTGACCGATGGGGGGACCGGGATGCCGGTCCAGAGGCCGCGACATCGGGCCGCGGCCTTCCGTTGAAAGGGGGCCCTGATGTCCGTGGCACAGACCGAATCCACACTGCGCGACTACCTGGCGGCGCTGTTGAACGGCGGCGACTTCGCGTCGTTCTTCAGCGACGACATCGTGTGGACGACGATGGAGACCGGGGACGAGGTGCGTGGCCGGGAGGCCGTCCGCGACTTCATCCTCGCGATGCACACCCAGCTGTTCGACGCGTCACCGGAAGTCAGGAACGTCGCGTCCGGCGACGGCGTCGCGGCGCTGGAAGCCGTCTTCGTCGGAAAGCACACGGCCGAGTTCGCCGGCGTACCGGCGACAGGCACCACGGTCCGCCTGCCGTACACCGTCTTCTACGACGTCGACGGCGATCGCATCACGGCGCTTCGGGCGTACTTCCCGATGTCAGCGCTGATCCACGAGCTGCAGGAGTCCGCACAGCAGTAGGCCCATCGGTACGCCGGGTGCCTGGGTTATCCACAGTTCCGAAATCCGCCGTGGATTCCGGGGCCGATCTCCGTATGTTCTCCGCCGACTTCACGACTCGGGAGGACATCTCATGCAGCATTCGATCGGTACGCCGCCCAGCCCGACACCCCTCGCACCACCCGACCTGCCGCCGGCCGGACTCGCCCCGCGCGCCGAACGGCAGGCCCGGGCCGACTGGCTGATCACCGAACTCGTCCGCCTCGCGGCCCAGGCCGACGATCCGGAGGATCGCGCGCGCCTGCGCCGCACGGCGGACTCGCTGGTCCGGCTCTCGTCCGCGCTGCGCTCGTGACGACGACTCTGGCGGCCCACCCGACCTCGGTCCCGGAGTTGCTGGCGGCGAGCGGGGACACCGCTCGCGAACTCGCCGGCGCCGACCGGTCCGCGTGGAACGGCCACATCATCGAATCGTCCAGCGCGATGCTCGGCCTGGCCCATTGGGACGGCACCCTCTACCTCGACCGCGAGTCGATCGTCGACCCGCTCCGCCACCTCTACGAACACGCCGGCACGACACGTCCGACACCGACCCTCGTCGCCTACCGCGAGTCCCTGGCAACGCTGCTCCACGAGCATGCCCACTTCCTCGGCCCGGACGGCGCCACCCAGGAAGCGGCCCGCGAAGCCTTCACCAAACCCGGCAGCCGCCAACTGGAGGAAGGCGTCACGGAGGCCTGGGCCCAGGACCACCTCGACGACTTCCTCCGCCGGCTCGGCATCGACAAGGTTGCGCCAGGCATCGATTCCGTCCGCTCCACCGGGTACTACGCCGCCTTCGTCCCCGCCGTCCGCAAGCTCACCGCGGACCTCGACGCCCGCAACGCTCTCTCCCCCGGCGAAACCCTGGCGCTGCTCAACCGCCAGACCGCAGCCGGTCAGTTCCCCCTACTCGTCGACCTCGTCTGCAAGTCCCACGATCTCCCTGACACCGACACCCGCGCCCGCCTCGAAACGATCCTCCGCTCCGGCCTCGCCCACCTCGACACCTATGAACTGGACCGACCCGGCGTCGCCGGCAAGCACTCCCTGGCAACCGCCACTCAGATCCTCACCGATCTCCGCCGCGAAACTCACACCACCGACTCCGCCGGACACCTCGACGACTGTGCCCTCCCACCTCCCGCCCCGATCCGCAGTGCGCCGTCACCCCACGAATCGGCCCTGTCCGGACTCGCCACACCAACATTCAGACATCCGGCAGCCACTCACACGCCGCCCACCCGACCCCACCCCGCGCACCGTCAGTTCGCCCAGCACCGGCAGCCCCCCAGCCGCCGGGATACTGAGGGGCATGGACTACGCGGCGTATGACGCAGAGGAGCAGCGGCTCGTCGAGGCAGTGATGGCCAAAGAGATCCCCGAGGAGCGGCTGCCGATCGAAGTTGAACGACTGCGGAGCCTGGTCCCGACGGTGGAGCCGGCGGCGGATCGGGAGCGTGCCGAGCGGAGCCTGTCCTCACTGGAGTACGTGCTGAACTACAAGGTCCCCCCGATGTCCGACGAGATGGCAGCAGCGCTCAAGGTGCAGTCGCGGGGGCTCGGCTCCACAGGCACCCCGGCAGAGCGCATCGAGCTCCTCCAGGCTGCGATCACCGAGATCGGCCGGATCGCCAAGACCGCGCCAGGAGTCGAGGCAACCCGGATCCGCCAGCTCGGCGAGCCGCTCGCGATGGACATCGAGGGCATCCGCTTCAACAACCCCGACCTACGAGACGCTCCGGGGCACGCCGAGTAGCGCGGACCGTCGACCGTGATCACGAGCTTCGCGGAGCTGATGCGGCTCCAGGCGGACCTCACCGTGGCAGTGATGCGCGCGCACCACTCTGCCTGGAACAAGCGTTACCGGGTGCTCCCGCGCGGCGACGACCAAGTGTCCAAGGTGACCTGGGAGGGCACGATCCTGTACCACCCGCAGGACGTCATCGAGCCGCTGCAGGACATGTTCGATCGTGCCTACCTGCAGCACGACGACGAGACACTCGACAGGTACCGCGAAGCTCTGCGCACCCTGTTCCACGAGAACATCCACCTGCTGGCCGGGCCAGGTACGTCGTTGGCTTTCCCGCTCGATGCGTACGAGGGCAGGGCATACAAGGTCTTCGAGGAGGGAGTCACAGAGCGGGCGACACAGAACGAGCTCGACAACTTCATCGACGAGCTCGGTCTCGAGCAGATCGCTCCCGGCATCAAGAGGCGGCAGAGCCTGCAGGCCTATGCGGCCTACACCCCTGCAGTCGACGCATTCAGTACCGCGGTCGGCGCGGACGTCGGCCTGGAACCCTCCGAGGTCATCCACCGAATAGCGGTGGTGAACACCGCTGAGAAGTTCAAGCTCGCCGCGGACCTCCTGTACACGAAGCATCTGAGCCGACTGGTTCCGGAGACCGCGAGGGCCGACGCGATCAGCCGCATCGCCGAGGCCATGCACGGACCATTCGCCGCTGTCTACGACTACGACAAGAACGACCCCTCGGACCTTCGCATGGCCGGTCTCGCTGGACGGAGCGCATTCCGGAGCGCAACTGCGGAGATCCAGACGATCGCCGAGCACTGGGCCGGCAACCAGGACCTGCGCCGGGCACTTGACGCCGGTCTCGGCGCCACGACGACACCACATCGGACACCGGATCGGACACAGCACGGCAGCCGAGCTTCCGACGGCTCGCAGCCCAACGGTCCGCAGACCGAGGGCTTGCACTCCGAAGGCCCGCACTCCCAAGAACCACGCTCCGACGGTCAGGGCTCTGACGGTCCGGCGCAGGGAGACCAGGGCTCGACTCAGCCGCCGAGCTGGAGCGCTGCGCCTGGCGGGCACCGACGGTCGGCCTCTGGACCTACCAGGTTGTCGCGGGACTGACGCAGTGCAACAAGGTTGGGCGAGCGTGCCCGGGGCACAGCCACGGCGCCGAGGCCGGGTACGGTGACTGGACGCCGGCAGGAGGCGCGGATGAAGAGCCCGCGACGAGAGGAGCATCGGTGGACCTGGTTGCTGAGGGTGCCGAAAGGTTGGCCGAACTGGTCGAGGTCCGGCGGGTGCTCCATCGGGAGCCCGAGGTGGGATTGATCTTGCCTCGGACTCAGGCGGTGGTGATGGATGCACTGGCGGGGTTGCCGCTGGAAATCACCACGGGCACAGAGGTGACGTCGGTCGTGGCGGTGCTGCGAGGCGGGGCACCGGGGCCGACCGTGTTGCTGCGCGGCGACATGGATGCGTTGCCGGTGGTCGAAGAGACCGGCCTCGAGTACGCCGCCGAGAACGGCAACATGCATGCCTGCGGCCACGATCTGCACACCGCGGGGCTGATCGGAGCGGCCCGCTTGCTGAGCGCGCAGCGAGACGAACTGCACGGCAACGTCGTCTTCATGTTCCAGCCGGGCGAGGAGGGTCTCGGCGGCGCGGGATACATGCTGCGCGAGGGTCTTCTGGAGGCAACCGGCGACAAACCGATCGCGGCGTACGCGTTGCACGTCTGGTCGCAGGCACCGAAGGGGACGTTCCAGCTGCGGCCGGGGACGATCATGGCGAGCTCGAACCAGCTCCACATCACGGTGCGCGGGAAGGGCGGGCACGGGTCGATGCCGGATCGCACCGTGGACCCGGTGCCGGTGGTCGCGGAGATCGTGCTGGCGTTGCAGGCGTACACCACGCGGCGGGTGAACGTGTTCGACCCGGTGGTGATCACGGTGACGCAACTGGAGGCGGGCGTCGCGATCAACGTCATCCCGAACACGGCCCGCCTCGGCGCGACCGTCCGCACGCTGTCCGAGGCGATGCTGGAGCAGCTGACTCGTGAACTGCCGGCGTTGGCGGAGCGAATCGCGGCCGCGCACGGCTGCACGGTCGACGCGCGCCTCGACCCGCAGTACCCGGTGACGGTCAACGACGCCGGACGCACGGCGGAAACCACCGAGCTGCTCACTGACGTGTTCGGCGCGGACCGGGTGCAGCGTTTGGAAAACCCCCTGATGGGCGCGGAAGACTTCTCGATGGTCCTTCGCGAGGTACCAGGCACCTTCGCAATGGTCGGCGCACGCCCCGACGACGTCACCCCCGAAGAAGCCCCCTCCAACCACTCGAGCCTCGTCCGCTTCGACGACGCGGTCCTCGCCGACACCTCCGCCGCACTGGCCCACCTAGCCACCCACCACCTGATCCCCTCCTAACCCACACCACCCGCCACCCAGCAACTGCACGCTGCTGGTCGGCGGGGGCTCGGAGTCTTGACGATTTGCATAATTCTTCAATTCGCTACATTCTGAAGCCGTCAGGACGGAGCCGCGGTGGAGGTGTTGTGGGCAGCAGTGAGTTCGCGAGTGATTTGCGGCGGCGGGTGCGTGAGGCGCGCGAGGCGCTGGACGCGGCGAAGGCGGCGGGGGACTTCTACGCCGTGGATGTCCGCACCGGTGAACTCGAGAGTCTGCTGAGGCTGGCACTCGAGCACGACGTCGATGTCGATGAAGGCGGGCTTGGGGCTGCGGGCGACTCCGGGGAGCGGCGATGACGGCGGGGGTTCCGCTGTATCAGGCAAAGGCTGAGTTCTTTCGGGTATTGGGGCACCCGGTTCGGATCCGGGTACTGGAGTTGCTGCAGGATCGGCCGCGGCCGGTGCGGGATCTGCTGGCCGAGATCGGGATCGAGCCGTCCAACCTGTCCCAGCAACTGGCGGTGCTACGCCGCTACGGCATCGTGACCTCGCACCGCGAGGCGTCGACGGTGATCTACGAGCTCGCCGGCGGCGACATCGCCGAGCTGCTGAGAATCGCACGCCGATTCCTGACCGAGATGCTCACCGGCCAAAGCGAACTCCTGGCCGAACTACGCGAAGCCGAAGAGGCAACTCCGTGATCTCGGCGCCAACACCGCCCGAGCCCGATGAGGCGGCCCGGTGAAGGTGGGGTCGGTAGTGCGTGAGGACGAGAAGGTGGCTTGGTGAGGTCGGTGTCGGTCGTTTGGAGGCTTGTGGGGTCGTTGCTTCCGGGGAGGGAGGACCTGGCTGCGATGGTGCGGCAGCCGCGGCGCGATCTTGTTGCGGGGGTGACCGTGGCGATTGTTGCGCTTCCGCTGGCGCTCGGGTTTGGGATCTCGTCCGGGTTGGGGGCGGCTGCGGGTCTGACGACGGCCGTGGTGGCTGGGGCGGTGGCTGCTGCGTTTGGTGGGTCCGGTCTGCAGGTGTCGGGACCTACCGGCGCGATGACCGTGGTGCTGGTGCCGATCATGCATGCACACGGGGCGAGCGGGGTGCTGACGGTTGGGCTGATGGCCGGGCTGATCCTGGTCGGTCTGGCGATTGCCAAGGCCGGGCGCTACATGGCCTTTGTTCCCGCGTCGGTGGTTGAAGGGTTCACGCTCGGCATCGCGTGTGTCATCGGGTTGCAGCAGCTGCCGGCCGCGCTGGGTGTTGCGACGCCACATGGTGACCAGGTCGCCGTGGTGGCCGCTCGCGCGGTCGCGTCGTTCGCGGCACACCCGCACTGGGTGGCCGCAGCGATCGCGATCGGTGTCGCGGTGATCATTCTGGTCGGCGCCCGGATCCGGCCGACGGTTCCGTTGTCGATCGTCGCGGTTGTGGCAGTAACGGTCATCGCGGAGGTCGCCGGTCTGGATGTCGCGCGGATCGGCAGCTTGCCGGACGGCCTTGCCGCACCGTCGCTGTCGTTCCTCGATTTGTCGGCGCTCGGGTCGCTCGCCGGGGCAGCGGTTGCAGTCGCGGCGCTGGCGGCGCTGGAGTCACTGCTGTCGGCGGCGGTCGCCGACGGAATGGGCGTGAACCACAAACATGACCCGGACCGCGAACTGTTCGGCCAGGGACTGGCCAACCTGGCCGCACCACTGTTCGGGGGTGTACCCGCCACCGGCGCGATCGCCCGGACCGCCGTCAATGTCCGCTCCGGAGCAGGCTCGCGCTTGGCCGCGCTCGTCCACGCCGCGCTCCTCGCGGCGATCGTCTACACCGCGGCGCCGCTGGTCGCACGGATCCCGCTCGCGGCGCTGGCCGGGGTGCTGCTGGCCACCTCGATCCGTATGGTCGAAGTCGGCTCGATCCGGGCAATGGCGCGCGCGACACGATCCGACGCCGTCGTACTGACTCTGACTGCTGTCGCGACCCTCGCCCTGGACCTGGTCAAGGCTGTCCTGCTCGGACTCGTCGTCGCCGGCGCGCTCGCGTTGCGAGCGGTCGCGCGCAGCGCCCGCCTGCGGAAGATGCCTCTTCATCCGGATCTGCCTGGTGACCACACCGTCGAGGAACGTGCCCTGCTGGACGAGCACATCGTTGCCTACCGCATCGATGGGCCGCTGCTGTTCGCCGCGCACCGGTTCCTGCTCGAACTGTCCGAGGTCGCGCACGTCTCCGTCGTCATCTTGCGTATGTCAGCGGTCAGCGCGATCGACGCGAGCGGTGCGCTCGTGCTCAAAGACGCCATCGAGAAACTCCAGCGTCGCGGCATCACGGTTCTGATGTCCGGAATCCGCGCCGGTCACCATCGCACGCTGGACGCGCTCGAGGTGATCCACGACCTGTACGCGGCAGGCCGGGTCTTCGCCAGCACGCCCGAGGCGATCCAGGCTGCCCGCTCACATCTCCACCACACCGGCGTCCTGCAGACCGCCGGCACCTCAGACGCCCCGACGTCGCCCACCACCCCAGACACCCACCAAGCGCCCTGACACTGACCCGCCGGCGAGCCGGCGTCAGCGCGGTAAGCAGTTGGGGCGGTAGACCGCCGGGGTGGCGTTAGGGCGGTAGGTCGGCGGGGTGCGCGTCAGGCGGTGAGTTGGACCTTCTTCACGTCGGACGGCGGGAACCTCGGCGGTCTGGGTGGGTTGTCGCGCTGGCATCAGACTCGCGGGGGCGGTTGTTGTGGGGACAGGTGGGTGTTGATTCGGTTGAGGAGGGTGAAGAGCTGGGTGCGTTCCTCGGTGGTCAGGGGTGCGGTGATGTGGGCGTTGACGGTTGTGAGGATGCGGTCCAGCTCCATAAGGCGGTCTTGGCCGGCGGGCGTCAGGGTGATGACGTTGCGGCGTTTGTCGGCGGGGTCGGGGGTGCGGCGGATCCAGCCGCCGGCTTCGAGTTCGTTGAGGACCGCTACCAGGTCGCTCTTGTAGACGCGGGCGCGACCGGCGACGGCGGCCTGGCTCGCGGGGCCGAACTCGTCTAGTGCGGCCAGTACCACGAAGTGGTCCTTGTGTGCGCCCACGGCGCGGAGCGCGTCCGCCGCGACGCGTTGGGTCTGGCCCGCGGTCATCCCGAGCAGGCGTGACAGCTGCACCTTGAGGCGCTCCGGCGTTTCGTCGCCGTGGTCGAAACGCAGCTCACCCGGCTCCATGAGAGCCAGCATACGCCGCTTGCGTTAGTCGGACTAACGATCTATATTCATTGGCACAGCCAACGTTAGACAGACTAATCATTCAGGAGTCCGCCATGACCGACCTGCAAGAACTCATCGACCGCACCGAACTGGCCGACCTGGTCGCCCGCCACAGCCTGTGGATCGACGAGCACCGGTACGACGAGAGCGACCGCCTGTTCACCCAAGACGTCGTCGTCAGGTCCCGCCGCGGCGAGGCCAAGGGCGTCGAGGCGATCATCGCCATGGCGCGAGCGCGTCACGACGACTACGTCCGCACTCTGCACAACAAGTCGAACCTGGTGATCGAGGTCGACGGCGACACCGCGACTGTGCGCGCGCACGACACCGCGGTCTACGTCCTCGACGACAACACCGAGGCGATCGCAGCCGCCGTGCACCTGTACAGCGCGCGCCGTACCGAGGAGGGCTGGCGGTTCGACGGGCTCGAGGTGCGCCCGGTCGCACTGACTGCAGCGCTCGAGCGTGCGCTCTAGGAGCGAGGCCTGTGGCTGGTCGGCCCGCCAGAGGCCGACCAGCCACAGGGATCAGGAGGGCGAGATGCCGAGGGTGTAGGCGCCGCGGCTTCCGTACGTCGAGTAGCCCGTGTTCAACGGGTCGCCGTAGCCCACGTTGTCGATCCGCAGGTAGTACCTACCCGGCTGCAAGCTGCCGCTAACACTCGCGCCGAGCCCCGTCGGCGTACCGGCGTCGCTCTGCCCGGATGCCGGGTCGTTCGAGGCAACGATCGCGCCGGCGCTGTCCAGCAGGTCCAGCTTGATGTCGAGGTTGCCACCGCTCGGAGCGGCGCTCGCCGTCGCGGTGTAGTTGCCGGCAGCACTGACATCGAAACCGTAGACGTCAGTGTCCTCCTCGGCCGCGATGACCCCCGGCACCGGCGGACCGCCGGTCAGCGCGGCGGCGTCGCCGATGGTGTCACCGGCTTCGTCCGCGCGCAGTGCGAGTCCGTGCGAGCCGACGACCGCGAAGTCGTCTTCCGCGTTGTTCGCGTCGGCGTACTCGCCCTTGCTCCATTGGCTGATGCCGCGGTAGTACCCCACGCCCATGATCGGCGCCCACGCGCCGTGGCCCTGGTAGTACCCGACCGTCGACGTACCGTCGTGCGAGAGGCCGACGTTGTGGCCTGCCTCGTGCGACGCGGCCTCGGCGAGGTTCTTCGCGCCAGTGCCGACGCCCTTCGTGAACACCAGCGCCGGCTGGTAGTAGTCATGCTGGCTGGTGCTGTCGTACACGCCGACGTACGCGACCCCGCCGCAGCCACACCCAGACTGGTACCAGGTGTCCGGATCGATCAACACCCGCGTTCCGTACGCGAGGTCCGACGCGCCCGACCGGTCGATCGCGGACTGCGGCGGCTCCTGCGTCGTCACGTCCACGTCGAACGGCGCGTAGTCCTCGGCGACACGAGCCCAGACCTCGTGGACGACGTCCTGCTCGGCGGTGCTCCAACCGGCCACCGGGGTGATGTCGAAGGAGCCTTCTGCGCGGCCGGCAGGCCGGGCTCGCGGAAGAACAGTTTGCTGTCGGCATCGAGCCACGCGGTCTGGTCGGTGGCAAGGATCTGCCGCAACTGGTCCGTGCGCCGGTGCGGCGGATTCTGTTCACTACGGGTTCCTCCTCACGTCCCCCCGGGTGGGCGGATCCCCCCGAACAAGACCCCGGGGCCGTCGATCTCGGTGGGATCGGCGGCCCCGGGGTGGCCAGAGGGTGTCAGCCCGCCGTGACGCGGACGGTGTAGGCGCCGCGGCTGCCGTACGTCGAGTAGCCGGTGTTCAGCGGGTTGCCGTATCCGGTGTTCTCGATCCGCAGGTAGTAGCGGCCGGCCGCGACCTGGCGGTTGATGCTCGCGCTCAGCCCGGTCGGTGTGGCCGAGTTGGACTGTCCGGCCGCCGGGTCCGCGGTGGCGACGACGCCGCCCGACGAGTTCAGCAGCTGGAGCTTGATGTCCAGGTCCGCGCCGGACGCGGCCGCCGACGCGGCGAACGTGAAGGTGCCGGTCGCGAGGTCGATCCGGAAGGTGTCGACGTCGGAGTCGTTGGCGTAGACGCCCTTCACGCTCGTGCCGAGCGTGAGCGCGGTGGCGTCACCGGTGCCGTTGCCGTGGTCGTCGCCCCGCAGCGCCAGCCCGTTCTGGCCGATCACCGCGAAGTCGTCTTCCTTGTTGTTGGCGCCGGAGTACTCGCCCTTGCTCCACTGGCTGATCGCCTTCGAGTAGCCGACGCCCATGATCGGCGCCCAGGCGCCGTGACCGGCGTAGTACCCGACGGACGAGGTGCCGTCGTGCGAGAGGCCGACGTTGTGCCCTGCCTCGTGCGAGGCGGCCTCGGCGATGTTCTTCGCGCCGGTACCGACGCCCTTGGTGAAGACCAGAGCGGGCTGGTAGTACGAGTGGTTGCTGGTGTTGTCGTACACACCGACGTACGCGACGCCGCCGCACCCGCAGCCCGACTGGTACCAGGTGGTCGGGTCGATCAGCACGCGCGTCCCGTACTGCTGGTCGGACGAACCGCTCCGCGTGATCGCGGACGCGGCCGGCTCCTGCGTGGTCACGTCGACGTCGAACGGCGCGTAGTCCTCGGCGATCCGCGCCCAGACGTCCCGGACGACGTCCTGCTCGGCCGTGCTCCAGTTGCTCGTGTTGCCGTCGGTGTCGTACGGCGTGACGTTGACGGTGGCCGGCTTGCCGCCGGTGTTCCACGCCGTACCGGTGATGGTGTGGCCGTCGAAGTCCAGGTAGATGACCCTGTTCGACCCCGGCTTGCTGTGCAACTCGAAGGCCGGACCGGTCGCACCGGCGACGGCGCGGGTCGCCCAGCGCGGCGACGGCGCGGCAGCGGCCTTCAGCTCGCTCCTGGTGGCGACCGGCTCGCGGTAGAACAGCTTGCCGCCACGGTCGAGCCAAGCGGTCCGGTCAGTCGCCAGGATCTGCCGGAGGTGGTCTGTGGACAACTTGTTCTGCGCGGCGATCTCGGTGAGCCGGGACTGGACGCGGCCGAGCGCGGCCTTGCCCTGCAGCTCCTGGCCGAGCAGCTGGTCGATCGGGAGCGGAGCGGGCTGCTGGGCGTCGGCCTGGTTGCCGAGCGCGACGGCCAGGGATCCGAAAACGACGGCGCCGGCACAGGCGAGACCTGCGATCCGGCGCGATCTGGGGCGGGGGCTGTTGGGCATGGGGGCGGGAACTCCTCAGGTACTCCGGCGTGCCTCACTTGACATTCTCACGAGCGGTGTACGCGAACGCACTGAGCGTAGCCTGCCGGATGGTCCCCGCCGCTGTATAGATTCGTCTCGGGATTTAACGTCGACTTGGGAGGGTTCGATGCGGTTCATGATGGTGTTCAAGGCCAACGACGCGTCCGAGGCCGGGCAGCCTCCGACCGAGGAGGGCCTGACCGCGATGGGTCTGGTGATGGCCGAGATGGCGGAGAAGGGCGTCCTGCTCGCGGGCGACGGGCTGCTGCCGAGCTCGCACGGCTTCCGGTTGCAGCTCGACGAGGGCAAGCGCCGGGTGGTCGACGGGCCGTTCGCCGAGACCAAGGAGCTGATCGCCGGGTTCTGCCTGATCGAGGTGGCGTCCCGCGAGGAGGCGGTGGAGTGGGGCTGGCGCTGTATCGCAGCGGACGCGACCGCCGGCGGCAATCCCGAGACGTCCGGGTTGCTGGAGATCCGGCCGGTTGCCACCGCCGAGTTCTTCGGTGACAACTACACAGACGAGGCACAGGACCGCAACGACCACACGTTCCAGAAGGCCGCCGAGAACCTTCAGAACAGCAGCACCTGACGGATCGACGTACCGGCGGCGAGATCGTCGAAGGCCTGGTTGAGGTCGTCGAGTCCAACGGTCGCGGTCAGCAGCCGGTCGACGGGTAGCAGGCCGGCTCGGTACAGGGCGACGTACCGCGGGATGTCGCGGGACGGCACGGACGAACCGAGGTACGAGCCCTTCACCGTGCGCTCTTCCGCGACCAGGCTGACCGCGGGCACGGTGAAGGCCTGCGACGGGTGCGGCAGGCCGACCGTGATCGTGGTGCCGCCGCGGCGGGTGACGGCGTACGCCTGCTCGAGCACCTTCGCGCTGCCGACGGTCTCGAACGCGTACTCCGCGCCGCCCGCCGTCGCCTCCCGCACCTGGTCGACAGCGTCGGGGGCGCGGGCGTCCACCACCGCGGTCGCGCCGAGCTCCTGCGCGAGCTGGAGTTTGGCGGGGACGACGTCCACGGCGACGATCGGGTGCGCTCCGGCGAGGACGGCGCCGAGGAGCGCGGACAGGCCGACGCCGCCGAGACCGAAGACTGCGGTACTGCGGCCCGCGCGGACCTGGGCGGTGTTGACCACCGCGCCGACGCCGGTCATGACCGCGCAGCCGAAGAGGGCCGCGATTTCCGGCGGAAGAGTTGGATCGATCTTCACGGCCGAATGCGCCGAGATCACCGCATGATCCGCAAACCCGGACACCCCGAGATGGTGGTGCAGCTCCCCGGGACGGTCGGTCGTGGTGAGGCGGCGCGTGCCGGTGAGGAGGGTGCCGGTGGTGTTCGCGGCGGCACCCGGTTCACACAAGGCGGGGCGGCCCTCGGCGCAGGGCGCGCAGTTGCCGCAGGCGGGGACGAACGCGCAGACCACGACATCGCCCGGCGCGAACCCGGGAGCCTCGGAGTGCACGACCTCGCCGGTCGCCTCGTGGCCGAGAAGCATCGGCATCACCCGTGGGCGTGAGCCGTCGATCACCGACAGGTCCGAGTGACACAGCCCGGCCGCGCGGATCCGGATCAGCAACTCCCCCGGCCCCGGCGGCGCGAGTTCGACGTCTTCCACCCGCAGCGGCCGCGACGCGGCGTACGGCGCCGGCCGGCCCATCTCCCGCAGGACGGCGCCGCGCACGATCATCGCGTGATCCCTTCGAGGGCCGCGCGGATCCCGTCCGGGACCGGGATCGGGCGACGGTCGTGCCGCCCGACGAACACGTGCACGAACCGGCCGGTCGCGGCCGGCTCGTCAGCATCCTCACGGAACAAGGCGATCTCGTACCGCACGCTGGAGGTGCCGAGCTGCCCGCACCGCAACCCGGCGTCGACGACACCGGGGAACTCGAGCGGCTGCTTGAACGTGCACTGCGAGTCCACGCACAACCCGATCACCTCGCCGCGGTGGATGTCGAGCCCACCGCGGCGGATCAGGAAGTCGTTGATGACCGTGTCGAAGAAGCTGTAGTACTCGACGTTGTTGACGTGCCCGTAGACGTCGTTGTCCTTCCACCGCAGCGTGATCGCCAGGTGGTGCGGATACTCGCTGCGGCTCACGGCTTGCGGCCGACACCCACCCACAGGCTGCACATGACGTCGGTGAACTCGCCCTTGTCGACCATGCGCTGGGTCTCGGCGTCGGGATACCAGCGGAACGGCGACACGACGCCGGGCTCGATCAGCTCGGTGCCCTCGAAGAACTCGGTGACCTCTTCCTTGCTGCGCACCTGCGCGTCGCCGCCGTCGGCCTTGTAGACCACCATCGCCCGCTCCCACAGCTCCGGCGCGAAGTCCGGGGTGCAGTGCGAGAAGATCAGCAGCGAGCCGGGAGCGAGCGGCTCGACGAGCTGACGGACCAGGTCGTACGGCTTCAGGTGGTCCGGCAGGTAGTGGAAGACGCCGACGATGCTGAGCGCGACCGGCTTGCTGAAGTCGATCAGTTCCCGGACCTCGTCCGACTGCAGGATCGACTGCGGGTCGGTGACGTCGGCCTCGAGGTACGCCGTCCGGCCCTCCGGCGTGCTGACCAGCAGCGCGCGGGAGTGCGCGAGGACGATCGGGTCGTTGTCGGCGTACACCACGTGCGCCGACGGGACGATCTCCTGGACGACCTCGTGCAGGTTCGGCTCGGTCGGGATGCCGGTGCCGACGTCCAGGAACTGCGTGATGCCCTGCTCGGCGGCGTACTTCGCCGCGCGGTGCATCCACATCCGGTTCGACAGCGCGGCGGTGCGGAATCCGGGGAAGGCCTGCAGCAAGTGCTCGGCGGCCTGCCGGTCGATCGCGAAGTTGTCCTTCCCGCCCAGGAAGTAGTCGTACACCCGGGCGCCGTGCGGGCGGTCGAGCTTCAACTGCTCGTACATCCGCGGGTCGACGTCGGCATCCTGCGATTCAGTCATGAAAATCCCATCCGCGCTGCGGCTCAGAACTGAGGAGCCATCGTAGCCGGTACACAACGGACTGTGACACCGGCAGCACGACACTACCCCGCACCGGCCGCCTTGCCATCAGCTCCGGCGCGCCATCCCCTGGCCTTTACAGAGGATTGAATCGAACCTGGTCGGTACCGACGTGAGAGGGGCGGACATGAGCGGCGTGATCCAGGGGCGGCAGACCGCGGCGTACGACGGGGAGCTGGTCGTGTTCCTGATCGGGATGCGGGTGAACTCGGTGCGCAAGGTGCGGGAATGGGTGCCGGTGGCGCGGGCGATGGGGCCGATGTTGCGGGAGCTGAGCAACGACGAGGACAGTGGGTTGCTCGGGTTCCGTACGTTGCCGACGTGGCGTGGCGTCACGCTGATCCAGTACTGGGAGTCGGTTGAGAAGCTGGAGGCGTTCGCGAACGACTCCGGCCGGACGCACCGGCCCGCCTGGGTCGACTTTTTCCGCACCTCGTACCAGGGCGGGGCAGTCGGCATCTGGCACGAGACGTACGTCGTACCGGCCGGAAACACCGAGACGATCTACGGCAACATGCCGCTGCTCGGCCTCGGCCGCGCCCGCGGCGTCGAGCCGGTCGGCAAACGCGGCGACACCGCCGCCGAACGGCTGCGCCAGAGCGACTAGTTACAGTGCAAGCGTGCGGTTCATCCGGGATCTGGCGACGTTGCTTCGGCGGCGCGATTTCCGGCGGTTGTTCGCGGTTCGGCTGACGTCGCAGTGCGGCGACGGGGTGTTCCAGGTCGCGCTCGCGTCGTACGTGCTGTTCTCGCCGGAGCGGGCGCCCGACGCGGCGGCGATCGCCGGGCTGTTCGCGGTCTCGCTGCTGCCGTACTCGATCCTCGGCCCGTTCACCGGCGTACTCCTGGACCGGTGGTCGCGCCGCCAGATCCTGTTCGGCGCGAACCTGACCCGCGCCGCGCTGGTGATCGGCATCGGCGCGATCGTCGCGGCCGGTAACGCAGGCGCGTTGTTCTACCTGGCCGTCCTGCTCACGCTCGGCGTCAACCGCTTCCTGCTCTCCGGACTGTCCGCCGGCCTCCCGCACGTCGTCGACCGCGACGAGCTGGTGATGGCGAACGCGGTCACCCCGACGTCCGGTACGGCGGCCTTCCTGGTCGGCGGCGGGATCGGGGCCGGGGTGAAACTGCTGGTCGACTCGGACCTCGCCGTCCTCGGGCTGACGGTCCTCATCTACACAGCCGCCGCGCTGCTCGCCCTCCGGCTGCGGCGCGACCAGCTCGGCCCGGACCTGAGCGGCGACGAACCAGGCATCGTGGAAGCCCTCCGCAGCATCGCAGCCGGGCTTGTGGACGGCGGCCGGCATCTCCGCGAACGCCGGCAGGCCGCCCTCGGCCTCGCCGCGATCGGCTCGCTGCGCTTCTTCTTCGGGCTGCTGACGGTCGCGATGATCCTGCTGTACCGGAACTACTTCTACGGTCCCGGCCAGCTGGATCAAGCGTTCGGTGGACTCGCGATCGCGACCGGTGCGGTCGGCGCCGGCCTGTTCGTCGCCGCGCTCATCACGCCGTGGGGCACGCGGGTGATGATGGCGCTGCGCCGATGGATCACGCTGCTGTTCGCGGCCGCCGCGGTCGTGAGCGCCGTACCGATCGGGCTCTACACGCAGCCCGCGATGGTGATCGGCGGGTTCCTGCTCGGGATCTGCGCGCAGGGGATCAAGATCAGCGTCGACACCCTCGTCCAGACGGGTGTCGACGACGAGTACCGCGGTCGCGTGTTCTCGCTGTACGACATGATCTTCAACGTCGGGCAGGTCTCCGCGGCCGCGCTCGGCGCGGCGATCCTGCCCGACAGCGGGAAGTCGTACCTGGTGCTCGCGCTGGTCGTGGCCGGCTTCGCGATCACCGCGGTGCTGTACTCACGTGCCTCGCAGCGCGGTGATCGGCTGGATGGCGGAGGCCTTCCAGGCGGGATAGGTACCGGCGGCCAGGCCGATGAACGCACCCAGCAGGGGTGAACCGAACGCCAGCCGGTTGTCGAGGATCGGTGTCCAGTCCCGGACCCACGAGACGCCGACGGTCAGGATGACGCCGACCGCCGTGCCGAGCAGTCCGCCGAGGAAGCCGACGATCACACTCTCCACCAGGAACTGAACGGCGATATGTCGTCGCGCCGCGCCGAGGGCCCGGCGCAGGCCGATCTCCGAGATCCGCTCCAGCACCGACAGCAGCGTGACGTTGGCGATGCCGAGCCCTCCGACGAGCAGCGCGACCGCGCCGAGCAGCAGGAACAACGCGTTCAGGTCCGACTCGACCCCCTTCCGTACGGCGCCTTGTTTCGGCGGAGCGTCGACGGTCAGGGTGCTCGGGTTGTTCGGCTCGATCGCGATCGGGGCCTGCTCCGCGATCAGTTGCGCGGCGCCGACCGCCGTACGGATCTCGACCGCGTCCGGCGACTCGAGGTCGTACGCCTGGCGCGCAGTACCGTTCGGCATGATCACCGCGTCGTTCAGCTCGGCCCGGCCGCTGACCGAGTCGAGGATGCCGATCACCGTGTACGGCTCGTCGCCGATGAACACCGCCGGCTGCGAGTCGACCCGGTTGATGCCGAGCCGCTCCGCCGCGTGCTTGCCCAGGACAACCACCTTGTCGGCGCGCTGGTCGTGACCGTCGTCGAAGAACCGGCCGGTCTTGAGCACCGCGCGGACCGCGTCCCAGAGACCTGAGGATCCGGCCATCACCTGGAGGGCCTTCCCGGTACCGCCGTCCAGGCCGGTCACGTTCTGGACCAGGTCGTCGCCGATCTCCAGGTTGCTGACGGTACCGACCGCTTCCACGCCGTTCAGCCGCTTGATCCGGTCCGGCGCGTCCCACGGGAGCTGGGTCGCGGCCTCTCCTTCCTGTCCGCCCTTGTCGTCCGGTTGCACCACCACGCGGGTCGCAGCCGCCAGGTCGAACCGCTGCGTGATCTGCCCGGCGGCTGTCTGCCCGAGCCCGACCGTCCCCACCAGCGCGGCGACACCGAGCACGGTGCCGAGCGTGGTGAGGATCAGCCGGGTAGGCCGGGCGGCGACACCCGCGAGGGCCTCGTCGAGCAGATCCCGCACGGCCGGGCGGGATCTTCCCCGGGGGCGCGGCGAGGCAGTTCGGCTGCCGGACGCACGCCCGATGAGCCGCGCGAGCGCGACCCGCGGACGCGCGCGCCGCCGCGCCGCGCCGCTCCCGGGTGAGGTGGACGGCCCGCCGGTCGGGTCCGGGGGGCCTGCTTCGGTTACCACTGGAGGGTCCCGTCGACGATGCGCACCTGGCGCTGGGCCCGGCGGCTGACGTGGTCGTCGTGGGTGATGACGGCCAGCGTCATGCCCTCGGCGTGCAGTTCGTCGAACACTTGCAGGATCGCCTCCGCGTTCGCGCTGTCCAGGTTGCCGGTCGGCTCGTCGGCGAGCAGCAGGCTGGGTTCGGCGACCAGCGCCCGCGCGATCGCGACGCGCTGCCGCTCACCGCCGGAGAGTGTGGTCGGGGCGAACTCCATCCGGTGCGACAGCCCGACCCGCTCGAGTGCGACTCGGGCGCGCGCCATCCGCTGCCGCCGCGGCACCCCGACGTACACCATCGACAGCGCCACGTTCTCCAGCACGGTCCGGTGGTCGAGCAGGTGGAAGGACTGGAACACGAAGCCGATCCGCTCCCCACGCAGTACGGCGCGCCGCCGCTCCCGCAGGCTCATCGTGTCCACGCCGTCGAGCCGGTAGACCCCGCCCGTCGGGTTGTCCAGCAAGCCGAGCAGGTGCAGCAGCGTCGACTTCCCCGACCCGGACGGCCCCACGATCGACAGGTACTCCCCCTGCCGGATGGTCAGGTCGACGCCCGCGATCGCCCGTACCTCGGGAGGTCCCGGGAAGAACCGCCGTACGCCGATCATCTCGACGACCGGCGCCGGTAAAGCCACTGCGGTACTCATCGCCCGACCACCACCTGGTCGCCCTCGGTCAGCTTCGCGTCGCCCTTGGGCGTGACCTGCGCGAACCCGTCCGCGGTCAGCCCGACCGCGACCGGAACCAGCTCGACCTTCCCGTTCCGCAGGACCTCGACGCGCGACGCACCGTCCGATCCGGACGACAGCGCGGCCACGGGGACGGCGAGAACCTTGCCGCTGGTGCTCTTCACCGGGATCGTCACCCGTACGTTCGCATCTCGCAGCAGCGCCAACTGGCTGGCGGTCAGCGTGTTCGGCGCGACCACCACGTCGTACTGATTGCCGTTCTTCGTGACCCGGCGAACCTTCCCGGCGACCGAGACGCTGTCGCCGAGATCCAGCGTCGCCGCCATCCCCGCCTTGAGCCGCTGCGCGGTCTCCGCGTCGACCTTGACCGTGACGACCAGCGACGCACCGCTGGCCGACATCACCACACCGTTCACCGTCCCGCCGCGCTCGACCTTCACGTCGTCGACGCGGCGCGGCAGCGTCTTCACGTAGACCACCTCGGACACCGGCAGCGGCGTACCGGCCTTGAACTCGGCCTCGTTCTGCGCATCCTTCGCGTCGGCGAGGTTCTCTTCGGCGTCGTCCACAGCGCCTTGCTGAACTGATGTGTCCTTCGCTTTGGCGTCCTTGGCCGCCTTCAGCTGCGACTGCGCCTGCCGGAGCTGCTTCTTCGCGGCGTCGACCTGCTTCTTCGCCTGGTCGACGGCCTGGGTGAACTGCTCGTCCGCCGCCGGGGCGTCGTATCCCGCGTTCTCGTACAGCCGCTCCACGGCCGCCGAGGTGTCCAGGTCGTACTCGTCGTCGACGTCCCCGGGGTCGAGCCCCAGCCGGTCCAGCGTCTGCTCGAGCTGCAGCACGTCAGGTCCCTTGCTTCCGGGCGACAGCGTCCGGTACATCGGCAGGACGCCGGCCAGCCCGATCACCGGCCGCCCGGTGATCTCGAGCAGCGCCTTGCCCTCGGTGAGCGTCGAGCCGACCGCGGGCACCTTGCCGGTCACGATCGGCGCCGTCTTGATCCCGCTGGTCTCGACCCGGATGTTCACCGCGCCGTCGAACGACGCGTCACCCCGGCCGACCACCTTGCTGGACAGGGCCTTCTTCGCCACCGGCACCGTGATCTGGGAGGCCTTCGGGGCCGCGGTCTTGGCGGCGGCGTCCTCCGGCGAGCTGATCCGGCTGCCCGCCACCACACCGATTCCCAGGGAGGCGACGGCCACGCCGGCCACGCTGACGAGCACCCGGCGCCGGGACTTGGGCGAAGCGGTCACCGGTTCGCCATCTCGTCGCGGTACGCCTCGAGCTCGGACTTGTGCTGGTCGACGAACTCCTTCTCGGCCTCGTACTGGACCTTCTTGTACGCGTCCTCGTACCCCTTGGCCTTGCACTTCTGGTCCGCCACCGCCAGGTCGATCTCGGACTTGCGCAGCTCGGCCAGCTTGGTCGCGTCGACCTTGTCGAACGACGGCGGGCCGCTGACCTGGGCCGGGCCGTTCTTCGCCGGCGGCTTGTTCCCGGTCAGCGTGTCGAGTTTCTGCTGGATCTGCTGGCGCGGGTCGTCGACCTTCTTGAATCCCGAGTGTCCGGCGTCGGCCAGACAGTCGGTCCAGGCGGTGGTCGCGTCCACGACCCGCTGGTCGGACTCGATCCGCTTCTGCAGTGCCTGGATGTCCTTGAACAGGCTGTCGAACTTCTTGAAGTCGACGTTCCGATTCGAGTCGTCGCCGTACACCTGCTTGACCGCCTTGCCGCGACAGCCGAGGTCCATCTCGCCGCTCGAGCTCGGGCCGTCCTTACCGCCCTGGATCACAACGGCGCCGTTCCCATTCGCGTTCGGGCCGTTGAGCGCCTTGTCGTAGGCCTTCTGCGCGGCGGGCGACAGCGCGGCGCGGATCTTGGTGTTCGGGTTCGAGTCGTCCTCCCCGGCCTTCGACCAGTCGATCGTGCTGATGCCGTACCCGTACTGCTCGGCGAACTTGTCCGGCGGCAGGTTGAACGCGTCAGCGAACTTGCTCTTCGCGTTCTGCTCCGGCGGTACGGCGACGTACTCGAAGCCCGCCGCCTTCATGCAGGTCACGGTCGCGTCCTCGACCTTGCGCTGCTTGGCCAGGTCCTCCTCCGTCGGCTGCTGCGCGCCGCCGGCCCGCATCGCGATCTTGAACCCGCCGCCGCCGGACGAGCTGACGAAGCCGTCGCCCATGTACTCCGCGAGCGGGCTCTTGTCGCTCTTCTGGTCGGACGCGACCGGCGCCTTGTCGTTCCCGCAGGCGGCCAGCGCCAGGACCGCCACCACGGCGAGTGCAGTTGTCTTCATGGCTGTGGAGCGTGCCGCCCGGGCGGTGAAGAACCTGTGAAGGTCCCGTTTGCACCTGATGCTCTCAGCCGATCTTCATCGGATTCTCATGTCTTTCGGCGACATTGAGGACTATGCCAGCGCGGATCCTGGTCGCCGAAGACGACCTCAAGCAGGCGGAGCTGATCCGGCGGTACCTCGAGCGGGAAGGGCACCTGACCGTCGTCGTACACGACGGCCGGGAGGCGATCGACGAGGCCCGCCGGCGCAGCCCGGACCTGCTGGTGCTCGACGTGATGATGCCGAAGGTCGACGGCCTGGACGTCTGCCGCGTCCTCCGGGCAGACGGTGACGTGCCGATCATCATGCTGACCGCCCGCTCCACCGAGGACGATTTGCTGCTCGGCCTCGATCTCGGCGCGGACGACTACCTGACCAAGCCGTACAACCCACGCGAACTGGTCGCCCGGGTCCGCACGGTCCTGCGTCGGACCCGCAGCCGCGCCGAGGGCGAGGTGTACCGGGTCGGCGAACTGGAGATCGATCCGGCCCGCCACGAGGTCCGGCTTGCGGGCCGCCTGGTCGAGCTGACGCCGGCCGAGTTCAAGATCCTCGCCTGCCTGGCGGCCTCCCCCGGGCGGGCGTTCTCGCGGCAGCAGTTGCTCGAGCACGCGTTCGGCTTCGACCATTACGTGTTCGACCGGACCGTCGACGTACACGTGATGAACCTGCGGAAGAAGATCGAGCCGTCGTCGAACGCCCCGGCGTACCTGAAGACCGTGTACGGCGTGGGCTACAAGCTCGCCGACAAGGCGGTCAGCCATGCGTCGTAGCGTGCTGGTCCGGTTCCTCGGGCTGTCGCTCGCGGTCGCGCTCGGGGCCGTGATCGCGACCGCGGTGATCGCGACGTACAGCACGTCGGAGAAGCTCCAGGGCGAGATCGACGCGAACACGGGTCAGCTGCAGGTCGACGGCGAGATCTACGGCGAGCTGACGCGGTACGCCGCCGATCATCCGACCTGGTCGGGTGTGGACCGTCTGGTGCACGACCTGGCCGACAAGCTCGGCCGGCGGATCGCGGTGACGAGCGAGACCGGCGAGGTGATCGCGGACTCGGCCCGGATGCTCGGCGCCGCGCCCGACCTGCCGTCGGTGCCGGCGGCAACCGTCGACGTGCGCACCTCCGGATTGGGGAAGCTGAGCGGCGCGATGACCGTGTACGCCGCGCGGAAGACCGTCGCCGCGACCGGGGGATTCGTCGCAACCGCCGCGATCGGGCCGCCGTTCGTCGCCTACCCGGAATGGGGTCTGACCGACGACGAACTGAAGGAGCGTGACAAGCTCGCGCAGCAGGCGGCGGACTGCTCCACCGCCAAGGGCAAGCCGGCGAGTGTGAACCGAATCGCCGGGGCCGTCCCCCAGGTGATGGTCGAGTCGACGCAGTCCGTGGCCGGCGTCCGGGTGGAGAAGGCCAACACGCTCGCGGACGACGAGTGCATGCCGACCGGTCTGACCGCGCCGAGCGCGAAGGCGAAGATCGTCAACGACGACGAGGTCAGGCGCTCGACCGCCTGCCTGGACGCCGCCGGGATCGACTACAAGGTCAACGAGTTCCAGGGCCTGAAGTCCGTCGACCCGACGGTGAAGGAACTCGCCGGCGACACGTTCGGCAACTGTCTCCAGCAGGCCCGTGTCCAGGCGCTTACGCCGTACGTCGCTCCGCCCGCGAAGCTCTACCTCGGGGCGAAGAGCACGTTCGACGTCTTCTCCGGCGAAGGCCTGCTCCGTACGGCGGCCACCGCGCTCGGCGTGCTGCTGATCGCGGCACTGGTGATGCTCTTCGCGGGGCGCCGGCTGGTCCGGCCGATCGTGGCACTGACCGGTGCGGCGCAGCGGATGCGGAACGGCGACCACGCGGCGCGGGTGCCGGTGAGCGGGAAGGACGAGGTCGCGCGGCTCGGGCACGCGTTCAACGACATGGCCGAGGCGATCCAGCGGCACGATTTCCAGCGCAAGGCGATGGTCAGCGATGTGGCGCACGAGCTGCGGACACCGCTGGCGAACATCAAGGGCTACCTGGTCGCGTCGGAGGACGGCGTGGTGCCGCTCGATCATGCGCTCGTCACCTCGTTGCTGGAGGAAACGGCTCTGCTCGAACACCTGGTCGCCGATCTCCAGGACCTGGCTCTCGCCGACGCCGGCATGCTCCGCCTGCACCCCGCCGAGCGCGACCTGTCGGAGTTGGTGCAGCAGGTTGTCTCGGCCCACCGGCCGACCGCTGAGCAGGCCGCCGTCACCCTCTCGTCCAAAGCTCGTGGGCCCGCGCCGGCGGTTGTCGACGGCGCACGCATTCGTCAGGCTCTCGGCAACCTGGTCTCGAACGCCATCCGGTACACACCACCCGGCGGCCAAGTGCAGGTCGGCGTACGGCCTGTGGACAACGGCTACAACCTCAGCGTGAGTGACAACGGCACCGGCATCGCGGCGGAACACCTCCCACACCTCTTCGACCGCTTCTACCGCGCGGATGTCTCCCGCACCCGCACCACCGGAGGCAGCGGCCTCGGCCTGGCCATCACCAAGCACCTAGCTGAAGCCCACCACGGCCGCATCACCGTCACGAGCCAGGTAGGCGACGGCTCCACCTTCACCATCTGGATCCCGGCGGGTCCGGATGTGCAGCTCGACAGGAGGTATCGGGCAAGCCCCTAGTGCACCTGAGCGTGATGGCGTCCGCGCGTACGGCGTCTCAAGGGTGCACTACCTGTCGAGCTGCCCGTCGCTCCTAGACTCGGACGCATGGGCGCGAGGAAAGCGCGGGTGGCCGACGTACACGCGATCGCGTCAGGGATGCCGCACGTCACCAAGTGGGAGCGCGACGACGGGACTGATCGGCCCGTGTACCAGGTCGGCGGGAAGTCGTTCGTGTTCTTCCGGACGCCGCGACCGGACGCCGTGGATCCGGTGAGCGGCGCGAAGTACGACGACGTGATCATGATCTGGGTCGAGTCCGAGACCGAGAAGCTCGCGCTGGTGTCCGACGACTCCAACCCGTTCTTCACCACACCGCACTTCGACGGCCACCCATCGGTCCTCGTCCGGGCCGGCGAGCTGGGTGAACTGTCCCGGCAGGAGCTCACCGAGATCATCCAGGACGCCTGGCTGTCCCGCGCCTCGAACCGCCGCGCAACGATGTGGCTGCGAGAGCACCGGTTGAGCTGACCCGCGCTGCCACCGTTAGTTCGGGGTGAGTGAGCGGGCGGTTTCGAGGAGGCTGGTGCCGGTCGGGAGCGTCGCGATGATGGGGGTGTCGAGGCCGTTCTCGACGTAGCGGTTGATGTGGGCCCGGCATTGGGCGGGCGTGCCGTGGACGATCAGGTCGTCGACGAGCTCTACGGGGACGGCGGCCATCGCGGCGTTGCGGTCGCCGGCGGACCAGGCGTCGCGCATCGGTTTCATCAGTTCGGCGCGGCCCAGCCAGTCGTGGAACGCGGCGTACCCAGGCACGGTCAGGTATGTCGCGATCAGGTAGCGCCCGATGTTGCGCGCCATCTCCGCGTCCTCGGTGACGCACACGAAGATCCGCGCGGCGAGTTCCTTGTCCGGGCCGAGCTCGGCGCGCACCCGGCGTACGTCGTCCGCGGACAGCCAGTTCGTGATCGCCCCGTCGGCCTCCCGCGCGGCCAGCCGGAGCATCTGCGGCCGGAGAGCGGCGAGCATGATCGCAGGCGGCACGTCCGGCGCCTTCTCCAGCCGGAACCGCCGGATCGTGAAGCTGTCGAACTCCCCGTCGACCTTCTCCCCCGCGAACGCCTGCCGCAGGAACCGCAGCACGTCGCGGGTCCGCGCCAGCGGCGGGTCGTACGCGATCCCGTTCCACCCGGTCACGATCGTCTCCGACGACGCCCCGATGCCGAGCACGAATCGCCCCGGCGCGAGATCCGCCAGCGCCGCGGCACTCATCGCCAACGCGGCCGGCCCCCGCGTGTGCACCGGTACGACGGCCGTCCCCAGCCGCAACGAAGAGTCCCACTCGGACGCGAGCACGAGCGGAGTGAACGCGTCCGCACCGGCCACCTCCGCCGACCACAGATCCGTGTACCCGAGGTCGAACAACGATGAGATCAACGAACGATGCTCCCGCAGCGGTACGCCGGTCAGCGGCACCGTCAGGCCCCAGCGCATTCAGATCATCCTCTTCAGCACCGGCAGCGGCGCGAACCGCATCACCTGCGCGAGCGGCCACCACGGCCGCGCCGGCACGTACGCCTTCGCCTTCTCCGCCTCGATCGCGGCGACCATCGCGCGCACCCCGATCTCGGTGTCGACGATGAACGGCGCGCGCTCCACGTGCTCGTTCATCTCGGACCGGATGTACCCGGGATAGATCGTGCTGACCTTGATCGGCTTGCCCATCAGCTCCAGCCGCAATCCTTCCCCGAGCGAGGCGAGCCCGGCCTTGGTCGCGGCGTACGTCGTGATCGTCTTCGGGAAGCCGCGCAGCGCGGAGATCGACGCGATCAGCACCAGGTGGCCGGCGTTCCGCGCGCGGAACAGCTCGAGCGCCGCCTCGACCTGCGCGAGCGCGCCGACGAAGTTGGTGAGCGCGGTGTCGCGGTTGGCGTCGAACCTGCCGGTGCCGAGCGGCGCGCCCTTGCCCAGGCCGGCGTTCACGACGACCCGGTCGAGCGGCAGCTCGGCGTCGATCGCCCGGAACACCTTGAACACCTGGTCGTGATCGGTCACATCCAAACTGTGGACAACAACTGTGATCTGTGGATGGCGCTCGGCCAGCTCGGTCCGCAGCGCCTCCAGCCGTTCGGTACGCCGTGCGGTCAGCGCGAGGTCGTGCCCCTTCGCGGCGAACTGCCGCGCCATCTCCGCACCGAGGCCGGAGCTGGCGCCGGTGATCAGGATGTTCCGTCGCATCGGGTGTCCTATCTGTACGTGAGCAGGTCCGCGCCGAGCTGGACATGTTCGTTGTAGCTCACCACGGTCAGCCCGCCGCGACCGGACACGACCTTGGTGATCGCGGTGTTGATCGTCACCGGGTTCAGCTTCGTCCACAGCCCGTCGCCGCCGGACAGCAGCCGGCTCACGACGGCCGCGATCGGCCCGCCGGACGTGAAGACGAGCGCGGTCTCCCCCTTCCCGAGCCGCTCGGCGGTCCGTCGTACCGCGGCCTCGGACCGTTCGCAGAACGCCTGGAAGGTCTCGGTGTACCCGTCGCCGCCGTCGATCCACCGCTGGGTCGCGGCGCTGAACACCTCTTGGAACGCTCGGCGCGGATTGCCGGTCCGCGCGAGATCGGCCACCATCACCGCGTGCCGCCGGTACGCCGGTTTGTGCGCGACGATCACCTCCTGGTGATCGAACTCGTCGAACCCCGGATCCACGTCCGCCGTGAATCCCGCGAGCGTCGCGGTCTGCTGATGCCGGCGCATCGATCCGGACAGCACGAGCGCCGGCTTCACGTCCGCGAAGGTCTCGCCGAGCCGCGCCGCCTGCTGCTCACCAAGGGCGGACAGCTTGTCGTAGTCGCGCGCACCGAACGACGCCTGCGCATGCCGGATCAGATAGATGGCGGGCACTCACGCCTGCCGGATGATCCTGCGGCAGCGCCGCTCGAGCAGGTTCACGGGCAACCAGAAGTTCTTGAAGCGCGGATTCCGGGTCTGCTTGTGGTGATAGCGGTAGTAGATCTGCTGCGCGATCACTGCCAGCCGGAAGAGCCCGAACACCTCGTAGAACGCCCAGTTGTCCGCCGTGAGCCCCGACTGCTTCGCGTAATACTCGACGATCTCCGCCCGCGTGAGCATGCCGGGCACGTCGGACGGCTGCAGCCTGAAGCGGCGGAACGCCCAGTCGTCGTCGGCCTGCACCCAGTAGGCGAGCGCGCTGCCGAGATCCATCAACGGATCCCCCAGCGTTGCCAGCTCCCAATCGAGTACGCCGACCACGCGCAGCGGATCGTCCGGCGCCAGGACGACGTTGTCGAGCCGGAAGTCGTTGTGGATTACGCAGGTGCGTACGTCGGCCGGCTGATGCGCGACCAGCCACGCCATCACCTTCTCGTAGCTCGGCACGTTCCAGGTCTTCGCCTTGCGGTAGCGCTCGGACCAGCCGTTGACCTGGCGTTCGACGTACCCGGCACCGCGCCCGAGATCAGCCAGCCCGGCGGCGACCGGATCGACGGCGTGCAGTTCGGCGAGCGTGTCGATCAACGTGAACCCCAGCTGACGGGTCTGGGCCGGAGTGAGGTCGACGCCCAGCTGGTGATGCCCGGGGATCGTCCCGACGACCCGCTCCATCACGTAGAACTCGGAGCCGATCACCGTCTCGTCATTGCAGTGGGCAACCATCTCCGGGACGTACCGGAAGACCGGCTTCAGGCTCTGCTGGATCCGGAACTCGCGGCCCATGTCGTGCGCGCTCTTCGCCTTGGTCCCCGCGGGCGGCCGCCGCAGGATCAGGTCGTGTCCCGGATAGCTCAGTAAATAGGTGAGGTTGGAGGCCCCGCCGGAGAACTGCTTCACCTCGGGCAGCCCGTCCGGCACCGCGGTCTGCGCCCGCAGCCAGGCGTCGACGGCGGGTACGTCGAACGCGTCCTCGTCCCGCACCGGCCGAGCACCGTCCGGCACGCCCGTCACCGCCCGTCCGTCGGTCGTGTCTCCGCTCCGTGCTCAGCACGTTCGTCCGCACGCGCGGCGATCCTGCGCATCTGGCGGTCGTACAGCGGGCGGGCGAACCGCTTGGTCAGCCAGGCGAGCTGTGCCGGCCGGTCCGGGACGATCAGGAACCGCTGCTTCTTGATCCCGTCGATGACTGCGACCGCGATGTCGTCCGCGGACCGCGGCGACTTCTCGATCAGCTGCCGCGCGGTCGCGCCCATCGCGCTGTCCGCACCGCGGATCGAGTCCGCGAGGTTGGTCCGGAAGAACGACGGGCAGACCACCGACACGGTCACGCCGTACGGATGGAGCTCGTACGACAGCGTCTCGGAGAGCGCGACGACGCCGGCCTTCACCGTGTTGTACGAGCTCATCATCGGCGGATGGACCAGGCCGGCCGCCGACGCGGTGTTCACGATGTGACCGGCGCGCTGCCGTTTGAACAGCGGGACGAACGCCCGGCAACCGCGGACCACGCCCATCAGGTTGATGTCGACGACCCGGTCCCATTCGTCCAGCGTCTCGACGTCGATGCGCCCGCCGGTCGCGATACCGGCGTTGTTCACCAGGATGTCCAGGCCACCCCAGTTCTCCTCGCACCACGCGACCGCGGCGTCCCAGTCCTCCGGGGTGCGGACGTCCAGCTTCAGGTACGGCGTACTCCCCGGAGCGTCCGTCGACACGTCGGTGCCGAGCACCTGGTGGCCGTCAGCAACGAACCGGGCGACCAGGGCGGCGCCCAGCCCGCTCGCGGCACCGGTGACGAGAACCCGACTCACTTCGCCTCCTGAGCGGCCGCGAGATACGACGCGAGCTCGATCCTCGCGATCACCCCACGATGCACCTCGTCGGGGCCGTCGGCCAGTCGCAACGCGCGGGCGCTCGTCCACGCGGCCGCGAGCGGGAAGTCCTCGGACAGCCCACCGCCGCCGTGCAACTGGATCGCCATGTCGATGACGTCCTGCGCCATCCGCGGTACGGCGACCTTGATCTGGCTGACCTCACTCAACGCTCCGACGAGCCCCTGCGTGTCCAGCAGGTACGCGGTCTGCAGCACGAGCAGCCGAGCCTGGTTGATCGCGATCCGTGCGTCCGCGATCCGCTCACGGTTGCCGCCGAGGTTGACCAGCGGCTTGCCGAACGCGGTCCGGCTGGTGCCGCGCTGCAGGGCGAGCTCGAGCGCCTTCTCGGCCAGGCCGACCAGCCGCATGCAGTGGTGCACGCGCCCCGGACCGAGGCGGCCCTGGGCGATCTCGAACGCCCGGCCCGGTCCGACCAGGATGTTCGCGGCCGGCACCCGAACCTCGGTGAAGGACACCTCGCCGTGGCCGTGCGGCTCGTCGTACCTGCTCATCGCGGGGAGCAGCCGCTCGACCTTCACGCCCGGGGTGTCGCGCGGGACGAGGACCATCGTGTGGCGCTCGTACCGGTGTGCGTCCGGGGAGGTCAGGCCCATGAAGATGAGCAGCTCGCAGTCCGGGTGACCGACGCCGGTGCTCCACCATTTACGGCCGTTCAGCACGACGTCGTCACCGTCGACGACCGCCGTGGCCTGCATGTTCGTGGCGTCGGAGGACGCGACGTCCGGCTCGGTCATGCAGAACGCGGAGCGGATCGTGCCGTCCAGCAGCGGCTCCAGCCAGCGCTTCTTCTGCTCGTCGTTGCCGTAGCGGAGCAGGACCTCCATGTTCCCGGTGTCCGGTGCGTTGCAGTTGAAGATGTACGGCGCGATGAAGGACCGGCCGGTCAGCTCCGCGATCGGGGCGTAATCGAGGTTGCTGAGGCCTACGCCGTACTGCTCGTTGCCTGGTTCCGCGGGCGGGAGGAACAGGTTCCACAGGCCTGCGTCGCGGGCTTTCGCCTGCAGGTCCTTGATCAGCGGCTGCGGCTGCCACGGGTCACCGGCGGTGCGGATCGCATGGTGCAGCTCCGCCTCGACCGGCTCGATCTCGCTCCGCAGGAAGGCTTCCACGCGGGTGATCAGCTCTTGAGCCCGGGCCGAAGGTTCGAACCCCATCAAGACTCCTCTCCCTCGCCTTGACCGTAGCGGGCCTCTAAGCAATGCTCAATAGCATGGATCACCGGCTGTCAGCGGAAGACCGCAAGAAGCAACTGGTCAAGATCGGCCTGATGATGCTTCGCGACCAACCGATCCATGAGCTGTCCATCGACGCGATCGCCGCCGAGGCCGGAATCTCCCGCGGACTGCTGTTCCACTACTTCCCGAGCAAGCGCGACTACTACCTCGCGGTCATCTCCGCGGCCGGCCGCCGCCTGCTCCGGGTCACGAAGCCGGACGACGCGCTGCCGCCCGAGGAGCAGCTGCGCGAGATGCTCGTCCAGTTCGTTGCGTTCATCACCCGTCGCCGGACGGCGTACATCTCGTTCGTCCGCGGCGCCGCCGGCGGCGACGACTTCGCCGTCAAGGTGTACGACGAGACGCGCGCGGGCCTGACCAAGCGCGTCCTCACCTACCTGGGCACGCCCGACGTGGCCGATGAGCCCACCTCCCAGGACTACCTCCGCATCCACGCCTGGCTGTCGTACGCCGAGGACCTGGCGATCGAGTGGTCCGGTCTCCCCGAGGCGGATCGGCCGTACTCGGCCGACCACCTCGTCGACCACTCGATCGAGGCCCTCCAGATGCTGCGGAAGTTGTAGATCGGGACCGGCCGTGACGACCGGCCCCGATCGGACTGTCAGCCGTTGGCGAGAGTGAAGCGCTCCACGCCGCAGGCCGAGGTGGCCGGGTTGTTGTTGGTGTCGCCGCTGTAGGTGACCTGCCAGCGCCAGGTCCCGAGCGTGCTCGCGACGAAGGACGTGTTGGTCGTGCTGTACGTCCCGTTGCCGTTCACGGTCACCGTCTGCGTGTACGCCCCGGCGCCGGCGCAGGTCGCGTCAGCAGGAGCGAACAGCTTGAACGTGATCGTGCCCGTCGGAGTGAGGGCGCCGCTGATCGTGGCGTCGTCGTTCGGGATCAGGTTCGGTGCAGTGCTGATCGCCGGGCTCTTCTTGGTCACGACGAGGTGCTCACTGGTGCACACGCTCGTCGCCCCGTTGTTGTTGGCGTCGCCGCTGTACACGGCCTGCCAGTAGTAGTCGCCCGCGGTGTTGAACGTGATCGCGTTGGAGTCAGGCACGACGCCGTTCGTCACGTTCACCGTGCCGGCACTCTGCGCGCCGGTCGAGCAAGCGTTGTCGGTGTAGACCGTGTAGGTCACGGTCCCGCCGGCGTTCGCCGTGGCGTTGCTCAGCGTCGCCGAGTCGTGAACGCTGCCGCCGACCTCGACGGTCGCGGCCGACAAGGTGGTCGCGATGGTCGGCGACTTCTTGGTCACGACCAGATGCTCACTGGTGCAGACGCTGGTTGCCGGGTCGTTGTTCGAGTCCCCGCTGTAGGCGGCCTGCCAGTAGAAGTCACCGGTCGAGTTGAAGGTGACCGCGTCGGAGTCGGGCACGACACCGTTCGTCACCGTCTTGGTCCCCGCGTCCGCGAAGCTCGTGGAGCAGGTGGAGTCGGAGTACACGGTGTAGGTCACCGTTCCACCGGCGTTCGCCGTCGCTCCGGTCAGGGTCGAGGAGTCGTGCACTGTGCCTCCGACCACGACCGTATCTGCCGACAGCGTGGTGGTGATGGCCGGCTGCTTGTTGATGTGGTTGGTGTAGGTGCAGTCGACCACGCCCTCAGGCGCCATCGTGATGTTCGTTGTCGCACCACTGAGCGAGTAGCTGGTCCCGGTACCGGTCGCGGTACAGGCGAGGTTCTTCAGCGTCCAGCCGGTCGGCAGGGTCGACTCGGTCACGCTGTAGTTGCCGGCCTGGACCTGGGTCGCGCTGCTGTAGGTCTGCATGCCACCGTTGGACAGGTTGAACGTCGAGGGGCTGAGTCCACCGGTTGTGGTGTAGCCGAACGAGGCGTCGCCGTTCTCGGTGACCTTGCGGATGATGATCTTGCCGCAGTTCGCGATGTTCACCGGCTGCGGTGCGACGAAGTCCTTGACCTCGGCCGGGAACGACGCCGACGAGCGGCTCTTCAGGAACGCGCTGCCGAACGCGGTGCACTGACCGGCCGGGAAGATTCCGGCATCGGTCATGTTGATGGCTGCCTCACCGAACTCCAGTCCGGCGAGAGTCCCACCGGCGATCGGTTCGGTGATGGTGCCGGCGTTGACCGCACCTTCGGCGAAACCGGCGGCGCTGAGGTCGACCCGCTGGCCCCAGCACGGCAGGGAGTTCGCCGAGAAGCACTGGCTTGCCGCGCCCGTGGTGGTCCACTTGAGCAGGCCGAGTACGGGGTTGCCGCCACCGTTGGTGAAATCGAAGGTGATCAGCAGGTCGCCGGCGCTCCGGTTGAGCGTCTTCTGGCCGGTCGTGGTCAGGTTCGGCTGCGCCAGTTTGTTGATCTCGAAGTCCATGTTGGCCGAACCGAGGACGTTCGACCGCTCCCATGCCAAGTACAGGTAGACCTTGCCGTTGGCTGCGGTCTCGCTGGCGACGTAGAAGCGTGTGAGGTCGCTCTTCTGCGGCGGAATCGAACCGGTGACCACGGTGACGTTCGGGTCGTCTTCCTTCGTGCCTTGACCGAACGAGTTGTCGGACGAACCGCTGGTCAGGTCGTCGCCGCGGACACGGTTCGGGGCGTTCACCCAGTCGGTGTTTCCGCCGGTGTTGACGATCATGTTGCCGTCGTTGCCTTCGAAGCTGCTCCCGGCCAGGTTCGCGTTGGCGTTCGGCACCAAGGCCGCCGCCAGCAGCGCGACGCCGGACGCGAGGATCAGGGGACGCCGGAAACGCCGAAGCGTCCGCGGCTCTGTTCGCGATGTCACGGTGGTGTGCCCTTCTGTTTGAGCACGAAACTGCGGTACTGCGGTCGTGTCCGGGGAGCGATAGGGAGCAGAGAGGCTTACTCGTGCGGACGCGGCTTCGTCCTGCCGTCAGCAGAACGGCGGCCGGCGGATCGACGGCGTGATCGGGGCGGCATGGACGCGCCCGCGATCGCCGGGTGCACGCCGCAAACACGGCGGAGCACGGCCGGTCGGCCGGACCTCGTCCGGCGCACGTCGACGGCCCATGGGTCCCCCCACCTGGAACGTCGCCGGCCTCGGGTCCCCACCCCAAGCGACGCTCCGTCACGATCAGCGTCACCCACGTAAGCGCTACCCCCAGCACCACGATCACGAGGCGTTATGAAGCTACACCCACCCCCCACCGCCAGCAAGACATCGCACCGATGCCCAGGGCAAGAAATGAAACCCGCGCCACCGCACCCGCCTCGGCACAGTGCACTTTCGCGGCTACTACCGGCGGTCGCGAACTACCGCCCGCGTTCACCTACCGGCACAGCGCCACGGCCCACCACGGACGCGTGGGTCAGATTCTTTCGGGCTTCAGGTCGGGGTCTCCCATGTCAGGGTCGAAGGGGAACAGGGGCCGTTGTACACCGTGGTGGCCCAGGCGGAGGAGGTCCTGGTCCACGCCGCCTGGGGTGAGCGCAAGGAGCCAATCGGCGGCGAGGTTGTAGAGCTCTGGTTCGAGGTAGCCGATCTTGACGATGACCAGGTCGGTGGTCGCGGGGTCGAGGCCGAGGAGGGTGAAGTCGGCGATGTGGTGGTACGGCTTGCGGCGGGTGGTGAGGATCGAGTGCAGGCCGCCGACCTGCACGACCGCGACAGTCCCGCCGACGGGATCCTCGGAGATCGAGAACACGGTGCCGGACAGCACGACCGGGCCCGCGGGGCCGGAGTCGACCTTGCCGCCGGCGGTGACCTCGACCGGGTTGCCGACGCCGGCGGCGACGCAGGCGGCGACCGCCTCGGCGTCGGCGATGCTGGCGTGGATCGCGGTGGCCTTGCCGGAGGTCAGTTCCTCGATCGTGAGCAGCTCACCGAGGGTCCACGACGTGTCACCGGCGCCGCCCGCCGTCGGGTTGTCGCCGGAGTCGCTGATCAGGAACGGCCGCGCGGTGGAAGCGAGCCCGGCCGCAACGCACTCGTGCAGGGTTCCGGTGGGCGCCACGAACTCGAACCCGTCCCGGGCGTCCCAGTACGCCCGCGCCAACTCGGCAGCGCGCTCGGTGATCAGCGCGTCGTCGTCGCCGGTGACGACGACGGCGGCCCGGCACCGCGGCTCGTCGGCCCACGCGTACCCGACCCACACGGCCGCGTCCAGAACGCCAGGTTCGTCCGCGATCTCGCCGACGCGCTGGTAGATCGACTTGGCCGGCTCGAGCCGCGTCGAGGTCTTCTCACCCGGCAGCAGCACCGGCACCTGCACCCACGCCTTCCCCGGCTTCCCGAGCCCGGACCGGACCCGCTCGACCAGGTTCCGCAGGGCGCGTTCGCGGCTCTCCATCGCGTCCTCGTGCGGCGCCATCCGGTAGCAGGTGATGAGGTCGACCGCCGTACCGAGCTCGCGGGACACGTTGCCGTGCAGGTCCATCGATGCGGACACCAGCACGTCAGGGCCGAGCACAGCCCGGATCCGCGTGGCCAGGTCGGCCTCCGCGTCCTGTCGCCCGACGACGCTCATCGCGCCGTGGATGTCGAAGAAGAACCCGTCCAGCTCACCGGCACTCTCGAGGCGCGTGATGATCTCGGCGGACAGGTCGTCGTACACCTCCGGCAGAACCGCTCCGCCGGGCAGGGAGCGTGCGTGCAGCAGCGGGACCCACTCGATCCCCTGCGCCCAGTCCTTGCCGAGGAAGTCGTACCGCTCCAGGATGCGGTCACCGCGGCGGACGTCGAAGTCGGCGAGGCCGGCCCGGTGTGGCGAGAACGTGCTGGACTCGATGGCGATCCCGGCGATGCCGATCCGAAGGTTCATGTCTAAAACCTGCCACAACCGAGCCGTTTCGCGCACGGCCTAACTCCGCATCTGGACACTGGGTCAGCGAAGGTCGGGTGGTGGGGCCGTTGAGGCCCGGGGGGTAAGGGTGGTGGCCAGTTCCACGTGCAGGGCCTCTAGGGCGTGGCGGTCCAGGAGGCGGATGAGGAGGCTGACGGCCATCCGGCCCATCTCCTGCAGGGGCTGGCGGACCGTGGTGAGCTGAGGGGTCGTGGCGCGGCTGAGGTCGAGGTCGTCGAAGCCGGCGATCGACACATCGCCGGGCACTGACAGGCCGCGCTCATGAGCGGCTTGGAGCGCTCCGACGGCGGCCTTGTCGTTGAAGGCGACCAGCGCCGTCGGGCGGGGATCGAGGTCGAGCAGATCGCCCGCGGCGCGGTAGCCGTGCTGCGTGGTCGGCTGGTCGTGGCGGATGAGCGAGGGGTCGGGCAGGATGCCGGCGTCGGCGAGGGCCGCGGAATGACCGCTGAGCCGGGCATCGGCAGCGAGCCACTCCCGCGGGCCGGCGATCACGCCGATCCGGGTGTGCCCCAGCCCGGTCAGGTACGTCGTGAGTTGCCGCGCGCCCGAGTGGTGGGCAGCGGACACGGACGGGATGTCGGGCGGAAGCGCCGTCCGCGGGTCCACGACGACGAACGGGAAACGGCGCGCACTCAGCCGGACCAGCTCGTCACTCGACTCCGGCGGAAGAATCAGAATCGCGCCGGCGAGTGAGCGCTGGGCGGGCAGCCGGCCGAGCACGCGCTCGTGCTGCGCGGCCTCGCCGGCGTTCAGGACAACTTGCCGGCCGTGACGGTCGAGCGTCTCGGCGATCGACGAGACGATCAGCCCGAAGTAGTCGGTGAGCACGTACGGACACCGCACGTAGACGGCTCCGTCGACCGGTTTCGCCGTACCGCCACGCGGTGCGGGGGCGCGCAGGCCGAGTTCCTCGATCGCCTGCTCGACGAGCTGCCGGGTCTCGGGCGCCACGCTGCCCGCCTGGTTCAGGACGCGGGACACCGTCGCGATCGACACCCCGGTCGCCGCCGCGACGTCCCGAACGGTCGCTTTAGCACGTGGCATTTGTTACATCCGTCTGTTTCACGCTCAGCACTCTAAACCCACGCTCCCAGACCTTGACAGTCCTCGGCGGCGAGCGTTTTCTGTGGCCGTTTGTTTCATCCCTGAGGAGTGCGATGAGAACACCCGTCTTCGGCGTCGCCCTTGCTCTCGCGGCGGCATCACTCACCGGGCCCGCCCAGGCCCAGCCCCCGACGACCCAGGTCCAGGTCTGGGTCACCACACCGGACCGCGCCGAGTTGCTGCACGAGCGCGCGCCGGTCACCTTCCACGACGGCGCGAGCGACCGGACCACGATCACGGTCGACCCGCGCACGACGTACCAGACCATGGACGGCTTCGGCGCCTCGATCACCGACTCGTCCGCCGACGTCCTGTACCGGCTCAGCCCGGCCGATCGCGAGCAGACGATGCGGTCGCTGTTCGACCCGCGACAGGGCATCGGCGTCAGCTTCCTGCGGCAGCCCGTCGGCTCGTCCGACTTCACGGCAGCGGCCGAGCACTACACGTACGACGACGTACCCGCGGGCCGGACGGACTTCGGACTGCGGCACTTCAGCATCGCCCACGACGAGCAGCAGGTGCTGCCGCTGCTCCGCCGCGCGAAGCAGCTCAACCCGCAGCTCAAGGTGATGGCCACGCCGTGGAGCCCGCCGGCCTGGATGAAGACCGGCGACTCACTCGTCGGCGGCCGCCTCAGGGACGACCCGAAGGTGTACGACGCGTACGCGCGCTACCTGGTGAAGTTCGTGCAGGCGTACACGCGGGCCGGCGTACCTGTCGACTTCCTCTCGATCCAGAACGAGCCGCAGAACCGCAAGCCGAGCGCGTACCCCGGCACGGACCTGCCGGTCCGCCAGGAAGCGGCAGTGATCACCGCCCTGGGTCCGCTGCTGCAGGAGGTCAGCCCGCGGACCAAGATCCTCGGCTACGACCACAACTGGACCACGCACCCCGGCGACATCGCCTCCACCCCGCCCGGTGAGGACCCGGAGACCGACTACCCGTACAAGCTGCTGCGGACCTCGGCGGCGAAGTGGATCGCGGGTACGGCGTACCACTGCTACTCCGGCGACCCGTCCAAGCAGACCGACCTGCACAAGGCCTTCCCGTCGAAGGGGATCTGGTTCACCGAGTGCTCCGGCTCGCACGGGCCGAACGACACCCCACCGCAGATCTTCCGCGGCACGCTCACCTGGCATGCCCGCACGCTGATGCTCGGTACGACGCGGAACTGGGCGAAGTCGGTCGTGAACTGGAACATCGCCCTCGACTCGACCGGCGGCCCGCACCTCGGCGGCTGCGACACGTGCACCGGCCTGGTGACCCTGCAGCCGGACGGCACGGTGTCGACGGACGCGGAGTACTACACGATCGGCCACCTGTCGAAGTTCGTGAAGCCGGGCGCGGTGCGGATCGCAAGCACGTCGTACGGGACGACCGGGTGGAACGGGCAGCTGATGTCGGCCGCGTTCCGCAACCCGGACGGTACGACGGCGCTCCTTGTCCACAACGAGAACGACGATCCGCGCTCGTTCGCTGTGGCGCTCGGAGACGAGACCTTCGAGTACGAACTGCCAGGCGGGTCGATCGCGACCTTCACCTGGGGACGGACGGCAGCGGACGCGCCGCAGCAGTTGACGCCGCAGAGCGCGTCGGCGAGCATCAACGGAGCCGATGCCGGTCTGCTGATCGACGCGGACGGATCGACCGTGTGGCAGAGCAAGACGGCGCAGGCACCAGGTCAGTGGGTGCAGGTGGACCTGGGGAAGGCACAGACGTTCCGGCAGGTCGCGTTGGACAGCGGCGGGAACATCGGTGACTACGCGCACGGCCATACGGTTGCTGTCAGCAACGACGGGAGCAGCTGGCGGACCGTTGCCACTGGTACGTCGAGCAGTCAGCTGACGACGGCCGAGTTGCCGCTTACGCGGGCACGGTACATCCGGGTCACGCAGAACGGCACTGCCGGTAACTGGTGGAGCCTCGCGGATCTGCGGGTCTACCGCTGAGCTTCGATCCAGCACGCGACCGCGGCCACCTGCTCATTGCTCGCAGCAATGATCTGCAGGCCCACGGGAAGGCCGTCAGCCGGGATCGGCAGGCTGACGGCCACGTGCCTGGTGAGGTTCGCCAGGCGGGTGTTGTTCAGTAGTTGCCGGCGTACGTCGGCGTCGGGGGTGGTGAGTGGCGGGGCTGTGGTGAGGACTGTCGGGGTGATGACCGCGTCGACCGTGGCCAGCACCGCGTCGAGCTCGGCCGTGATCGCTGCTGCTTGTTCTTTGGCTCGCTCGTACTCGGCCGGCTGCACCAGCGCGGCTTCGCGCAGGCGCTGGCGGACGTCTGGCTGGTAGCTGTCCTGAATCCGGTCCTTGTGGTTGGCAACCGCTTCCGGGCCTTGCAGATTCGCAGCTGTGGAGAAACTTGTGGACCAATCGGGCAGCTGCACGTCAACTGTGTCGAGTTTCTCCACAGCCGCCAGCCAGGCACTGCGAACCTCAGGACTGAGGTGTAGGTACTCAGCGTTCGTCACGATGCCGAGGCGAGACCGAGCGCTGGGCTCGGGGGTCGTGGTTTCGGTCAGGGCAGTCAGGGCGTAGCTGGCGTCTCTGGCAGTGCGGGTCAGGAAGCCGACGTGGTCGAGGGTCTGGGACAGGGGGAAGACGCGGTCGGTCGGCAGCGTGTTGTAGGTCGGTTTGAAGCCGACGACTCCACACAGCGCGGCCGGGATGCGTACTGAGCCCGCAGTGTCCGTCCCGATCGCGAGCGGGACGACCCCGGCCGCCACCGCGGCTGCTGAGCCCGAGCTGGAGCCGCCAGTCATCCGCGACGGGTCGTGCGGGTTGCGGCACGGGCCGACGCGGTTCGACGTGCCGGTACAGCCGTACGCGAACTCATGGGTGTGCGAGAGGCCGATCACGATCGCCCCCGCGGCGCGCAACCGGCGTACGACCTCGGCGTCCTGGCGAGCGACCTCGTCCATCGACGCGGACCCGCAGCGGTACGGCAGGCCTTCGACCTCGACGATCTCCTTCACCAGCACGGGCACCCCGGCGAGCGCACCCGTGCGGTCGTGCACCGCGGCCGCCTTGCGCGCACCGTCCACGTCGAGGTGCACGATGGCGTTCAGGTGCGCCACGGCAGCCGCACGCGTCAACGCGTCCTCGACCAGCAGCACCGGATCCAGCACGCCGGCCCGCACCAGCGCGGCAGTCTCCTCCAACGTCCTCACTCGCCCATCAGACCACGGAGAGGAAACGGAAACAGGAGCGTCACGCCGTGTTGCTACCGTCCGATGGCATGGTGATCGAGGGAGTGGAACTGCGGCCGGCACCGCCGACGGACGCGGAAGTACTGGCCCTGACCACGGCGCAACAGGCCGAACTGGCGGCGATGTACGGCGAGGACCAGCCGCTCGTCGCGCTGCATCCCGACATCGCGTTCACGCTGCTCACGCTGGATGGAGCACCGGTCGGCTGCGTCGGCCTGCAACCGGTCGCGCCGGGCGTCGGCGAGATCAAACGGATGTACGTCGCTCCCTCCGCGCGCGGCTGGGGCCTGTCCCGCATCCTGCTCGAGGCCGTCGAGGCGTCGGCCCGCACCGGCGGAATGACCCGGCTCCGCCTCGAAACCGGCACCAAGCAGGTCGAAGCGATCGCCCTCTACACGAACCACGGCTACCGCCCCACCCCGCCGTACCCGCCCTTCGAGAACGAGATCGCCTCGCTCTGCTACGCGAAGGACATCTAGAGGTTCAGCACCAGGTCGTCGCCGTCGCGGTGAAAGCCGAGGTTCTTCAGGTACGGCGTGGAGTCGCGCATCCGGGGCGACGCGAGGACCTGTCGGAACCCGCGATCGGTGAAGACGTCACTGCGCCGGTAGACGAACTCACCCGGCGTGAAGTCGCGGTACTTCGGGACCGCGTAGTCGAGATCGATCTGCGCCCGGCCGTCGCCGGCATCGTGTGCGAGGACGACGCCGACGGTGCGGTCGCCGTGCTGCACCAGGAACGCGTACTGGCTGGTGCCGGGCGTGAAACCGGGGTTGAACCGGGTGATCTCCTTCTGGTGCCGGTCGAGGATGTAGCCGAGGTACTCGTCGGACTCGTCCACCTGCAGCACCTGGTACTCCTTCTCGTCGTGCCGGTGCCGGAGCAGCCGCCACAGGTGCACGACGTTGATGACCGCGAGCACCGCGTTCATGCCGACCATCGGCCACACGCCGACCACGGCGTTGAACCCGACCAGGATCACGCAGCCGACCAGGTTCAGGACCCGCAGCCGCAGGATCCGGGTCTGCAGCAGTGACAACACGACGAGCGCGGATCCGCCCCACCCGATGATGCTCCACACGTCCACACGGCGAGACTAGGGCCTGTGAGCGATTTCCTGTTGCTGGACGGCACCCGGTCACCGGCGGTCGACGCGACGTTGCTGCGAGCAACGGCGTACGGGCATTTCACGTCGATGCAGGTGCGCGACGGGCACGTCGACGGGCTGGAGCTGCACTTCGAGCGCCTGGACCGCAGCACGCGGGAGGTCTTCGGGCAGCCGTTGCCCGAGGATCGGGTCCGTCGCGACCTGCAGGCGGCGCTCGAGCAGGCAGGTACCGGCGATCTCTCGATCCGCGTCAACGTCTTCGCCACCGACGAGCTTCACCTGCTGATCCGAGTCGGCCCGCCGGTCCCGGCCGGCACCGAGCCGCTGCGTCTGCTTGCGTTCCAGCACGAGCGCGGTGTCCCGCACCTGAAGCACACCGGCACCTTCGACCTCACCTACTACGCCCGCAAGGCCGAACGGTCCGGCTACGACGACGCCGTCTTCTACAGCGCGACCGGCGAGATCTCCGAAGCCTCGATCTGGAACATCTGCTTCGCCCGCGGGCCGCACCTCGTCTTCCCGTCGGCGCCGGCACTCCCTGGCATCCGCCAGCAGGTTCTCCAACGCGGCCTGGACGACTACACCACCATGCCGGTCCCGCTGGCCGACCTGACGACGTACGACGCCGCGTACCTCACCAACTCGATCGACCCGGCGCTCCCGGTCGCCTCGATCACCACGCAGGACGGCACCGCAACGTACGAGCCGCACCCGATCTCGGCGGACACCATCGCGAAGGCCTACGCGGCCGTCCCCGCGCAACCGATCAGGAGCGGTTCGACCACCAGGTGAGGAGCTCTTCCCGGGCGCGGTCCTCGCCGAGCGGGCCCTGGTCGAGGCGGAGGTCCATGAGGAACTTGTAGGCCTCGCCGACGTCGCGGCCCGGCGGGATGCCGAGGATCTCCATGATCTGGTTGCCGTCGAGGTCGGGGCGCAGGGCGTCGAGCTCCTCCTGCTCCTGCAAGCGTTCGATGCGTTCCTCGAGGTCGTCGTACGCGGCCCGCAGCGAGTCCGCCTTGCGGCGGTTGCGGGTCGTGCAATCCGCCCGGGTCAGGATGTGCAGCCGGTCGAGCTGGTCGCCGGCATCGCGGACGTAGCGGCGGACCGCGGAGTCCGTCCACTCGCCGTCGCCGTACCCGTGGAAGCGCAGGTGCAGCTCGATCAGCTTGCTGACCTGGTCGATCTGCTCGTTGCTGAACCGCAGCGCCTTCATCCGCTTGCGGGCCAGCTTGGCCCCGACCACGTCGTGGTGATGGAACGTCACTTTGCCGCCGGCTTCGTTCCGCTTCGTCTTCGGTTTACCGATGTCATGGATCAGCGCCGCGAACCGAACGACGAAATCCGGCGTCGAAACAGAGAGACGAGACTCCAGATCGATGGCCTGATCGAGGACGGTGAGCGAGTGCTGGTAGACGTCCTTGTGCCGATGGTGCTCGTCGACCTGGAGCTTCAGGGCCGGCAGCTCGGGCAGCACGTGCTCGGCCAAGCCGGTCGAGACCAGCAGGTCGAGCCCGATCCGCGGGTGATCGGAGCAGATCAGCTTCTCCAGTTCGTCCCGGACCCGCTCGGCGGACACGATCGTGATCCGGTCGGCCATCGCGGTCATCGCCGCGACCACGGCCAGGTCCGGCGTGAAGCCGAGCTGTGCGGCGAACCGGGCCGCCCGCATCATCCGCAGCGGGTCGTCGGAGAACGAGTCCTCCGGTGTCCCGGGCGTCCGGATCCGGCGGTTCGCGACGTCCTCGATCCCGCCGTACGGGTCGATGAACTGCCGCGACGGCAGCCGGACCGCCATCGCGTTCATCGCGAAGTCCCGGCGGGCCAGATCGCCCTCCAGGGAGTCGCCGTAGGCCACCTCCGGTTTGCGCGAGGTGGGATCGTAGGTTTCCGACCTGTAGGTCGTGATCTCCAGGACCCACTCACCCTTGCGACAACCGATGGTGCCGAACGCCTTGCCGATATCCCAGACATGGTCCGCCCAGCCGGACAGCAACCGCTCGATCACGTCCGGGTGCGCTGACGTGGTGAAGTCCAGATCCTTGCTCCCCCGGCCGAGGAGAATGTCCCGGACCGGACCGCCGACCAGCGCGATCTCGTGGCCCGCGGCGGTGAACCGGGATCCCAGTTCGTCGACGACCGGAGCGAGTTGCAGCAGGGCCTGGACGGCGCGCTGCTGTACCGCGGACAACGATCCGGCTGAGGCTGACTGGTCGGCAAAGGGTGACACGGGGAACTAGGTTACGGTGACGGCGTGTTCAGACGGCGACTGAGGCTCCCAGCGGTGCTGGGCGCTTGCCTGTTGGTTGCTGCTTCGGCAGCGACCCTGGCCGCTCCGGCCGAGGCCGCGCCGAGCGACGAGCCGACCGTCCAGGTCACGATCGACTCGTTCGGCCCGGCCGCGCCGAAGGTCGGCGAGCAGGTCGTGATCAAGGGCCGGGTGACGAACACCAGCTCGGTGACGTTCGACGACCCGCAGGCCCTGGCCTGTATCGGCCGGACGCGGCTGGCCAGCACCGCCGCCCTGGACGCGATCCCCACCGAGCAGAACGTCCCGATGAACGACCGGGACAGCTGCCGCAACCTGACGAACGACGAGCAGACCTTCCAGCCGTTCGAGCAGCCACTGGCGCCGAAGCAGACGGTCGAGTTCACCTTGACGGTGCCGTGGAAGGAATGGCGGATCAACGACCATACCGGCGTGTACGTCGTCGGCGTCACGTTCCGCGGCAAGCCGCCGAACAGCGAGCGTGTGATGGCCGGCCGGGCCCGCACCCTGATGCCGGTGCTCGGCCAGGAGCCGCTGACCCGATCGGTCAACACCGCGCTCGTCGTACCGCTGCGGCACCGCCCGACCCAGCTCGGCGGCAAGAACTTCGCCAACGAGTCGCTGGCCCGGTCCCTGGCTCCGTCCGGGTCGCTCGGCCGGCTGCTCGCGCTCGGCCGGCAGCACAAGGTGACCTGGCTGGTCGACCCGGCGATGCTCGACGAGATCCGGCAGATCGCCACGGAGTATGTGGTGGTCGGCGAGAATGGACAGGCCACGCCCGGCACCGGCAAGGCCGTTGCGACCGCCTGGCTCAAGGAGTTCGAGGCCGGCCGGGCCCGCGGCAACCAGATCGTGCTGCTGCCGTACGGCGACCCGGACGTGGCCGGCCTCGTGGACTCCGGCGACCCGCTGAAGAAGCTGGTCGCCCGGGCCCGGACGAAGACCGAGCGGTCCGGCGGCGAGCTGGCCCCCGGATTCACCAACGGCCTCTGGCTCGAAGGCGGCGGCGCCGCGAGCCGCTACCTGGCTGCCGCGGCCGGCGGGTTCCCGGGCTCCACCCCCGACGACCTGAACCTGGTCAGCAGCTCCTCGTGGTCGGCTGCCACGCGGCCGGTCCTGACCACCACCCCCGTGTACAACGTCCTCACGCCGGGCGGCACGCATCGCGCGGAGCGCACGGTGATCGCCGACTCGTCCCTGACCGCCGGCGGCCCCGACCCGGAGACCGCCGAGAGTCCGCTCCAGGTGCGGCAGCGGTTCGCGGCCGTCACCGCGCTGATCGCGGCTGCGGGCAAGAGCACCGCTTCGGTGGTCGTCGCGCCGCCGCGCGGCTGGGACAGTGACGGCGTCGCGACCGCCACGCTCGCGGGCAGCCTCTCGCTGCCCTGGATCAAGGCCACCGACGTCGCCGGCGTGGTGGCGGCCAACCCGCGACCGCAGGACACCAAGGCACCGGCCGCGCCGAAGACGAACGGCGTACTCACCGAGTCCCACCTGCAGAGCGTCAAGGACCTCGACGAGGCCACCACGACGATGCAGGACCTGCTCGTCGACGGGACCGCGCTGCCCGAGGTGATGACGCAGGCGCTGCTCCGGTCCACGTCCTCCGGCTGGAACGGTCACCCGGAGGAGGCGCGGCACTTCACCGCGATCGAGCTCGGCTCCGCCAACCAGCAGCTGGGCAAGGTGCACCTGGTGAACGCGAGCGTCGACCGCGGGCTGCGCAAGGAGATCAAGGTCAACCTGGCCGGCAGCAAGGGCACGTTCCCGCTGACGATCACCAACGAGACCGACTGGTCGGTCCGGGTGGGCATCGTGGTCACCTCGGTGAACCGGTCCGACCTGAAGATCAGGACGCCGCAGACCGTCGTGCTCGGTCCCGGTCAGAAGTGGACGCCGCGGATCAACGCGAGCGCCGAGCAGAACGGTCTGATCCGCGCGAACGCCCAGGTGACGAACGCGGCCGGCAATCCGGTGGGCAAGTCCCAGGAACTGCTGATCCAGGCCAGCCAGTACGGCAGCGTCGGCTGGATCCTGGTCGGCGCGGCCTGCGCCCTGCTGTTCGGTACGTCGTTCGTCCGCATCTACCGCCGGGTCCGCACCGAGCGCCGCACCACGGCCGCCGCGAGCGCCACGGCCGGCGCCGCCGACGCGGCGGAGACGACCGAGACGACGGGTCCGGCCGGCCCCCCTGATCCCGCCCACGATCGCCCCGGGACGGACGGCGTCGCCGAAGCCCCGGACGCGTCCCTGAAAGAAGGAGTCGGTTCGAAGGATGGCTGACCGCACCCTGCGCTCCGCGGCGGTGATGGCAGCCGGAACGGTGCTGTCCCGCCTGCTCGGATTCGTCCGGATCGCCCTGCTCGCGGCCGCCATCGGCACCGCGCTGCGCGGCGACATCTTCACCGCCGCGAACACCATCCCGAACAGCCTGTACATCCTGCTCGCCGGCGGTGTGTTCAACACCGTGCTGGTCCCGCAACTGGTGCGGGCGATCAAGAACCACGACGACGGCGGCCAGGATTTCACCAACCGGTTGCTGACCTTCGGCTTCGTCGTGCTCGCGGTCGTCACGGTCGCCTGTGTGCTGGCGGCGCCGGCGATCGCCGAGCTCTACATGCCGAAGGAGCTGCACGAGCCGTCCCGGGCGATCGAGAAGGCGAACATGGTGATGTTCGTCCGCCTGTGCCTGCCGCAGATCTTCTTCTACGGCGCGTTCGTCCTGGTCGGGCAGGTGCTGAACGCGCGCCGCCGGTTCGGTCCGATGATGTGGGCGCCGATCGCGAACAACATCGTCGCGTGCGCCTCGATCGTGGTCTTCCTGTTCGTCTACCGCGTCGGCGACCCGCCCGCGACGTACAGCCACGGCGAGGAGCTGCTGCTCGGTCTCGGCCACACGGTCGGCATCGCCGTCCAGCTCCTGGTCCTGCTCCCGTACCTGCGGGCCAGCGGGCACTTCTACCGGCCGAAGTTCGGTCTCCGCGGTACCGGTCTGGGACACACTGCCCGATTGGGCATCTGGACGGTGCTGTTCGTGGCGGTCAACCAGGTGACCCTGGTCGTCGTCACCCGGCTCGCGATCGCCGGTACCGCCTCGGGCGACCCGGGCGCGAAGGCCGGTCTGTTCGCGTACAGCACCGCGATGCTGATCATCCTGGTGCCGCACGGCATCGTCACGGTCTCGCTCGCCACCGCCGCGCTGCCCCAGATGTCGGCGCTCGCGGCCGACGGCGACACGGCCGAGGTGGCGCAGTTGTCCGCCCGGTCGATCCGGCAGACGCTGGCGATCGTCGTACCGGCGGCGGCCGCGATGATCGCGTTCGCGTATCCGATCGTGACGATCATCGCCGGCTACGGCTCGGGCAAGAACAACCTGACGCTGATGTCGTACACGCTGATGACGCTCGCGCTCGGCATCGTGCCATTCACCATCCAGTACTTCCAGCTGCGCACGTTCTACGCCTTCGAGGACACCCGGACGCCGTTCTTCCTGCAGTGCGTGATCGCGGCGGCCAACATCGCGGCGGCCGTGATCGGGGTCCGGGTGCTGCTCGACCAGGCGCACCTCCGGTTCAGCGGTGTGGTCCTCGGCGCGGCGTACGCCCTCGCGTACCTGGTCGCCGTACTGATCTCCCGGCCGGTGCTGCGCCGCAAGGTGCCGCGGGTCCCGGGTGCCGGGATCGGCCTGCCGCTGCTCGCGATGGTGATCGCCGCGGTGGCCGGCGCCGGCGCCGGACGGGTCGTGCTCTGGGTGCTCGGCCTGGCGATCGACTGGTCCGGCCCGCTCGGCGCGGTCCTCGAGCTGGCGGTCGCGGGGGTCGTGATGCTGCCGGTGTACGCCGCGGTGGCCCGGGTACTCCGTATCCACGAAGTGAACGACGTGGTGTCCATGGTCACATCGAAGCTGCCGATCCGCCGCTGATCCGGACCGCTTGTGCGTTAGTGCACCACCTGTCCGGTCAGCGGGGCACTACGATGGGGCCTGCGATCAGGCCGCTGGGCATCAAGGAGGGCGAGAGACACCGTGTCGAACCAGACCGTGAGTCCTGGTGCCCTCTTGGCCGGGCGGTACCGGATCGCCGAGCTGCTCGCGGAGATCGACGGCGCCCGAGTCTGGCGTGCCGTCGACGAGGTGCTCAGCCGCGCGGTCGTCGTCGACGTCCTGCCGGTCGGTGACCCGCGGACCAACCTGCTCTTCGACGCCGCCCGCCGGGCCGCCGCGGCGAACGACCCGCGGTTCCTGCGGGTGCTCGACTGCGACATGCACGACGGCGTGACGTACTGCGTGCGCGAGTGGGCCGGCGGCCGGTCGCTGGAGCGGATGCTCAGCAGCGGCCCGCTCACCGGGCAGCAGGCCGGGTGGCTGGCCCGCGAGGTGTCCGAGGCCCTCGAGAACCTGCACCGCACCGGCTACGCGCACGGCGCGATCAGCCCGGCCACCGTCGTGGTCACCGACGCGGGCGCGATCAAGGTCATCGGCGTCTCCACCGAGGCGGCGCTGCGGTCGTCCGGCGCCGGTTCACCGGAGGAGGACGTCCACTCGCTGGGCGAGCTGCTCTACGCCTCGCTGACCGGCCGCTGGCCCGGCCCGGCTCCCGCCTGGGGCCTGCAGCCCGCGCCGGTCGAGCACGGCCGGCTGCTGAGCCCGCGTCAGGTGCGCGCCGGCGTGCCGCGCTCGCTGGACGACATCAGTGACCGCCTGCTCGGTGACCCGCCGCGACACCACGCGCCGCCGATCACCAGCGCGGCCGGCCTGTCCGCGGCGCTGTCCGGTGTCGTCGGCAGCTCGCACGAGCCGCCGAACCAGATGGACGAGACGGTCCAGGTCGCCCGTCAGAACGGCAGCATCGACGACGCCACCCAGGTGGTGCCGCAGCCCCCGCCGCCCGCGCTCGATCCGACACCGCAGCCGTCGTACGACGCCGAGCAGAACGGGTACGGCGCGCCGCAACCGGCGTACAACCAGGCGGCCGAGACGCGTCCGGTGCGCCGCCAGCCGCCCCCGCCGTCGAACGGGAACGGCCGGCGCCGGCATGACGAGCCGAAGCCGAAAGGCTCGTGGGGCGGCCGGATCCTGATCCTGCTCGCGATCCTTGCGCTGCTGTCGGTGATCGCGATGGCCCAGTTCCTGCTCAAGGGCGCGATGAACAACGACCAGGGCAGCGGCGACGGCGGCGGGACCAAGAGCAGTGCCCCGCCGCAGACCAGCACCACTCCGTCGTCGACCGGCGGCGTGGCGAAGATCGTCGGCGCCAAGGACTTCGACCCGGAGCCGGCCGGCAACGGCAACGAGCACTCCGAGGACGTGAAGAACACCTACGACGGCAAGGCGTCGACGACCTGGACGACGATGTCGTACAGCCGGGCGAACCTCGGCGGCCAGAAGCCCGGCGTCGGCATCTACTACGACCTCGGCGCGCCCACCAGCGTGTCGAAGGTCCAGGTCGCGCTGCAGGGCGACGGCACCAGCGTCCAGCTGCTCGTGCCGAAGAGCGCCGACGGCGCCGCGCCGAGCACGGTGGACGGCTGGAAGCCGGTCGCCGACCAGGATGACCAGCCGGAGGGTACGGTGACCCTTACCCCCTCGGCACCGACCGAGACGCAGTACGTGCTCGTCTGGCTGACGAAGCTGCCGAAGGACGACGGCGGCAAGTACCGGGGCACGATCTCGGAGGTCACGATCCAGAAATGACCGCTCACGTGGACTCGGGCAACCCGCCGCCCCGGCCGGACGTCCCGCGCATCGGCGCGGGCGACCCGGTGGCGCAGGGCGCGGTGCAGCCTGCCGCGGCCGGCGGTCCGGTGAGCTACGACCAGCTGGACGACCACGAGCTGCTCCGGATGCACGTGGCCGGCAACCCGGACTCGTTCGGGTTCCTGGTCAAGCGGCACCGGGACCGGATGTGGGCGGTCGCGATCCGCACCCTCGGCGAGCCCGAGGAGGCGGCGGACGCGCTGCAGGAGGCGTTCATCTCGGCGTTCCGGCGGGCGGACTCGTTCCGCGGGGACGCGAAGGTGACCACCTGGCTGCACCGGATCGTGGTGAACGCCTGTCTGGACCGGATCCGCCGCCGTCAGGTGCGCGCCGCCGACCCGCTGCCCGAGGACGAGGACCGCGCCGCCGAGCTGGCGGGGCCGGCCGAGGACGATCCGGCCGAGGTGCGGGAGCGCCGGCTGGACGTGCTGAACGCACTCAAGCAGATCAACGAGGACCAGCGCGCCGCGCTGGTCCTGGTCGACATGGAGGGCTACTCGATCGAGGAGGCGGCCGCGATCCTCGACTGTGCCCCCGGCACGGTCAAGTCGCGCTGCGCCCGCGGCCGCGCCAAGCTGCTCCCGCTGCTGCGTCATTGGCAGACGACCCGGGAGTCCGACGTACCGGACAAGTCCGCCGCGGAAGCGGTGGGAACCGAATGACCGGGTCCCCCGTCGAAGCGAAGTCGCCTGCCTCTGGCGACCGGACGACCGACGCCTTTGACGGAGTTCTTCCTATGACCCTGTGGCTACGGCTGCGCACCTCCCGTGAGGAGGCGAGCCCCCGATGACCGACCCCGGTCTGCCGACCAGTGAGCACCTCGAGCACCTGGACACGGACACGATCGCCGACCTGATCGAGAACCTGCTGCCCGCGACCGAGGCGCATCGCGCTCGTGAGCATGTGAAGGCCTGCCCCGAGTGCCAGCAGACGTACGACGCCCTCCTGGAGCTGACCAGGGACCTGGCCGAGGAAGGGCGCGCCGACATTCCGATGCCGACCGACGTCGCCGAGCACCTGGACGCGGTGATCGTGTCCGAGTCGGTGCTGCGCGCCTCCACGGTGGGCGTGCACTCGCTGGCCCAGATCCGCGAGGAGCCGCGGCGGCACCTGCCGAAGCTGCTCGGCGCCGCGGCGGGCGTGGTGCTGATCGCCGCGCTCGGCGTCGGTGTGGTGTTCGCCACCAAGGACCAGGGAGGCGACGGCGCCGCGTCCGCCGACCAGAACACCCCGCCCGCCGACACGGTCGCGGTCAGCTCGAAGGACATCGGTCCGTCGACGAAGCGCTGGCTGGACCACACCCCGAGCGCGATCCTGCACGGATCGGCCGACGAGCAGTCGTGCGCACGGTCGTTCGCGGCCTCCCGCCCGAACTCGGACGTCCGGCTCGTCCAGCCCGCCAAGGTGGACGGCAAGCGGGCCACGATCATCGGCCTGCAGGGTGCGCAGCCGAGTCAGATCCAGGTGTTCGCGGTCACCGGATGTAGCGTTCCCGGCGGCTCGCCCAGCTCGTTCTACGAGACCACGGTGACGCTGCGCAACCGCTGAGTCCGCGACCGTGCGTCGAAGCGGTGCCCCGGCCCCGTGATGGGTACCGTATTTGTACGGACCCGCCCCACCGCCCCGGCCCGGCGGGAATGGTCGGCCTCTAGGATCCGTTGAGTACGACGTCACTGTCTCGACGACACGAGGAACGCCTGCATGAGCGACTCCACCACAGTCCGCAACGTCATCATCGTCGGCTCCGGCCCGGCCGGTTACACCGCCGCCGTGTACGCCGCGCGCGCGGCGCTGGAGCCACTGGTCTTCGAGGGTTCCGTCACCGCCGGCGGCGCGCTGATGAACACCACCGAGGTGGAGAACTTCCCCGGTTTCTCGCAGGGCATCATGGGCCCGGCGCTGATGGACGAGATGCGCACGCAGGCCGAGCGGTTCGGCGCCGAGCTGGTACCGGACGACGTGATCAAGGTCGACCTGACCGGCGACATCAAGGTGGTCACCGACTCCGCGGGCACCGAGCACCGCGCCAAGGCCGTCATCCTGGCGATGGGTTCGGGCTACCGGAAGCTGGGCCTGGCCGACGAGGAGCGGATGTCCGGTCACGGCGTGTCCTGGTGTGCGACCTGTGACGGCTTCTTCTTCCGCGACCACGAGATCGCGGTCGTCGGCGGCGGCGACTCGGCCGTCGAGGAGGCCACCTTCCTGACCAAGTTCGCGAAGAAGGTGCACTTGGTGCACCGCCGCGACGAGCTGCGGGCCTCGAAGATCATGGCCGACCGGGCGTACGCCAACGACAAGATCGAGTTCCACTGGAACTCGGCCGTCGACACGATCCACGGCGAGGACAAGCTGACGCACCTGACGCTGAAGGACACCGTCACCGGCGAGACCCGCGAGCTGCCGGCCACCGGCCTGTTCATCGCGATCGGCCACGACCCGCGCTCGGAGCTGGTGAAGGGCCAGGTCGACCTGGACGCGGAGGGCTACGTGCTGGTCAAGCCGAACAGCACCGAGACCAACCTGCCGGGCGTGTTCGCCGCGGGTGACCTGGTCGACCACACCTACCGGCAGGCGATCACCGCGGCCGGCACCGGTTGTGCGGCCGCCCTGGACGCCGAGCGCTTCCTGGCCACCCTCGAGGACGCGGCCACCGCGGCCGCCGCCGCGGCCACCCAGCCCGTCTCTGTCTGACCTGAACCTCACACCTCACTGAAGGAGATACGCCCGTGGGCGAGAAGATGAACGCTGTCACCGACGCCGAGTTCGACCAGACGGTGCTGAAGAGCGACAAGCCGGTCCTGGTCGACTTCTGGGCCGAGTGGTGTGGCCCGTGCCGCCAGGTGTCCCCCATCCTGGAAGAGCTGAACCAGGACCACGGCGACAAGATCACGTTCCTGAAGATGAACGTCGACGAGAACCCGGTCACCCCGAGCAACTATCGCGTTACCGGTATCCCTACGATCAACGTCTACGTGAACGGTGAGCTGGCCAAGTCCATCGTCGGCGCCAAGCCGAAGGCGGCGCTGCTCAAGGAGCTGGCCGACTTCACTGGCTGAGAAGCAGGACAACCCCGTCCGCCACGGTAAGAGGAGCCAGTTGATGGAAGCCCCCCACGGCGTGTACAGGATCGGCGACAGCGGTGAGGCGGTCGCCGAGATCGTCGGCAAGCTGCAGCGGCTCGGGCTGCTGACCGGCGGTCACGACGTCTACGACGAAGCGACCGCGCACGCCGTCCGGGGCTTCCAGCAGCAACGCGGGCTGATGATCGACGGTGTCGTCGGCCCGCAGACCTACCGGGCGATCGACGACGCGCGCTGGCGGCTGGGCGACCGGCTGCTGACCTACGTGCCGTCGCATCCGCTGAGCGGTGACGACGTCCTGAGCCTGCAGGCCAAGCTGCAGGAGCTCGGGTTCGCGGTCGCCCGGATCGACGGGATCTTCGCCGCGGACACCCAGCACGCGGTGACCGAGTTCCAGCGCAACATGGGGCTGCCGGCCGACGGCACCTGCGGCCCGTCGACGTTCAAGGCCCTCGAGCGCATCCGCCCGATGGCGACCGGCGGCCGCCCGGATGCGTTGCGCGCCCGTGAGGCTGTCCGCGCCGCCGGACCGCGACTGTCCGGCAAGACCGTGGTGATCGACCCGGGCCACGGCGGTTTCGACTACGGCTGGGAGGGCTTCGGCCTGCGCGAGTCCGACATCGCGTACGACCTGGCCGCCCGGATCGAGGGCCGTCTCGGCGCCACCGGCGTCCGGGCGTACCTGTCCCGCGGCCGCGACCAGGGGCCGGACGAGCTGGCCCGAGCCGCGTTCGCGAACGAGACGGACGCGAACCTGTGCGTCTCGCTGCACACCGACGGGTCGATGAACCCGCAGGCGCAGGGCGTCGCGACGTACTACTACGGCAACGACCTGCACGGCGCCTCGTCGAGCGTCGGCGAGCAGTTCGCCGGCCTGGTGCAGCGCGAGATCGTCGCCCGGACCGACCTGCTGAACGCCCGGACGCACGCCAAGACGTGGGACCTGCTGCGGCGGACCAAGATGCCCGCGGTGCGGCTGGAGATCGGCTACGTGACGAACCCGCACGACTCCGCCCGGCTGGCCGACCCGGCGTTCCGCGACGTGATCGCCGAGGCGATCGTGGTCGCGATCCAGCGGGTGTACCTGCCGCCGGAGCAGGACGCCGCCACCGGCATGCTCCGCTTCGGGCAACTCACCGTCTGACCACAGTTCGGCGATCGTCGGGTGTATCCCGGAAGAAAGTGGCTACAATGCTCTCGAGGTAAGTAGCCACCTAAGGGAGAGCAGCATGGACGTCGGCATTCGGGAGCTGCGCGACAACCTCAGTCGCTACCTGGCCGAGGTCCGCTCCGGACGCACGGTGACAGTGACAGACCATGGGCAACCGGTCGCCCGCATTGTGCCCGTCGGGCAACCGACGCGACTGGAGCGACTTCGCGCCGAAGGGCGCGTGCAGCCCGCCCGTCAGCGGAAGCAGCCCGCGCCCTTCCCGATTCATGCCGAGGGCTTGGTCGGCGAGCTCATCGACGAGCAGCGCCGGTGATCGGCTATCTCGACACATCGGCTTTCGTACCGCTGCTGGTCAGCGAGCCGAGCAGTGCGGCTTGTCGGCGATTCTGGGATGACGCGGACACCGTGGTGTCGAGTCGACTTCTCTCTGTGGAGACCGCGGCCGCACTCGCGCAGGCACATCGCATGGCGCGCCTCGACGACCAGGCGTATTCGTCGTGTCGCCGGCTGCTGGACCAATTCTGGCCGCAACTCGAGATCACCGAGCTTGACGAGGCATTGATCCAGCGCGCGGCAGAACTCGCGGATCTTCTCGCGCTGCGCGGGTACGACGCCGTCCACTGCGCTTCCGCCGAACAGCTGGAGGACGCCGATCTTGTCGTCGCATCCGGCGACAAGCGCCTCCTCGATGCATGGAAGTCTTTGGGGCTGGCCACGTTCGACACCAATACGCCCGACGACGCTACGAGTGATCCTCGAGCTTGATCTTCGGGAGGATCCGGTCGAGCCCGCTCGGTAGCCACCAGGCGCGGTTGCCGAGCAGGCGCAGGACCGCGGGGACGATGACGCAGCGGATCAGCACGGCGTCGAGCAGCACCGCGGTGGCCAGACCGAGACCGAACTGCTTGAGCATCCGGTCCGGGCTGAGCAGGAACGCGCCGAACACCACGATCATGATCGCAGCCGCCGCGGTGATCACGCTGCCGGTCGTCGCCAGGCCTTCGCGGACCGCCACCCGGGCGTCGCCGGTCCGCCGCCACTCCTCGTGGATCCGGGAGACCAGGAACACCTCGTAGTCCATCGACAGCCCGAACACGATCGCGAAGATCATCACCGGGACGAACGCCTCGATCGGCCCGGCCTGCGCACCGAACCAGCCTTGCTGGAACACCAGCGTGATGGCACCGAGCGAGGCGCCGATGCTCAGCAGGTTGAGGACGGCGGCCTTCAGCGGGATCAGCACCGACCGGAACACCGCCATCAGCAGCAACGCCGACAACCCGACGACGACCAGCACGAAGATCGGCAGCCGCTTGCTCACCGCCGCGGCGAAGTCGTCCGCGGCCGCCGTCGACCCGCCGATCAGGTACGTCGCTCCGGTCCGCCCCTCCAGCGCGGGCAACGTGTCGTCCCGCAACCGCTCGACGAGGTCGCTCGTCGCCGCGTCCTGCGGAGCCGACTTCGGGAACGCCAACACGGTCGCGATCTTGCCGTCCGGCGTCAGTTGCGGCGGTGTCACCGCGGCGACCCCCGGATCGGCGGCCAGCGTCTGGCCCAGCGCCTGCGCCGCGGCCGAGTCGCCCTCCGAGACCACGACGAGCGGACCGTTGAAGCCGGGCCCGAACCCGTCCGCCAGCAGGTCGTACGCCTTCCGGCTCGTCTTGGCCGGATCGTCCGTGCCCGCATCCGCGAACCCGAGCCGCATCCCGAGCGCGGGCAGCGACAGCGCCACCAACGCGACGATGCCGAGCACCAACGGCACCCACGGCCCGCGCTGCACCATCCCGGCCAACCGCCGCCACCCGTCGCCCGGCGTACGCCGCTGCTTCGCGGCATGCTTGCGTACGCTCCGCTCGATCCGCTTCCCGAACAGCGTCAGCAACGACGGCAGCAAGGTCACCGCCGCGAGCATCGTCATCAGGACGGTCAACGTCACACCGAGCGCGACGCCCTGCAGTGAGCCGAGTCCCAGCGCCAACAGGCCGAGCAATGCGATCACCACCGTGCAGCCGGCGAACATCACCGAACGGCCTGCAGTGTCCAGAGCGACGGCTTTCGGGTCGGCCGTGCCCTGCAACAGCTCGTGCCGATAGCGCGAGAAGATCAGCAACGCATAGTCGATGCCGACGCCGAGACCGACCAGCATCATCACCGGCGTCGTGTACTCCGGCACGGTGAAGAAGTGCGACGCGAGCATCAGCAACGCGACCGTGCTGCCGACCGCGAACACGGCGGTCAGCAGCGGGAGTGTTGCCGCCAGCAACGACCCGAACAGGAACACGAGGATCACCAGCGCGGCCAGGATCCCCGCGCCCTCGGACGCGCCGCCCGAACTCTCGGCGGCGTTCCGGGCCAGATCGCCGCCGGCCTCGACCTGGAATCCCGGCCGGGCGAAGTCCTGCGCACGGTGGATGATCGTCCGGACGTCCTCCACCGGCATGTCCGCGGCGGCGACGTCCAGCCCGACCGTGGCGTACGCCGTACGTCGATCTGTCGACATTGCGCCCGGTGCCGTGAACGGATCGGCGACCGAGGCGACGTGCGGGAGGTCGCGGACCGCGGCCAGCATCGACGCGACCCTGGGCTTCTCCGCCGCGAGACCGCCCTCGGCCCGGAACACGAGTTGCACGCTCGCGGTGTCGCCCTGGGGCTGGTGCGCCGCGAAGATGTCCGTCACCCGCTGGGAGTCGGTCCCCGGTAAGGAGTTGTCGTTCTTGTAGTTCGCGCCGACCACGGTCGACGCGACGGTGACCGCGGCCAGCGCGAGCACCCAGAGCACGAGTGCCAGGCCGGCGTGCCGCATGGCCCAGCCGGAAACCCGGTGCAGCACACCGGGCCGGGTTGCTGGTCGGATCGGGGTGTCCACACTCATCGCAGGTCCCTAATAAGTAGATCGGCTACATGTTGCCTCTCGACATTAACAGACCCATGAGTAGACTGGCTACATGAAGGCGGATGCGCTGCGTGGACACCTCGACCCGATGATCCTGGCGGTCGTCGAGCACGAACCGCTGCACGGCTACGCGATCATGGAGGCGTTGCTGGAGCGCAGCGGCGGCGAGCTCGACCTGCCGACCGGCACGCTCTACCCGGCGCTGCGTCGTCTGGAGCGGGCCGGCTACCTGGCCAGCGAGTGGAGCACGGTCGGCGGCCGCAAACGGCGGACGTACCAGCTCACCAGTGCGGGTGCGAAGATGCTTGCCACCGGCAAGCAGGAGTGGGTGACGTTCCGGGCGGTGGTGGAAGGGGTGCTACGCCCAAGCGAGGCGTAGGCCGCGCGTGGCCTGCTGGGCGACTAGAAGCAGCGGCAGCACGACGAAGCCGCAGACCACGCCGAGGCCGAGCAGGCCGTTCGGGTGCGGGCTGGTCAGCGCCATCAGGAGGCTGATCGCGCCGATCGCCGCCGCGTTCGCGAGCGCGAAGCCCGTCGTCACACCGGCCAGGTGGTCCCGGACCAGCGGATACCGCAGGCCGATGCCGGCGGCAACGACCGCGAGGACGGCGCCGGCGATGGCGATCGTGCCGACGTCGCGGACCAGCGCCTGCAGCAGGTCGTTCAGCGGGTTGGGGTCGTCCGGCCCGCTGTTCCAGCTCCAAGCGCCTTCCCGCCACACGATGGGCTGGATGATCAGCGCCGCGAACAGCAGCACCGCCGTACGCCGGCTCTGACTGACGGCAAGATCCGCGCGATAGCCCGGCGCGACCTCCTCGAGGGTCCCGAAGTCGGCCACCGCGTGCTTCTCCGCGGCGCGCCTGTCCATACCGTCCGCCTCGAGGGCCTCGGCGGCGTCGGTCAGATGATCGCGCGCCTCGGCGAGCAGGTCCGCCTTGCGGCGGCGGGGTCCCCAGAGCTCCTTGCCGAGGGCCGCGAGGTAGTCGTCGATAGGCACTTCTCCAGTATGAGGAGCGCGTCCCCGGCTCACGTCCGGGGTCCCACTGACTCACCCCTGAGCTTGGCGCGGCGCCGGTGCCGGAGGACGAAGAATCCGATGTATCCGATCACGACGAGCGCGAAGCCGACCTTCTCTGCGACGGGAGTCGCGCCGTCGGGCCACAACCAGCCGTTGAGGTAGTGCTGGATGTACCCGCCCGCGTACACGCTCTCGCCGCCCTCCCGGCGGAAGAACTTCTCGGTCGCCGTCACCGGACAGCCGAAGTCGACCAGCACGATCACCAGGTTCCACACCACGATCGCGAGGTGGTACCAGATCAGCTTCGGCCAGCGCCAGGCGAGGAACGCGCCGATCACGAAGAACACGAGCAAGGCGCCGTGCACGAGCATCACCACGTCCGCCAGCACCCGATAGATCACGGCTACTCCGGGCCCGACCGCAGCGCGTCGCGGACCGTCACCGGCGCCGCCGGCGACTGCTCCGGACGGATGGCGCCCATCAGGCGCTCGACGGCGGCCTCCATCTCACTGCGCCAGGTGATCGCCGACCGCAGGTCCAGCCGCAGCCGGGGATTGCGCGGGTGCTCGCGCACCACACCGAACCCGACCGCACGCAGGAAGTCGGTCGGCCACACGCAGCCCGGCCCGTCCCAGCGCGAGTCGCCGAAGGCCTCGACCGCGCGGAAACCTCGCTTCAGTACGTCCTTGGCCACCGCCTGGACGAGGATCTTGCCGAGCCCGAGGCCCAAGTACCGCGGCAGGATCCGGCCGGTCGCGAGGACGACGGCGTCCGGGCTGACGGGTGCCGTAGGGAACGCCTGGATCCTGGGCAGGTACGTCGCCGGGGCGTACACCGCGAAGCCGGCCGGCTCGTCGTCGACGTACAGCACGATGCCGGCGGTCCCCCAGTCCAGCAGCAACTGGGACAGCCAGGCTTCCTTCTCCAGCCCGGTGTCGCCGTTGCGGTCGGCCTGCCGCGCCGCCACCGGATCGAGCTCCCAGAACACGCAGTCACGGCACGGGACCGGCAACTCGCCGAGGTTGGCGAGCGTCAGCGGTTCCAGCCGTCGGGCCATCAATGCATCCGTTCAGCGCTACGTGCTGTTGGCTTCGTCACCATCCGTCAGCGGACCGGTTCGGCCGCCGGTTCGGGGACCGGGGCCGGGGTCCGCGCGTCCGGCGTGCGGGTCGCCTCCGGGGCGACGTACCGCTGTTGCACCTTCGCGGCCGGTTGCCGCCGGAACAGCTCGCCGGCGAACCCGGCCAGTACGCCCAGCGCCAGGCCGCCGAGCGCCCATCCGGCTGTCCTGCCCACGCTCATCCCAGATTCCGCCTTCCGGTTCCACCTCTCAGGCCGCACCGCGCCCTCCGGCTGTCTCAGCAGCCAGATTCCGGCATGGTCGAACCTGCCCCTATAAGGCATGGTAGTGAGAGGTCACGCCGATCCCCAGTCCCGACCTGGGTCTGTCGACGTAACCTGGTGACTTCCCCCTCGATCACCGTTGGAGTGGCCCTCGTGAGTGCTGACGTGCCCGATGTCCGGCAGACCCGTCTCGACAACTACGTCGAGGCGTACGCAGCCCGGACGAAGGGCATGACCGCATCGGAGATCCGGGCGCTGTTCTCGGTCGCCAGCCGCCCCGAGGTGGTCTCGCTCGCGGGCGGTATGCCGAACATCGGCGGCCTGCCGCTCGACGTGGTCGGCGGCGCGGTCCGCGACCTGGTGATCGAGAGCGGCGCGACCGCGATGCAGTACGGCTCCGGCCAGGGCGACCCGGCGCTCCGCGACCAGATCTGCGACATCATGCGGCTGGAGGGCATCGAGGCCCATCCCGACGACGTCGTCGTCACGGTCGGCAGCCAGCAGGCCGTCGACCTGGTGACCCGGGTCTTCTGCGATCCGGGCGACGTGGTGATCTGCGAGGCGCCGTCGTACGTCGGCGCGCTCGGCGTGTTCCGCGCGTACCAGTGCGAGGTCGTCCATGTCGCGATGGACGACGACGGCGTGGTGCCGGAGGCGCTGGAGCAGGCGATCGCGTCGGTCCGGGCGGCCGGCAAGCGGATCAAGTTCTTCTACACGATCCCGAACTTCCACAACCCCGCCGGGGTCTCGCTGTCCGACGAGCGGCGGGCGCGGGTGCTGGAGATCTGCCAGCGGGCGGAGCTGCTGATCCTCGAGGACAACCCGTACGGACTGCTCGGATTCGAAGGTGAGCCGCAGCAGGCGTTGCGCGCCGCGGACCGGGAAGGGGTCATCTACCTCGGCTCCTTCTCGAAGACGTTCGCCCCCGGCTTCCGGGTCGGCTGGGCGGTCGCGCCGCACGCCGTCCGCGAGAAACTCGTGCTGGCACAGGAGTCCGCGACCCTGTGCCCGCCGACCTTCAGCCAGCTCGCCATCTCGTCGTACCTGGTCCGGCACGACTGGATGGGGCAGGTGAAGCAGTTCCGGGAGATGTACCGCGAGCGCCGCGACGCGATGCTCGCGGCGCTGGCCGAAAAGATGCCAGCGGCAACCACCTGGACACGGCCGCGGGGCGGGTTCTACGTCTGGCTGACGTTGCCGGACGGGCTGGACGCGAAGGCGATGCTGCCCCGCGCGGTCACCGCACGCGTCGCCTATGTGCCCGGAACGGCCTTCTTCTCCGACGGTTTCGGCTCCCAGTGCATGCGGCTGTCGTACTGTCATCCGACGCCGGAGCGGATCACCGAGGGAGTCGGCCGGCTCGCCGCGGTGATCCACGAGGAGCTCGAGCTCCGCCAGACGTTCGGCCCGCTGCCACCCGGCGCCGGCCGCGAGTACGACGCTCCGGGGCCGGAGCTTTCGTAGGTTTTTCGCCGCTCCGCTTCGCAAAGGTTGCGCAAGGGAGCTGCGGGCGGCCGGGGGTGCGGGAATCGGTAGGGGTACCGTTCGAGTGGGCCTCGGGACCGGCGGCCGTGCCGGAGTCGCCCACGAGTGATCGGGATATTTGTGATGAGTGATCTGGGTCGGGTGCTGGTACTGGCGGGTGGGCTGTCGCACGAGCGGGACGTCTCGTTGCGATCCGGCCGCCGGGTGGCGGACGCGCTGCGCAGTGTCGGCGTCGAGGTCGAACAGCGCGACGTCGACGCCTCGCTGGTCGATCGGCTGCGCGACGATCCCCCGGACGCGGTCTTCCCCGTCCTGCACGGCGTCACCGGCGAGGACGGCGCCCTCCGCCAGGTCCTCGACCTGTACGGCGTTCCGTACGTCGGGGCCGACGCGGCCGCGTGCCGTACGGCGTTCGACAAGCCGGTCGCCGCGACGGTCGTCGGCGCCGCGGGACTGCACACGCCTGCCTCGGTCGTGCTCGGGCACGACACGTTCCGCGAGCTCGGCGCCGCGGCGCTGATGGAGGCAGTGATCCAGCAGGTCGGCCTGCCGCTCGTCGTGAAGCCGGCCCGGGGCGGGTCGGCGCTGGGTGCGTCGATCGTGCGCTCGGTCGAGGAACTGCCGTCGGCGATGGTGAACTGCTACGCCTACGGCCCGGTCGCGTTGATCGAGCAGTACGTCGACGGGACCGAGGTGGCTGTCACGGTCGTCGACACCGGCGACGGGCCGCGGGCGCTGCCTGCCGTCGAGATCCGCCCGGACTCGGGGTTCTACGACTACGAGGCCCGGTACACCGCAGGCGCGACGCAGTTCGTCGTACCTGCTCGGTTGGAGCCTGAGGCCGCCGGTGCCTGCGCCGCGGCCGCCGTCCAGGCGCACCAGGCACTGGGACTGCGCGATCTGTCCAGGACCGACCTCGTGGTCGACGCGGCCGGCGTGCCGTGGTTCCTCGAGGTGAACGTGGCTCCGGGGATGACCGAGACGTCGCTGGTCCCGCTGGCCGCCGAGGCGGCCGGGATCGAGCTCGGCGTCCTCTGCCGCGATCTGCTTGCCACCGCAGCAGCCCGCTGAGCGCCGGACGTAGCAATGCCAGACCCCCGCTCTCCGGAGCCCGCTCGGCCGCTGTGGCGGACCGTGCTGACGCCGCAGTGGTCCGGTCTCCTGGTGCTCGCTTTGGCGCTCGCCGGTGTCATGACCGCCATGGGTGTGTGGCAGTTGAGCGTGTACCAGTCGAAGACGGCGGACGCGACCGCTCAGCGCGCTGCGGCTCCGCCGGTCGCCCTGCAGTCACTGTTCTCCATCGACGAGGGCCTGCCGTCGAAGGCCGTCGGTCGGCGCGTCACCATCGAGGGCACGTGGGGGCCGGCCGCTGACCAGGTGTTCATCGCGGATCGCGCCCAGGACGGCAAGAACGGCTTCTGGGTGCTTTCGCCGCTCATGCTCCCCGGCTCCGGCGCTGTGATGGTCGTCCGCGGCTGGGTGCCTGTCGTGACCGACGCGGCCGCGCAGGCGCCTACCGGTCCGGTGCGGTTGACCGGCTCGGTGGTGGCGTCCGAGGCCGAGGACTCGTCGGCCGACGCCGCCAAGGGGCGGGTGCTGTCGTCGCTGCGGATCCCGACGATCGTGCACCTGGTGAAGTACCGGGTGTACGACGCGTTCGTCGTACAGACCGCTGTCGATGCGGGCGCCGTACCGTCACCGGCACCGGCCGCTGTCGTGCCGCCTCCGCCGCCGACGGATCACGCCGGCCTGCGGAACGTGGCGTACGCCGTGCAGTGGTGGATCTTCGCGGCGTTCACGCTGTGGATGTGGGCCCGGATGGTGCTGGATGCGCACCGCACGCCGCCGGACGCCGGGACGGGCGACCAGGTCGGGGAGCCTGTGGAGTCAAGCGGTACCGTTTCAGCGTGACTTCCTCTGCTGACCCCGCCACTTCCGCCGCCGGCCCGCAGCCGCTCACCCCGGCCGTCCGCGGCGCCCTGATGCGCTACCGCGTGATCGCGTACGTGGTCGGCGTGATGCTGCTCCTGCTGCTGTTCGTGGCGATGCCGCTGAAGTACCTGGCCGACGACCCCGGCGCGATGAACGTGATCGGCCCGATGCACGGCTTCCTGTACGTCGTGTACCTCCTCGGCACGTTCGACCTGTTCCGCCGGGTCCGCTGGTCCTTCCCCCGGCTGGTCCTGATGGCGGTCGCCGGCACCATCCCGTTCCTCTCGTTCTACGCCGAGCGCAAGACGTCGCACGAGCTTCTCGGTCGCTAGTCGTCGATGTTTCACATGAAACATTCGCGGGGGGTGGCGACATGGATTTGTCGACATGTCTCTCTGGTGATGAATCCCGACAGTTCGTGCCGTTAACTAGCTCTGTCAGCGCGATCCTAAGCCACCCGGCCGGACTTACATCCGTGTGATTTCCGGGCTCGACGCCGCAGGATCGCGGCCATTTCAGGTCCGCAGAACGGCGTAGTGGAGCCGAACGCTGCCGCCGGCATCCGCTCGCATCGAGAGCAGCTGCAGCCGGGTCGGAGCCTCGCCGATCGCGAGCGGAGCGCCGTCCATGATCGACGGCGTGCCCAGCCCTCCGACCAGAGCGGGCGCCACCGTCAGGTGCAGCTCGTCGATCAGATCTGCTCGCAGCAGCGTGCCGTTCAAACCGCCGCCTGCCATCGACAACACGCAGCTGATGCCCAGCTCGGCACCCATCGCGGCGATCGCCTGCGCCAGGTCGACGCGCTCCTCGCCGGCGACGAGATAGCAGATGCGCTCCCGGCGGAGATACGCCAGATAGTCCGCCGGCGTCGATCGCGCCACCAGAACCAGCACATCCCAGCCTTCATGCTTCTCGGTCCAGCGCACCCGTCCGCGGCTGTCGACCACCGTGAACCACATGTGCGGCGGCGACGGCTGTCCGATCACGTCGGCCGGAAGGAAGTGGCCGTAGAGCCCGGCCGGATCACCGTCGTACGCCGGCAGCTCGTCGGGCGTATCGTCCTCGGCGACCAGGCTGCCACTCCCCTCCAGAACGGCGCTGCAGCCGTACTGCTGCCTGACCAGCTCGACGACGTCGAGCGCGACCGAGTCAGGCGCCGATGGAGTCATCGCCTCCCACAGCCGCGAGCTGGGCTCACGCATCAAGAGGGCATCCCGGACGAGCGCGACCTTCCCGTCGGCACTTGCTCCTACGCTGACCACCACGCGCGGTCGGTTCTGCACCTGGGCCTCCTCGGGCTCGACAGGCCCCAGACATACCAACGCCCGCCGACAATTCGGCGGGCGTTCGTCTGTGTGATCGGCGTCAGGCCCCGCTGGCCTTGTTCGGATCCATCAGCGTGACGATGCGCTCGAGGTCGTCGAGAGAGGCGAACTCGACGGTGATCTTGCCCTTGGTCTTTCCGAGGTCGACCTTCACGCGCGTCTCGAACCGGTCCGACAGCCGATCCGCGAGATCGACCAGCCGCGGTGCGACCGGCTTGTTCCGGCGGCGCGGCGCGGCCGTGTCGTCGCCGTGCATGTCCCCGAGCGCGACGATCTCCTCGACCGTCCGCACCGAGAGCCCTTCGGCGACGATCCGCTGCGCGAGCCGCTCGATCGCGTCACCGCTGGGCAGACCGAGCAGCGCCCGCGCGTGGCCGGCGGACAGCACCCCGGCCGCGACCCGGCGCTGAACGGATGCCGGCAGCTTCAGCAGTCGCAGTGTGTTGGAGATCTGCGGGCGCGACCGCCCGATCCGCGTGGCGAGCACCTCCTGCGTGCACCCGAAGTCGTCGAGCATCTGCTGGTACGCCGCGGCCTCTTCCAGCGGGTTCAGCTGGCTACGGTGCAGGTTCTCCAGCAGGGCGTCCCGGAGCATCGCGTCGTCCGAGGTCTCCCGCACGATCGCGGGGATCGTCGTCAGGCCGGCGGCCTGCGTCGCGCGCCAGCGGCGCTCGCCCATGACGAGTTCGTACGTGTCGTCCTCGAGCCGGCGGACGACGATCGGCTGCAGCAGGCCGATCTCCTTGACCGAGTGGACGAGCTCCTCCATCGCGTCCTCGTCGAAGACCGTTCGCGGCTGCTTCGGGTTCGGCGTGATCTTGTCGACCTCGATCTCCGCGAACGACGCTCCCGGCACCACGGCGAGCTCCGGCCCCTGCGCTCCCTGCGGCACGGTCGGCGTCGCCACCGGCGGCGCCCCCGGGATCGAGTTCGACTTACTGCCGAGGGTGGTGGTGCCAGGCGCCGGCGAGCTGGGGATCAGCGCACCAAGTCCGCGTCCGAGTCGGGTGTTCATCGCGCTCCCTCGAGTTCGACTGCCTGCTGAGCTACTGCTGACCTAATCACAACGCTGACCGACGACCGCAGCCGTCACCGCAGCCTGCGTGTCCTGTTTCACGTGAAACGAGCGGGGCCCGTTCCACGTGAAACACTGCCACGCCGCTGCGCCTGGCTCAGGAGTTGTTCCGCATCGCGATCTCGCGCGACGCCTCCAGGTACGACAGTGCACCGGCCGACGCCGGGTCGTACGCGAGCACGGTCTGCCCGTGGCTCGGGGCCTCCGAGATCCGCACCGACCGCGGTACGGCGGTGCGCAGGACGGCGTCCTTGAAGTGACCGCGGACCTCGGCCGCGACCTCGCCGGCCAGCTTCGTCCGGGCGTCGTACATGGTCAGCAGGATCGTCGACACGTCCAGCGACGGGTTGAGGTGCGACTTCACCATGTCGATGTGCCGCAGCAGTTGCGACAGACCCTCGAGCGCGTAGTACTCGCTCTGGATCGGGACCAGGACCTCGCGGGCGGCGGTCAGGGCGTTCACGGTCAGCAGGCCGAGCGACGGCGGGCAGTCGATGAAGACGTAGTCGTACTTCTCCCCCGCGGTCTCGGTCTCGGTCAGGTAGGCCTCGAGCACACTCTTCAGCCGGCTCTCCCGGGCCACCAGGCTGACGAGCTCGATCTCGGCGCCGGCCAGGTCGATGGTCGCCGGGATCACCTGGATGCCGGGGTGTTCGGCGCACGGCTGGATCAGCTTGCGCAGCGGCTCGCCTTCGATGATCGCCTCGTACACACCCGGCGTACCTTCGGCGTGGTCGATACCGAGGGCCGTCGACGCGTTGCCCTGTGGGTCGAGGTCGATGACGAGGATCTTCGCGCCGTAGAGGGCGAGGCCGGCCGCGACGTTCACCGTCGTCGTGGTCTTGCCCACGCCACCCTTCTGGTTGGCGACGACGAAGACTCGGGTCTCGGCAGGCAGCGGGAATTCGCGGCCCATCGTGCGTCCTTCATTCACCAGCAGGGTCCGTTCGGTGGCGGCGGCGATCGGAGTCTCCAGGAGTCGTCGCTGAAGCTCGTCCGACGTGGCCCGCGCGGCGATCTGTGCGGCAGTCATAGCGCCCATTCCAATAGGTGCGGGACTTGGCCCGAAGAGGATGTCTGTAGGGGTCGGGGCGGGTCTGCCCCCAGCTCCGTCCACAGGCTTCTGTGGACGAATTCCCGTGTGCAGAGGCAGTTTCATGCGGTGGTCATCCACAGGCGGTGGAGACTCCGAGAGGTCCGGCTCGACGTCCACCAGTGACGCCGAATCGGACCCGGGACCATCATCCCGCATCTCAGGCGTTTCACGTGAAACAGACGCCTGGTCGCCGTCCGCCGCACTGCCGAGACCGGCCGCGGCAGCGGCCTGGAGTCTCGAGGTGTCGATCGGCGGCGCGAGGTACGGCTGCTCGGCGGCCGGCGTCGAAGAGGTCTGGACAGGGGGTGCCGGCGCGGGCGACGAACTGGGAGCGGGTTCCTGAGTCACCACACGGACGGCGGAGTCCGGTTCGGTCGGCCAGCCGATCCCCTGGGACGCCCCTGGCTCCCCGGTGCTCTTCTCGGGCCATCCGAGGGCACGACTCACCAACCCGCTCACCTCCCGTGTCTTGCGTGCCGGGATCCCCCTGCAGCACGTCCGGCCACAATACTCACCACAGTCGTGGGGTTGGCCAGTTCATCGCCGCCAAGTTCGTGAATATGACAAACCTCTGCGCCGAGCTTCATCAACTCGCGTTCTGAGGCGTCCAGTTCCTCCTCTGCGGACGCCCCTTTCATGGCCAGCATCAGTCCGCCCTCGACACAGAGCGGCAGACACCAGCGGGCCAGTTTCCCGAGCGGAGCGACCGCCCGCGAGGTGACGACGTCGTACGACGCCGGCGGCAGATCCTCGGCCCGCGCGCGGACGACCGTCGCGTTGGCGAGCTCCAGGGAATCGACCGCCTCCTGGAGAAAGGTCGTGCGCCGGAGCAGGGGCTCGACCAGATCCACCTGGAGGTCGGGCCGCACGATCGCGAGCACGATGCCGGGCAGTCCGGCGCCGGTGCCCACGTCGGCGACCGACGCGCCCTCCGGGATCAGCCGCTCGACCACGGCGCAGTTCAGCAGGTGGCGGTCCCACAGCCGCGGAACCTCGCGCGGTCCGATCAGGCCGCGCAGCGTGCCCTCGGTCGCCAGCAACTCGGCGTACGCCGAAAGCCGGACCGCCGCCCGTGGAAACAGCTTGTCCACGAGCGGCGGTGTTTCACGTGAAACGTGTTCGGTCATCGGTGCGCTGTCATGGCTGAACCACCACGCGGCGGCGGGGCTCCTCGCCCTCGGACTCCGACGTCAGGCCGGCGGCCGCGACGACGTCGTGCACGACCTTGCGCTCGAACGGCGTCATCGGGTCCAGCCGCACCGGGGTGCCGGTCGCCTTCGCCTCCTCGACGGCCTTGCGGCCGACCTCTTCGAGCTCCGCCTTCCGGTTCGCCCGGTAGTTCGACACGTCGAGCATCAGCCGCGACCGCTCACCGGTCTCCCGGTACACCGCGAGCCGGGTCAGCTCCTGGAGCGCCTCCAGGACCTTGCCGTTCTCGCCGACGAGGTTGTTCAGCTCGGCGCCGACGATCGAGACCGCGGCCCGGTCCCCGTCGATGTCCATGTCGATGTCGCCGTCGAGATCGGCGATGTCCAGCAGTTCCTCGAGGTAGTCCGCCGCGATGTCGCTCTCCGCCTCGAGGGCCTTCAGGCGATCCTCGGCCGAGTTCGTACCGGCGGACTGCTCCGCCGTGTCGGTGTTCTGCATGCCGTCGGTCACGGCCACTCCTTCACAGTGTCGGGATCCGCCTCACGGGGACCCGGGGCTCGGGGCAATCAGGGGTGCGCCGGGTCAGCGCGAACCGCCGGAGCGCTTCTGCGCCGCCTTCTTCTGCGCGGCCGACTTCGCCGCGGGCTGGCGCTTGGCTCCGGTGCCCTTCTTGCCGGCCGGCTGCTTCTTGGCAGCTGCGGCCTGAGTCTTCTTCGGTGCGTCCTGCTTCGGCGCCGTGTCCTGCGGCCTGCTCGAGGACGGCTGTCCGTTGCTCGAGGCGTCCGCGCCGCCGGCTGCCGGTCCGCCGGTCCTCCGGTCACTGCGCGACTGCCGCTTCGGCTGCTGGCGCTGCGCGGGACGACGGTCCGTCGTCTCGGTCTCGGTGTCGGTGCCGACGGCGCCCGGGACGCCCTCGTCGGCCGCCCGGCCGTGGCGCAGGTTGTGCTCGCGCTTGCGGGCCTGCATCGCGTCGTACGCCGGGGTGCCCGGGGCGGGGTTGCGGCGGATCACGTAGAACTGCTGACCCATCGTCCACACGTTGGAGACGAACCAGTAGATCAGCACACCGATCGGGAAGTTGAAGCCACCGATGAGGAAGAAGATCGGGAAGACGTACAGCATGATCTTCTGCATCTGCGCGGCCTGGCCGGTGAGGGCCTCCTTCGGCATGTTCTTCCGCATCAGCTGCAGCTGAGTGATGAACATCGTCGTCGTCATCAGGATGATCAGGACGATCGCGACGACCTTGACGTTGTTGGCGCCGGGGCCGCTGGCCTTCAGGAAGGTCTGCGAGATTTCCGCGCCGAAGATCTTCGCGTGCTGCAGCGAGTAGACGTACGGCTCCATGATCGCGCTGTGCGCCTTGCCGTTCGCCGCGTAGTCGAGCACCCGGAACAGGGCCAGGAAGATCGGCGACTGCAGCAGCAGCGGCAGGCACGAGGAGAACGGGTTGGTCCCGGTCTCCTTGTACAGCTTCATCATTTCCTGACCGAGCTTCTCCCGGTCATGGCCGTACTTCTTCTGCAGCTCCTTCATCTTCGGCTGCAGCAGCTGCATGTTCCGGCTCGAGCGGATCTGCCGGACGAACAGCGGGATCAGCAGCGTCCGGATGGTGACGGTCAGACCGACGATGGACAGCGCCCACGCCCAGCCGCTGTTCGGGTCGAGCACCTGGCTGAACAGCCAGTGCCAGCCGACGAGCAGCGCCGACACGGCCCAGTAGAGCGGGGTCATCACCGTGTTGAACAGGTCTACGATCCCGTCCCACACCGCGAGTCCGGGGATGGCCAGAAGAGTCACTCACACACCTCGCTGCGCAGGCCCGGCGTCGGCCGACGGTCCGGGCTGGTTGGCGGAGAAAGACTCTCCGCGCTGGTCGACATCTCTGGGAGGAACGGGGTCGTAGCCTCCGGGGTTCCACGGGTGGCAGCGGATGAGTCTCCTCATCGCCAGCCAGCTACCGCGCACCGCACCGTGGCGTTCGACCGCTTCCAAGGCATACGCCGAACAACTCGGGTAGAACCTGCAGACCTGCCCGTACAGCGGGCTGATCAGCAGCCGGTACAACTTCAGGAAACCGATGATCCCGCTCCGCACGGGATTGATCCGCATCATGGCCGCAGCACCCGGCCCAGGGCGCCGTCGACGTCGGCCGCCAACTCGTCGTACGACGCCGCGGCGGACGACGGGAGAGCGCGGACGACGGTCAGGCTGCCGGCCGGCAGATCGGGTAAGCGCGTAGCCAGGACCGCACGCAGACGGCGGTGGACCCGGTTCCGCAGAACCGCGTTGCCCACCGCCTTGTTCACAACGAACCCGACGCGCGCCGGGCCGACAGCATCGCGTGTGTCGGCCTGCGCCAGCACATGCAGGACCACCGCGCGTCGCGCCGCGCGCCGACCGGACCGGACGGCGCGACGGAAGTCGTCGGACCGGCGCAATCGGTTCGACGCGGGCAACACGAGGTGGTCACCGTCCGACGGGTCGCTCAGGCCGCGAGGCGCTGACGACCCTTGCCACGGCGGGCGGCGATGATCGCGCGACCCGCGCGGGTGCGCATCCGAAGACGGAAGCCGTGCTTCTTGTGCCGACGACGGTTGTTCGGCTGGAACGTCCGCTTGCTCACTGGAATGACTCCGGTTACTCGAGAACACAAATTTGTCGACAAATCCACTGATTCGGATCTGCCCGTTGGTGCATCCTGCACACCGTCGGAGAACCAGAGATGGTCCCGCAGGGAGCGCAGCACGAAACGGCCGGCTCAACACCGACCGATCCACGGTACGTGGCTCCTTGTGGACAGGTCAAACCAGGTATCCCCAAGGTTTTCCACAGGCTTGTGGACAGGATAGTGGACGAGCGGTCGGTCGAGGACTCGTCACTGTCCGGCCGGATCGGCGACAGAGAGCGACCTCGCACCATGACTACGCTCCGGCGTCTACCCGACACGCCGCAAGTTGCCCCCAATTTCCTGTTCATAGCCTGTGGATGACGGCTTGAAGCCGTGTGGGCGGACTTGTTAGCGTCACTTCTTCACACCAGAGGTCCCACACCCCGCGATCGGTAACCAACCTGCTCCGGCGGTCGTTCACAACTGTGGACAACCGTGTGGACAGCGGCCCGCACGGTGGTCGGGTCGAATGGTCGCGCAGCCCGGATCAGTTCGGAACGCGCCGGCCACCGCAGCGATGGATTCGGGGAGCAACGCGTGGTCGAGGACCATTCCGCCAGTGCGGAATTCACACCGGTGGAATTCAGCCCGGCCGAGCACCGGACGGACCACACCGCTGACGGCCGGCAGGACCTCCGGCCCGAACCCGACGCCGGCCTCCGGCCCGAGCCCGAGGCCAACTTCCGCACCGAGGTGCCGACCGCGCCGGAGCCGCTGCCCCGGACCGAGACCACACCCGGTCCGCGCGCGGAGACGCCGATGCCGCGGATGGATCCCGGTGACTACCTGAGCCCGTCGCTCCCGATCCCGATGCCCGAGCCGCCGGCCGCCGGTTACCGGCCCGCGCCGCCCCCGGGTCCGTACGGCTACCGCTCCGAGCTCGAGCGTGCGGCCACCGATCTTCCGTCCGGCCCACCCCAGTCCACAGCAGGTACGTCGTACTTCGGTGCGGCACCGGCCGTGAATCAGCACCCCGGCGCGGGCAACGCCTGGGGTGCCGGCGATTGGGGTACTGGCGGCACTGCAGCAGGAGCGGTACCGATCGAGGGGGAGGCACGTGTGGACGACGCAGCCACTAACCAGTGGTCACCCGACGGCAGACCGGATCAGCAGAGCGCGGCGGCGCCACCAACCGCCGAGCACACCTCCACGGAGCTCCCCCAGGTAGAGCAGACGCCCGAGCCGGCCGTCTCCGACCAGCAGGCACCGCAGCAGCCGGTGGCCGTCGAGCGCACGCCCGACGAGCGAGCAGCTGAGCACCAGCCGGCCGAGCCGCAATCCGCTGACGTGCAGGCCCCGCATCGGGACGCACCGCAGCACCACCTGCCCCCGCAGCTCCACCACAACCAGCACCTGCCTCTGCAGCCGCACCAGCAGGCGCTACAGCCTCCGGTCGCTCAGCAGAGCGCTCCACAACACTCGCAGGAGCAACTGCCGCAACACCCCGCCCACCAGCAGGGCGCACCACAACACCCGCAGCAGCAGTCAGCGGAGCAGCAACCGCAGGCGCAGCAACCGACGCAGCAACCCACGCAGCCACAGCCGGCGGAACAGCAACCGCAGGCGCACGCGGCGCAGCAGCCACAGGCGCAGCAGCCACAGGCGCAGCAGCCACAGGCGCAGGCGCAACAGCCGGCAGTGCTACAGCCGACGCAACCGCAGGCGCAGCAGCACGCGCCAGCGCAGCAGCCGCAGCAGCCGCCACTCCAGCAGCCGCAGCACCACCAGCCGCAGCCACAGCCACCCCAGTCGCAGCCACAGCAGTCGCAGCCACAGCAGTCGCAGCCACAGCAGTCGCAGCCACAGCAGTCGCAGCCACAGCCGACTCACCAGGTGCAGCCCCAGCAGATGCACCCGCAGCACCCGCAGCAGCAGGTGCAGCAGGTGCAGCCGCCGGTGCAGGCGGTGCAGACGCAGCCGGCGGCTCCGGCTGCGACGGACCTGGGTGAGGCGTGGGCTCGCGTGCTTGCCGGGCTGCCGCCGAACCAGCGTGCCTGGTTGACGAACTCGCGTCCGGTCACGCTGCACGAAAGCACGGCGATCGTCGCGGTGCCTGACGACTTCACCCGCGGACAGCTCGAGACGCGCCTCCGTCCGGACCTCGAGCGGATCCTCACCGAGAGCTTCGGCCGCGACATCCGGATCGCCGTCACCGTCGACCCGTCCCTCGACCCGGAGCTCCGCGAACAGCAAGCTCCGCCGCAACCGCAGTACACACAGCAGCCTCCACAACAACACGCGCCGCAGCAGCACGCGCCCCAGCAGCACGCGCCGCAGCAGCCGATGCAGCAGCAGCCGCCGCCCGTCCGCGAGCCGCTGCGCACCGACGGTGCCTTCCAGCCGACCATCCAGTCCGCGCTGACCGATCCGGACAACCACTTCAGCGCGCCGCCGGCTCCGCAGCACTACGAGCAGCAGCCGGCCCCGCAGCAGCAGTCGTCGTTCGGTCAGCCGCTCGGATCGGTCGCCCCGCCGCCGAACGGTTCGTCGCAGGCGGCCACCGAGGCGCAGGGTGAAGCGCGGCTGAACCCGAAGTACACCTTCGAAACCTTCGTCATCGGCAGCTCGAACCGATTCGCGCACGCAGCGGCCGTCGCCGTCGCCGAGGCACCGGGCAAGGCGTACAACCCGCAGCTGATCTACGGCGACTCGGGTCTGGGCAAGACCCACCTGCTGCACGCGATCGGGCACTACGTCCGCAGCCTCTACACCGGCGCCCGCGTGCGGTACGTGTCCAGCGAAGAGTTCACCAACGACTTCATCAACGCGATCCGCGACGACAAGGCGTCCCAGTTCCAGCGCCGGTACCGCGACGTCGACGTGCTGCTGATCGACGACATCCAGTTCCTGGAAGGCAAGATCCAGACCCAGGAAGAGTTCTTCCACACCTTCAACACGCTGCACAATGCGAACAAGCAGATCGTGATCAGCTCCGACCGTGCGCCGAAACGCCTGGAGGCGCTGGAGGACCGGCTGCGGAACCGGTTCGAGTGGGGCCTGATCACCGACATCCAGCCGCCGGACCTCGAGACCCGGATCGCGATCCTGCGGAAGAAGGCCGCGACCGAGCGGCTGACGGCGCCGCCGGAGGTGCTGGAGTTCATCGCGTCGAAGGTGCAGACCAACATCCGCGAGCTCGAGGGCGCGCTGATCCGTGTCACCGCGTTCGCGAGCCTGAACCGGCAGCCGGTCGACCTGAGCCTGGCCGAGATCGTGCTGAAGGACCTGATCCCCGAAGGCAGCAAGCCCGAGGTGACCGCGAGCATGATCATGGGCCAGACGGCGTCGTACTTCGGTCTGTCGATCGACGACCTGTGCGGCTCGAGCCGGAGCCGCGTGCTGGTGACCGCCCGGCAGATCGCCATGTATCTGTGCCGTGAGCTGACCGACCTGTCGCTGCCGAAGATCGGTCAGCAGTTCGGCGGCCGCGACCACACGACGGTGATGCACGCCGAACGGAAGATCCGGCAACTGATGTCGGAGCGGCGCAGTGTCTTCAACCAGGTCACCGAACTGACCAACCGGATCAAGCACCAAGCCAAGCAGCAGTGAGAGGTCCCGAGATCAGGTGGTGCCGTCGCGAGCGTCGTCCCGCGGAGTGCTGGGCAAGGCGGAGGAGGGAGGCAGGACGGAGTCCTTCCGACCGACGACAACGCCGCCCAGTGCCCGCGGGACGACGCGTAGCAGGCGCCACCTGATCTCGGGACCTCTGACCACACAGGCTGGGGACACAGCTGTGGAAAAGTGTGGGTATCGCAGTGGAAAGACTCGTCTGTGGTGTGGATTGGCTGTGGGGACAGATTTCGCCATCCACCGTCGTCCTCAGCACAAGCGAGCGTCGTCCACACGGTGTCCCCACCCCGATTTGGCCTCTGACCTGGGAAGTCGCCGCTTTTCCACAGTATCCACCGGTGCGAAGAACACTATGGAAACTGTAGAGAGCTCGAAGGCCACAAAACGATCGAGCGGCCCGATCTGGGGAAAACCCCGATCTCGCGCCGGCTTGCGGGACCTGTCAGGCTGTTCTCGGAAGTACTCGGAGCAGTACTGGAACGACGCCGACGCGACCCGCCCGAAGCGCCACGTCAGGCCCGATGGGCGCACAGCACACTTGTCCGTGGCAGGATCTGCCTGGCACACAGCCGAATCAGGAGGCACCCAGCGGTGAAGTTTCGCGTCGAGCGCGACGTACTGGCCGAGTCGGTGGCCTGGGCCGCGCGCAGTTTGCCCAGTCGTCCCAGCGTCCCGATCCTTGCCGGCCTTCTCGTCGAAGCCGAGGACGGGCAGATCACCCTGTCCGGCTTCGACTACGAGACGTCGGTGCGGGTCACGGTGCCCGCGCAGGTGGCCGACTCGGGGAAGTGCCTGATCTCCGGCCGGCTCGTTGCCGACATCTCCAAGAGCCTTCCGAACCAGCCCGTGGACGTCGCAGTGGACGGCGCGAAGGCACAGGTCACCTGTGGCAGCTCGCGGTTCACGCTCCAGACGCTTCCCACAGAGGAATATCCGGCCTTGCCGGAGCTCCCGGCAGCCAGCGGGACGGTCAAGGCCGACGTCTTCGCCCAGGCCGTCTCCCAGGTGGTGACCGCGGCAGGCCGCGAGGACACGCTGCCGGTGCTGACCGGTGTCCGGGTCGAGATCGAGGGCTCCACGATCTCGCTGCTGGCCACCGACCGCTACCGGCTGGCGATCCGCGAGCTGCAGTGGAACCCGCAGTCCCCCGACGCCTCCGCGGCCGCGCTGGTGCCGGCCCGGGTGCTGTCGGAGACCGCCAAGGCGATGACCGGCTCCGACGTGATCGTGTCGCTGGCCGCCCCGGGCAGCGGTGACGGCATCGTCGGCTTCGAGGGCGAGGTGTCCGGTGGCAACCGGCGCGCCACCACCCGGTTGCTGGACGGCGAGTTCCCGAAGGTGCGCGGCATCATCCCGACCGACGCGGCGATCGCGACCCGGGTGCGGATCGACACCGCGACCCTGGTCGAGGCCGTGAAGCGCGTCGCACTGGTCGCTGAGCGCAACGCTCCGGTCCGGCTGACCTTCGAAGACGACAGCGTCACCCTCGACGCGGGCAGCGGTGACGAGGCGCAGGCGTCGGAGTCGCTCGAGGCCCGGGTGGTCGGCGATCCGGTGACCGTAGGCTTCAACCCGACGTACCTGCTCGACGGTCTCGGCGCGATCGGTACGCCGGTCGCGCACCTGGCGTTCACGCAGGCGACGAAGCCGGCCGAACTGACCGGTGTGACGGACTTCGACGGTGAACCGATCAGCGAGTTCCGCTACGTCCTGATGCCGGTCCGCCTGAACAGCTGAACACCAACAGAACAAGGGGATTCACGATGGAGCTCGGCCTTGTCGGTCTCGGCAAGATGGGCGGCAACATGCGCCAGCGGATCCGGAACGCCGGTCACACGGTGGTCGGGTTCGATCACAACCAGGACATCTCCGACGCCGAGGACCTGGCCGGCATGGTCGGCAAGCTCACCGCCTCCGACCAGCCCAAGGTGGTCTGGATCATGGTGCCGGTGCAGGCGATCGACGCGGTCGTCACCGAGCTGGCCGAGCTCCTGTCCCCCGGCGACATCGTGATCGACGGCGGCAACAGCCGCTGGACCGATGACACCCGGCGCGCCGCGCAGCTCGCCGAGAAGGACATCCGCTTCGTCGACTGCGGCGTGTCCGGCGGTGTCTGGGGCCTGGAGAACGGCTACGCGCTGATGTGCGGCGGCGACAAGGAAACCGTCGAGCAGGTGATGCCGATCTTCGAGGCGCTGAAGCCCGAGGGCGAGTTCGGCTTCGTGCACGCCGGCAAGGTCGGCGCCGGGCACTTCTCGAAGATGGTCCACAACGGCATCGAGTACGGGATCATGCAGGCCTACGCCGAGGGCTACGAGCTGCTCGAGGCCGCGGACGTCGTGGAGAACGTGCCGGAGGCCTTCGAGTCCTGGCGCGAGGGCACCGTGATCCGCTCCTGGCTGCTCGACCTGCTCGTCGCCTCGCTGAAGGACGACAGCCACCTGGCCAAGATCCGCGGGTACGCCGACGACTCCGGCGAGGGCCGCTGGACGGTCGAGGCCGCGATCGACCACGCGGTACCGATGCCGGCCATCTCGGCCGCGCTGTTCGCGCGGTTCGCGTCCCGGCAGGAGGACTCGCCGGCGATGAAGGCGATCGCCGCGATGCGCAACCAATTCGGCGGACACGCGGTGAAGGGTGCCGAGGCCGCCGATCCGTCGTACGCGACCCCGCCCAAGAACTGAGGTGTACGTCACCGCCCTGGGTCTGCTCGACTTCCGGTCCTACCAGCAGGCGGAGGTCCAGCTCGCTCCGGGCGTGACGGCCTTCGTCGGGCCGAACGGCCACGGCAAGACCAACCTGGTCGAGGCGATCCACTACACCGCGACGCTCGGTTCGCACCGGGTGGCCAACGACGCACCGCTGGTGCGGGCCGGCGCCACCCGGGCGATCGTGCGGACGGAGATCCGCAGCCAGTACGACCGCGACGTGGTGGTCGAGCTGGAAATCAATCCTGGGAAGGCAAACCGGGCCCGGATCAACCGGTCGCCGGTGCCGCGGCCACGGGAAGTGCTCGGTCTGCTGCGCACGGTGCTGTTCGCGCCGGAGGACCTCGCGCTGGTGAAGGGCGATCCGTCCGAGCGCCGGCGGTTCCTCGACGAGCTGCTGACGCTGCGAGCGCCGCGGATGGCCGGCGTACGGCAGGACTACGACCGGGTGCTCAAGCAGCGGAACTCGTTGCTGCGGAGCGCTTCGCAGGCGCGCCGGCAGAACCGGACGAGTGCCGCCGAGGGCCAGCTCCGGACGCTCGAGGTCTGGGACTCGCATCTCGCCCGCTCCGGGGCCGAGCTGCTGGCCACCCGCCTGGAGTTGCTGGAGTCGCTCCGCCCGCTGGTCTCGAGCGCGTACGACGCTGTTGCCCGCGGCAAGGGTGACGCGCGGCTCGAGTACAAGTCGTCCGTGCTGCTCGAGCCCGGGGTGGCGTCCCGGGAGCAGGTCGAGGAGGTGCTGCTCGCGGCGGTGCGGGAGAAGCGGCAGGACGAGCTCGACCGCGGCGTGTCGCTGGTCGGCCCGCACCGCGACGACGTACTGCTCGGGCTCGGGGACTTGCCCGCGAAGGGGTATGCGAGTCACGGTGAGTCCTGGTCGTTCGCGCTCGCGCTGCGACTGGCGTCGTACGACCTGCTCCGCGCGGACGGTGGTGAACCGGTGCTGATCCTCGACGACGTGTTCGCCGAGCTCGACTCGCAGCGCCGGGACCGGCTGGCCGAGCTGGTCGCACCGGCCGAGCAGGTGCTGGTGACCGCGGCGGTCGGCGCGGACGTGCCCGCCGAGCTCAGCGGAGCGCGCTTCGAGGTGGGTGAGGGGGTCGTTCAGCGTGCCTGAACCCCCGGATTCCTCCGAGAGCGTCCCCGAGAGCGAGGCCGAGCACGACAAGCAGGGCCTGGAGCTCGCCAAATCCCTGGCGGCGCGGCTGAAGCAGCAGGCGGCGAAGGGCGGGATCAAGCCGGTCAAACGCCGCCGCCGGCCGCGGCTCGGAGCCCAGATCAGCAGCGCCCGCCCCGACGACCGCGATCCCCAGCGCCTGACCAACACGCTCGGCCGGCTGATGCGCGACCAGGGCTGGGAGGTCGACGTCGCCGTTCACGGCGTGATGGCGCGCTGGCCGTCCATCGTCGGCCCCGAGATGGCCGAACACTGCAAGCCGGAGTCGTACGACGACACCGTCCTCACCGTCCGTACGTCGTCGACCGCGTGGAAGGTCCAGCTCGACCTGCTCGTCCCGCAACTGCTCTTCCGCCTGAACGCCGAACTCGGCGAAGGCACCGTCTCCCAGGTCAAGGTCCTCGGCCCCAACACCTACACCTGGCGCAAGGGCCCCCGCACCATCCGCGGCGGCCGCGGCCCCCGCGACACCTACGGATGACGGACTGAATTGCTCGGAGGACCCGGCCCTCCCCTAGGATCAGGCGCGATGCGCACGCTCGTCGACGGCTTTCGCGAGATGGTCCACCTGATCGGGGATACATTCCGGCTCTGGTGGAAGAACCTGCTGCCCATGACCACCTGGTGGGTGGCCGGGTTCGTCGGCTTCACGGTGTGCTCGCAGGGCGCGATCTGGCTGGCCGAGCACCTGCACTCGAGTCTCGGCACCGGCCTGTTTGCGGTCGGCGTCCTGCTGCAGATCATCGCGGCCGTCGGCATGATCCGGACCTGCGCCATGTCGCTGTACCGCTGGCGGGATGCGGCGAGTGACGACGCGGAGGAGACGTCGGACCCGACGCAGCGCGGCCTGCTCGAACTGCTGGCCGTCACACTGCTGCCGCTGGTCGCGGTCTGGTCGGCGTGGGGCTTCTTCGATGCTCAAGTCAGCCAGTTGAGTGCGACGTACCTCGTCCAGAACGGGCTGCAGCCCGGCTCGGGGTTCTTCAAGGTGGGAATCCACAGTTGGCACAACTACCTGCCCGCGCTTGCCGTCCTCCTGGTGCTGCGCCGCGTCCTCCAGTCCGTCGACGACCGCTGGCCGAGCCGGCCGGTCAAGCTGACCCAGGTCTGGGCCGAGGCGTTCTTCGTGCTGCTCACCTTCGTGATCACGCCGTACGCGATCGACGAGGGCAAGGAGTGGTTCAAGGACCGCAGCTTCTGGTACTGGTCGCTCGACTGGTGGGACGGCGTGAAGGGCTTCTTCGACAAGATCCACATCCCGATCCCGGCCGGTATCGAGTTCCTCTGGGGCTTCCTGTGGGAGACGCTCTGGCCGATGTTCAAGCTGGGCATCGCCGAGCCGTTGACCTGGCTGGCGATCACCACGGTCGTCTTCGGCCACCGGGTGCTGTCCAGCGGAGGCGTCTTCCGCGGGACGCGGCTGGAGCGCCGGCTCGGCGCGCAGACCGAGGCGGAGGAGGCGCCGCAGCGGGGCCGGATTGTCGGCCTGACCTACAAGGCGCCGGACCTGCTGCTGGCCGGTGTCCGGGAGAAGTTCTACCCAGCGATCAACGCGTTCCGGCTGCTGGTCCGGGTCGGCCCGGTGTTCCTCGGCGTGGTCTGCCTGGTCTACACGTTCTGGCTGCTCGGCAACGACTGGGCGTTCGTCGCCTTCCAGCGGCTGCTCGGCATTCACGGGCAGTACTGGGGCCTGATGAACCACGAGATTGCGAACCTGATCCAGGGGCTGCTCTTCGAGCCGCTGCGGATCGCGCTCCTGGCCGCCGCGTTCGACCTGTGCATCTCGGTCGGCAGCGAGCGTCGCGCCGAGGCCGCGGCGATCGCCCAGGCCAAGGCGCCGCGCGAGGTCGTCAAGCGGCCGGCTCCCGCGACCGTCTGACGGGCTTTTCGTCAGGGAGTGATCAGGACCCGTCGGTGGATGTAGAAGTCCTCGACGACCAGGCCGACCAGGTTCGGTACGGCGCTCTTCGGGACGATGTACACCTTCGCGATCTTCGCCGGCTTGTCCATCGTGAACGGATGGTCGTCGTCACCGCAGAACGTCGGCAGCGGGTAACCGGTGGCCAGCGTGTCATCCCAGGTGTTGCCCTTGCTGTCCCGCAGCAGCGCGTCACAGCTGAAGCCCTGGTCCTTGAGCATGAGCCCCTTCCGCGGGGTCACGGTGAGGGTGGCCAGCATGAAGATCGACCCGGCCGGGGCGTCGAGCTCGATCGCCTCGCCGTCCTCGTTCAGGATCGCGGTGTAGGCCTGCAGTGAGTCCAGCTTCCACTCGATGCTCTGGACCGTCACCGGGCCCTGGGTGACGACCTCGTCGACCCGCCCCTGCTTGTACAGCTGCTCGTCGTCCCTCAGGTACGGGTGCAGCATGGTGAACGATCCGAGGCCCAGCAGGCCGACCATCAGCGACGCCTGCACGACCAACCGGCTCGCCCGGCTCGCGAGGTTCACGACGCCACCCGGGTGACCGAGTCGTTGACGACGTACTGGTCGTCGGCGTGGTCGACCATCTGCTGGGCGATGTCCTCGGTCGGGACACCCAGGTCGACGCGCACCTCGGAGTTGTAGACGTTCCAGAGCATGCTCGGCTTGAGTCTCAGGGTCAGGCCCTTCAGGTCGGTCGGGTTGACCTCGAAGACGATGGCCCCCGTGCTGGCGAAGCCCGCATCGGGGAAGCTCATGTCGCTCTCGTTCGGGTCGCTGACCTTCTCGTACACGCTGTCGCCGTCGGTGATCAGCGTCGGCGTGAACGTGTCGGGGTCCTTCACGCCGCGCACGGCGTCCCACTCGACCGCGACGAAGATGCCATTGGTGTCGATCGGCTTGTCGTCGGAGCCCCCGTCCCCGCTGAGGATCTTGCGGGCGAACTTGATCCGGGTCACCTTGATCGTCGATCCGCTGCCCGCGTACGGGAGGGCCTCGCCGATGGTGCCGTGCACGACCTTCAGGTTCGAGTCGTCGCCGTACACCTGGTCGGGGCCGGCCAGCCGGGCCACGCCGCCGATCAAGATGAACAGCAGACCGACCAGGATGGTCGCGGGGCGGTAGAGCTTCACTTGTTCTTCCCGTCGTCGATGACAACGGTCGGCTTCAGCCGGACGACGGCGGCCGGATCCTCGTTGTGCCAGTACGGCTTCTCGTTCACGCCGAGGGCCCCGTTGTCGCTGTCGTAGTGCTCCTGCAGGACGCCGATCTCGACGACGTCGGCGGCGAAGTCCGGTTCGACGTCGAACTTCGTGCTGCACTCCTCGGGCGGGAGCCCGTAGACGAGCACCCAGTTGAGGTTGTCGCCGCGGCACGACCCGCCGTTCGACTTGATCAGGTCCTCGCCCCCGCCCGGGACGAACCTGAGCAGATCGCCCTGGATCGACTCACTGCTGTATTCCTCGGAGTCGATGTTCTTCGCGGTGAAGTAGACCCGGAGCGTGGTCTCGGCGTCGCTGTACTCGCCCTTGGGCTTGCGGATGATCTCGGCCTTGGTGAAGTTGAACTCGAACCGGCCGGCGGTCACCGTCGCCGGCGCGTCCAGGGTCGGGACCGTGCGGCCCGTCTTCTCTTTCCAGCCGCCGGTGGCCAGCACGACCAGCGCCGCCACCACGACGAGGGCGATCAGCAGCAACCAGATCCGCCGGTGCCGGTGAATCACCCGGTCGGCGATCATCGCATCGATGACCTCGTCGAGACTTTCCACGGCTGCGATCCTAGAGGGCCGTGGGTGCGCGCCGGCCACACGCTCCCCGGCCGGACTGTGCGGTCTGGACCGGTAGCCGCCGGAGTGGTCAGTGGCGAAACACCCGGAGGCCACTGAGAGGCCGTGAGCGCTTTCTGGCCCCCCTCCCGCGAGAGGGGACATGGCAATGAGGGAGAAAAGACGCCCTGGCATGAGTTTCAGGCGGCTGGTGGCCGGTTCTGCTTCGGTCGACGGGTAGAATGGACCGTGTAGAGCGAGCCGCACCTCTGCCATCACCGTGGAGGGCGGCTCAACTGTGCCGCGATGCCTCGCGAACGCGGGGTCCGAGGAGGACAACCACCGGTGACCGACGAGCCGACCGAGATCGACGCCAACCAGTCCGCCGACCCCATCGGCCCCAGTGATACCGCCGCAGCCGATCTGCACGAGATTCGCTCCTCGGTCGTCGAGCGCGAGTACGACGCGAGCGCCATCCAGGTCCTGGAGGGTCTCGACGCGGTCCGGAAGCGTCCCGGTATGTACATCGGGTCCACCGGCGAGCGGGGTCTGCACCATCTGGTCACCGAGGTGGTCGACAACGCGGTCGACGAGGCGATGGCCGGGTACGGCGACCGCATCGTGGTGACGCTGCTCGCCGACGGCGGGGTCCGGGTCGAGGACAACGGCCGTGGCATCCCGGTCGGCATCGTCGAGTCCGAGGGCAAGCCGGCCGTCACCGTCGTACTGACCGTGCTGCACGCCGGCGGCAAGTTCGGCGGCGGCGGTTACAAGGTGTCCGGCGGTCTGCACGGCGTCGGCGTCTCGGTCGTGAACGCGCTGTCCACCCGGCTCAAGGTCGACGTGAAGACCGGCGGCAAGCTGTACACGCAGTCCTTCACGATGGGCAACCCGGACGAGGACCTGGCCGAGATCGGCACCTCGACGTCGAACGGTACGACGATCACGTTCTGGGCCAGCCCGGACGTCTTCGAGACCACGACGTACTCGTACGAGACGCTGGCCACCCGCTTCCGCGAGTACGCGTTCCTGAACAAGGGCCTCGAGCTGGTGATCCGGGACGAGCGCCCCGATCACATCGACGAGGACGGCAAGCCGCTCGAGCAGTCCTTCCGGTACGCCGACGGCCTGGTCGACTACGTGAAGTACCTGACCGGGATCCGCGAGACCGTGCACCGCGACGTCATCTCGTTCGAGGCGGCGGCCGCCGACGACACGATGAGCCTCGAGGTCGCGCTGCAGTGGAGCGGCTCCTTCCAGGAGTCCGTGCACACCTTCGCGAACGCGATCAACACGCACGAGGGCGGCACCCACGAAGAGGGCTTCCGGGCCGCGCTCACCTCGCTGGTGAACGGCTTCGGCGAGGACCAGGGGATGATCAAGAAGAAGGAGGACAGGCTCACCGGTGACGACATCCGGGAAGGCCTGACCGCGATCATCTCGGTCAAGCTCGCCGAGCCGCAGTTCGAGGGCCAGACCAAGACCAAGCTCGGCAACACCGAGGTCAAGGGCTTCGTCCAGCGGGTCGTGAACGACCGGCTCGGCGCCTGGTTCGAGCAGAACCCGGCCGAGGGCCGCGAGATCATCCGCAAGGCGACCGCCGCGGCGAGCGCCCGGATCGCGGCCCGCAAGGCCCGCGACCTGGCCCGCAACCGCAAGGGTCTGCTCGGCGGCGGCGGCCTCCCGGGCAAGCTGGCCGACTGCCAGTCGACCAACCCGGAGGAGTGCGAGGTCTACATCGTCGAGGGTGACTCGGCGGGCGGCTCCGCGAAGGGCGGCCGGGACCCGAAGTTCCAGGCCATCCTGCCGATCCGCGGCAAGATCCTGAACGTCGAGAAGGCCCGGATCGACAAGGTCCTGCAGAACAACGAGGTCCAGGCGATCATCTCGGCGCTCGGCACCGGCATCCACGAGGACTTCGACGAGGAGAAGCTCCGGTACCACAAGATCGTGATCATGGCCGACGCCGACGTCGACGGCCAGCACATCCGGACCCTGCTGCTGACCCTGCTGTTCCGGTTCATGCGGCCGCTGATCGAGCGCGGGCACGTGTACGCCGCGCAGCCGCCGCTGTACAAGATCCGCTGGAGCAACCAGCCGCACGAGCTGGCCTACAACGACCGGGAGCGCGACGGACTGCTCGAAGCCGGCCTCGAGGCGGGCAAGAAGCTGCCCAAGGAGAACCCGATCCAGCGCTACAAGGGTCTGGGCGAGATGAACGCGAACGAGCTGTGGGAGACCACGATGGACCCGGCCAACCGGGTGCTGCTGCAGATCACCCTCGACGACGCGGTGCGCGCCGACGAGACGTTCCAGACGCTGATGGGCGACGACATCGAGGCACGGCGCAGCTTCATCCAGCGCAACGCCCGCGATGTCCGGTTCCTCGACATCTGAGTTCTCGCCCCACACCGACGTACCTGATCTGAACGGGACTTTTTCATGACCGAGACCCCCACCACGCCGGGCCACGACCGAGTCGAGCCGCTCGACCTGCAGACCGAGATGCAGCAGTCGTACCTCGACTACGCGATGGCCGTCATCGTCGGCCGCGCGCTGCCGGAGGTTCGCGACGGCCTGAAGCCGGTGCACCGCCGGATCCTCTACGCGATGTACGACGGCGGCTACCGGCCGGACCGCGGTTTCAACAAGTGCTCCCGCGTCGTCGGTGACGTCATGGGTCAGTACCACCCGCACGGCGACTCGGCGATCTACGACACCCTGGTCCGGCTCGCGCAGCCGTGGGTGATGCGAGCGCCGCTGATCCAGGGCCAGGGCAACTTCGGCTCGCCCGGCAACGACCCGGCGGCTGCCATGCGGTACACCGAGTGTCGGATGGCGCCGCTGGCGATGGAGATGGTCCGCGACATCGACCAGGAGACCGTCGACTTCCGGCCGAACTACGACGGCAAGTCGCAGGAGCCGGTGATCCTGCCGGCCCGCTTCCCGAACCTGCTGGTCAACGGCTCGTCCGGGATCGCGGTCGGGATGGCGACCCAGATCCCGCCGCACAACCTGCGCGAGGTCGCGGCCGCGGTCGACTGGGCGCTGGAGCACCCGGACGCGACGCAGGAGGAGCTGCTCGAGGCCTGCCTGCAGAACATCAAGGGCCCGGACTTCCCGAACGGCGCGCTGATCGTCGGCTACAAGGGCATCGACGATGCGTACCGCACCGGCCGCGGCTCGGTCACGATGCGCGCGGTGGTCGACATCGAGGAGGACGCCAAGGGCCGTACCAGCCTGGTCGTCACCGAGCTGCCGTACATGGTGAACCCGGACAACCTGGCGCAGAAGATCGCCGAACTGGTGAACACCGGCAAGGTGAACGGCATCGCCGACATCCGTGACGACAGCTCGTCGCGGACCGGTCAGCGGCTCGTCATCGTGCTGAAGCGGGACGCCCAGCCGCGCGTCGTGCTGAACAACCTGTACAAGCACACCCAACTGCAGGACACCTTCGGCTGCAACATGCTGGCGCTCGTCGACGGCGTACCGCGCACGCTCAGCGTGAACCTGTTCATCAGCCACTGGATCGACCACCAGATCGAGGTCATCCAGCGGCGCACCCGCTTCCGGCTGCGTGAGGCGGAGAAGAACGCGCACATCTACCGCGGGTACGTGAAGGCGCTGGACGCGCTCGACGAGGTGATCGCGCTGATCCGGCGCAGCCCCGACGTGGACGAGGCGCGCACCGGCCTGATCCAGCTGCTCGAGATCGACGAGATCCAGGCGCAGGCCATCCTCGACATGCAGCTGCGCCGGCTGGCCGCCCTGGAGCGGCAGAAGATCATCGAGCGGTTGCAGGAGCTCGAGGCGATCATCGCCGACCTCGAGGACATCCTGGCCAGCCCCGAGCGGCAGCGCAGCATCGTCAAGGACGAGCTCGCCGAGATCGTCGAGCGGTACGGCGACGAGCGGCGGACCGAGATCATCGCGGCCGACGGCGACCTGTCCGTGCAGGACCTGGTGCCGGACGAGGACGTCGTCGTCACGATCTCCCGCGGCGGGTACGCGAAGCGGACCAAGACCGACCTCTACCGGACGCAGAACCGCGGCGGTAAGGGCGTCCGCGGCGCCGCGCTGCGGGCCGAGGACGAGATCAGCCACTTCTTCGCCACCACGAACCACCACTGGATGCTGTTCTTCACCACCAAGGGCCGGGTCTACCGGGCCAAGGTGTGGCAGCTGCCCGAGTCGGCCCGGGACGCGAAGGGTTCGCACGTGGCCGGTCTGCTCTCGTTCCAGCCGGACGAGCAGATCGCGCAGGTGCTGACGCTGCGCGACTACGGGCAGTCGGACTACCTGGTGCTCGCGACCAAGAAGGGCCTGGTCAAGAAGACGGCGCTGGGCGACTACGACTCGGCCCGGCAGAGCGGCATCATCGCGGTCAACTTCCGCGAGGAGGACGACGAGCTGATCGGCGCCGACCTGGCCACCGCCGAGGACGACCTGCTGCTGGTGTCCCGCAAGGGCCAGTCGATCCGCTTCACCGCGAACGACGAGCAACTGCGGCCGATGGGCCGGGCCACCTCCGGCGTCACCGGCATGAAGTTCCGCGACGGCGACGAGCTGCTGTCGATGTCGGTGATCCGGGCCGGTGCGGACGAGGACACGCAGTTCGTCTTTACGGTGACCGACGCCGGGTACGCCAAGCGTTCGCGAGTGTCGGAGTACCGGCAGCAGGGCCGCGGCGGTCTCGGCATCAAGGCGGTCAAGCTGAACGACGAGCGCGGCTCGCTGGTGGGCGCGATCATCGTCGTCGACGAGGACCAGGTGCTGGCGATCAAGGCCAGCGGCCAGGTCGTCCGCAGCCGAGTCGACAGCGTCCCGGTGAAGGGCCGCGACACGATGGGCGTCCGGTTCGCCGGCGTCGCCGAGTCCGACGCCGTGGTCGCGATCGCCCGGAACACCGATCTGACCGTGGCTCTGGAGGAGTCGGAAGGCGCGGAAGCGGGTACAGAACCGGCTGATGCCCAGAATGTGGACGGATCGACAACCGAATCCACCTCTGAGAGCGTCCAGAATGATGACGAGCGTTCGACGGACGTGGACGGCGCGGCTACCGTCGAAAGCGACGAAGCCGGCCAGGAGGGTGACTGATGACCAACCGCGCGAGGCCGACATGGCCTGAAGGTGCGGCCGACAGCTCCAACTCCCAGCGCACGGCGCCGGGCGCGAAGCCGTCTGCCGCCCCGGCCAACCCGGCCTCCAACGGTCGTTCCAACGGCCAGCCGAGGACAGGTACGCCGAACGGCCAGCGGCCGTCCGAGTACCGCCCGCAGGCGAGACCGGCCACTCCAGGGGCCACCCCGGCGCGCCCGCAGCAGCCTGCGCCGAGTACGCCGGGCCGCCCGGAGCCGTGGTCGGCGCCTTCGGCAGGCGCACCCGCTGCCGCCGGCGCCGCGCCGTACGGCGGGGGCGAGGCGAAGACCGAGTCGCTCGGTGACCGGATGAACGCGGCGCGTCAGGCGGTGCTGGACAAGGCCAACTCGGTCAAGGACGCCAAGGCCGAGCGCACCGAGACCCGGCAGAACCGGCTCGCCGCGAAGGACGCCAAGGAGGCGAAGACCTCGAGCCGCCACCAGACGCGGAAGGCGCGGCTGCGGATGTCCCGCATCGACCCGTGGTCGGTGATGAAGACGGCGTTCCTGCTGGCGATCGCGTTCGGCATCGTCACCTGGGTGGCGGTCTTCATCGTCTGGTCCGCGATCGGCGCGGCCGGCGTGTTCGACAACATCAACTCGACCGTCCAGGAAGTCCTCGGGACGCCGGCCGGCGAGCCGTTCCGGGTCGAGAACTACATCAACACCGGCAAGGTGATGGGCTTCACCACGCTGCTGGCCTGCGCGGACGTGCTGATCATCACGGCGCTCGCGACCCTCGGATCCTTCCTCTACAACATCGCCGCGACGCTCCTCGGCGGCCTCGAAGTCACCCTCGCGTCGGAGGACTGACCAGCTACGGCCGGGCCCGATGAGGCCCGGCCGGAACCGGTTTGGGAGTAGGGCACTTGGTGCGGTAATCTCTCCCGGGTTCGACACCGCAGTTCGCGGGCCTATAGCTCAGACGGTTAGAGCGCTGCCCTGATAAGGCAGAGGTCACTGGTTCAAGTCCAGTTAGGCCCACTTTGTTCGAAGCCCGACCCAAGGAGTCCCAGTGCTGCGAAAGATCATGCTGGTGCTGCTGGCCGGCGTCGGCGGATACTTCGTCTACAAGAAGACCCAGCAGTCCCGCGCCGAAAAGGACCTCTGGGCCGAGGTCGCCGACCCGGTAACCCCGGGCCACTGACCACCCCACGGGGGCGTAGCTCAACTGGCAGAGCACTGCCTTTGCAAGGCAGGGGTTAGGGGTTCAAGTCCCCTCGTCTCCACCACTCTCGGTGTAGCTCGTCGGAGCGAGGGAAGCCCGCTCATGGTTACCGGCCGCATCCGGCTTCCCTGACTCCGACGGCACCGTTGCGCTGCTGGTCCTGCTGCTATTGAAGGTGGCGGCGGGGTTTGAAGCGGCGGATTTCGTGGGGCCACCCGCAGGCCTCGGCTACCTTGGCGGCCCACATCTTGGCGGCTTCGTCGTCGGCGACGCTCACCAGGGCGAAGCCGCCCAGGTACTCCTTGGTCTCGACGTACGGGCCGTCGGTGACGAGCACCTCGCCGCTCGTCGGGTCTGCGTTGTAGATCGGTCCGTCCTCTTCCTCCAGTCCCCCGGCGAAGACGTACACGCCGGCCGCCTTCATCTCCTCCGTCACGGCCCGGGCGCGGTCTCCACGGCCGCGGTACCACTCCTCGGGGTAGTCGCCGACCCACTGCTGGTTGAAGTAGATGAGGTACTCGGGCATCCCTGCTCCCTCGGCTCGAGCGAACCCGGTGTCCGCTTCCACCTACGCTACGAACAACCCCGGGCGAATCCGACAGCCATCGGCAAGAGTCTTGTCGGATTCGGGTGGTGCTGTTCGTGGTGTTGGTGTGGCGGCTGGTTGGTCGCCGGGCTGAGAGGAGATGGCTGTGGCGCAGTATTTGATCTCGTTCAATGACGAGTGGGTGCCTGAGCACACGGGTGAGGAGTTGGGGGCGAAGAGCATCGCGGGGCGGGCGGTGATCGCGGAGATGGAGGCTGCTGGGGTCTTCGTGTTCAGCGACGGGGGTATCGACGCCTCGACCGCGATCTGCAGCGTGGAGGCGAAGGACGGGGAGCCGATCTTCAGCGACGGGCCGTACGTCGAGACGAAGGAGCACCTCGGCGGCTTCTGCGTCGTCAACGTGCCGGACGACGAGACCGCTCGCTACTGGGCCGGCCGACTCGCCGTCGCGCTCGACTGGCCGCAGGAGGTCCACCGCTTCCCGGGCAGCGAGCGCCACAACCGCCCGTGACCCACGCGGGGTGGGTCAGGCAAGGCGCGTGACCCACCCTGGACTGGGCAGGTTGAGAGCATGAGACTGGCCGGCGAGGGAAGGAGATGCTCGTGCAGGTGACGCATCTGTTCGCGAATCTGTCGGTTCCGGACATCGACGAGGCTCGCGGGTTCTACGTGGACTACCTGGGTCTCAGCGACGCCGGGCTGACCGAGCTGAGTTGGGTCGCCAGGTTCCAGACGCCGGACGGACAGGCCGCCGTACAACTCGTCACGCGCGATGCGACGGCGCCGGCGGACTCGGTGCTTTCGGTTGCCGTGGGCGACGACATCGAGGAGGCGTACGAGGAGGCGCGGAGGCGCGGCTTCGAGATCGTGTACCCGCTGACCACCGAGCCGTGGGGGATCCGGCGGTTCTTCGTCCGCGCGCCCGACGGCAATCTGATCAACGTCAACGGGCACAAGGACGGCTAGCGACCGAAGGCCCAGGCTGCCATCAGCGGGAACTCGGCCTGCCAGAACGGATCGCCGTGGTTGCCGGGGCGTTCGGTGATGACGACGTCCGCGTCGGCGTCGCGGAGGGCGTCTGCCCAGCGGGCGGCGTTCTCCATGAACCAGGGCTCTTCGGTGCCGGCCACTAGATACGCGCGCGGGAGCGGGCTGGGCATGACGTCCGGCGGCCGATAGCCACCTCCGGGTGAGGCGGCGAAGACCGCCCCGTAGATGTCGGGATGCCGGAGGCCCATGGCGAGCGCGAGTTCGGCACTCGCGGACACGCCGAACACCGCGGTCCGCTCGGCGGGCAACGCGACTCCGAAGCGGGATCGCACCCAGTCGCGGACGTCGTCGACGAAGAACTTCTCGTGTGCCGCGAACCGTTCCGGGTTGAACGACGGCGAGTACTCCTCGATCCGTGCCATCTCGTCCGGATCGTCGGTCCGGTACGCACCGACCACCAGCGTCGGCGATACGTCGGCTTGCTCGAGATCCCTGCCCCACTGCGAGATCAGCTGGCCGTCACCCGCGAACACGACCGCCTCGGGCGGATCCGACGGCACGTATACGGCGACCTGGCGCCCACCGTCGTACTCGAACATCTCGGTGACGAGCTCGCTCATGCGCAGCGAGTATTCCACGCCTGGCAGACTGACGCGCGTGACTGATCAGGGTGCGTTCGACTTCAGCGGCTACCAGGAGGCGGCGGCGCGGACCGCCGGGCTGGTCGCGACCGATCATCCGATCGTGTACCCGACCTTGGGCCTGGTGAACGAGGCCGGCGAGGTGGCCGGCAAGGTGAAGAAGATCTTCCGCGACCGGCAGGGCATGATCACCGACGCCGACCGGCAGGCGCTGACGCTCGAGCTGGGCGACGTGCTCTGGTACCTGTCGGAGCTGTGCACCAGACTCGGCATCAGCCTCGAGGACGTCGCCGAACAGAACATCGCCAAGATCGCCGACCGCGCCTCCCGCGGCGTCCTCCACGGCGACGGCGACCACCGCTGATCAGCCGACGGCGCCGTGGCTAATGCTCGATCAGGCCGCCGGCGTGGATGGGTGGGACGTGGCCGGTGGGTGGGCGTGAGTGGGACAGGGTGATGCCGACGTCGACGAGGGCGGCGCGGCGGAGGGTTGGGACGTCGGTCAGCGGTGTCCACACGGATTCGGCGGTTTCGCCGTTGGGCTCGGGGCGGGTGGTGCCAGCGGTGATGCGGACGGCGTAGAAGATGCCGATGTTCTGGTGATCGTCCGGCCCCGGACGACGGCGTACGGCGGCCGGGACGATGCGCGAGTCGACGCCCAGCAACTGCTCGACCACCGACTCGTACCCGGTCTCCTCGGCCACCTCACGGGTCACGGTGTCGAACGGATCCTCCCCCGGCTCGACGCCGCCGCCCGGCAGCGTCCACCAGGTCCCGTCGCCGTACGGCGAGACGTAGCGCGCCAGCAGCACCCGCCCGCCCTCGACACACACCGCGTACGCCGCCACCCGTCGACTCATCCCCGGACCTTAACCCGCGGGACATGTTGCCTCGGGCAATAGCGGTCTCGCGGTGGACGCATCCGGCCAAGCGCTGGCCACATCCGCACACGCCAGGAGGATGTGACCGACCGCAACTAGTGTCGACCCTCGGTGATCGTACGATCACAATAAGCAATCATCACTGAGGAGGACTGAATGCGGAAACTTGCGGCCCTGGTGGCCGGCTTGGTCGCGGCGGCCGGCGGGGTCTACGTCTTGGCGGCGCCCGCGGCGCAGGCGGCTGACTGCGGCGGGACGTACACGATCGTCGTCGGAGGGACCGGGGACAACGACTCCAACGCGCCGTACTGGCAGGGAAACATCAGCCAGCGAGTCGGGTACCCGGCCCAGCCGATCGGCTACAACGCGCGGCAGGGTGTCAATGAGCTGAACCGGCTGATCCGCGATCACCGCAACGCCTGTCCCGACCAGCATGTGAAGGCGGTCGGGTTCTCGCTCGGCGCCGCGGTCGTGCACACCTGGGTGACCGAGAACTGGCAGACGATCGACAACGTCAACGCGGTGCTGATCGCTGATCCCAAGCGCGCGGCAGGTCCTGGCTCGGCGGGCGCTGCTGCTCACCCGCTGGTTGCCCCGGTCGTCGGAGCGCCGCTGGCCGGTGCCGACAACTTCTTCGGCGACATCCCGACGCTGACGCTGTGCACCGACGACATCATCTGCGACGCCAACGCGGCGTCGGGCCTGCCCGGATACCTGTGGGAAGGCAGGCACGGCAACTACAACTTCAACGTCGACGTGTACACCGACGACGCCCGCGGCCAGTGGTTCAACGGGGTCTACATCCCCTGACCGTGCCCGCTCGACAGGTAGTGCACCAGCGAGACACCGTACGCACGAGCGTGTCCACGCCTAGGTGCACTACCTGACTGCAGGACACCTCCTGTCGAGCGGGCCCGCAGGGAATGCGGCCCGCCTCGAGCAGGGTTGCGACGGGTATGACGATTGAGATCGGAGTCATCCTGCCGACGTCCTCGCCGGATCCGGCGCGGCCGATCCTCGGTGACGTGCGCGAGAGTGCGCGGTACGCCGAGGAGGCCGGGCTGGACTCGGTGTGGTCGACGGATCATCTGATCGCCAGTGCGCCGATGCTGGAGAGTTCCGTCGTGCTGGCGACAGCGGCCGCGGTGACCGAGCGGATCACCATCGGGTACAACGTGATGCTGCTGGCGCTGCGGCCGGTCGCATGGGCGGCGAAGCAGATCAGCACGCTGCAGCTGGTCTCGAACGATCGGCTCGTGCTCGGTGTCGGGACGGGCAATCCCGCGCACGGCGATGCCGGATGGCGGGCGGCCGGTGTCGAGTTCGCCGATCGCGGGCGGCTGACCGACGAGGCGCTCGCCGTCCTGCCGGACCTGATCGCGGGCACCAGCCCCGATGTCCAGATCTCACCCGGCGCCAAGGTCCCGCCGATCTTCGTGGCCGGCAACGGCGCCCGGGCGCACCGGCGAGCGGCGGCGTACGGCGACGGGTGGGCGACGATCGCGATGACGCCCGACGAGGTACGCATCAACCTGAAGCGGATCAACGAACTTGCCGACGGCAAGCAGTTGAAGGCCACCGTGGTCGCGCCGCAGCTCGACGGCGACCCGGTCGAACAGCTCGCCGCGTACGAGGAGGCCGGCGTCGAGCGCATCATCCTCCCGCCCACGGGTGACTGGCACCGCGACTACGACCAAGCCGCGGAGCTTCGCAACCGTTACCACCGCGGCTGAGTGGGCTGATGGAAGGCCGATCGATTGGACCTGTCCGACCGAGGCGTCGGTAGGGAAACTGGTTCCATGTATGTTCCTGCGCACTTTGCCGGTGAGGACGAGGCCGTCCAGGAGTTGCTGCACAGCCGTGGAGCGGCGGATCTGGTGACGGCCACGCCGGAGGGGCTGGTGGCAACGATGTTGCCGTTCCTGTACGACCAGGAGCGGAACGTGTTGCTCGGCCATCTGGCGCGGAACAACGAGCACTGGAAGCTCCCGGTGATCGGCGACGCGCTGGTGATCATGCGCGGCCCCGACGCGTACATCTCCCCGACCTGGTACGCCTCCAAGCAGGAGCACGGCCGCGTCGTCCCGACCTGGAACTACATCACCGCTCACATCCACGGCACGATGACCGTGCACGACGACCCTGCCTGGGTGGAGGACGTCGTACGGCGGCTGTCGGATCGGCACGAGTCCGGGCGCGCGGAGCCGTGGTCGGTGGACGACGCGCCGGCGAAGTTCGTCAGCGGGCAGCTCCGGGCGATCGTCGGCGTGGAGATCGCGATCCAGCGGATCGAAGCGAAGTTCAAGCTCAGCCAGAACCGTCCGGCCGCGGACGTCGACGGCGTGATCGCCGGCCTGCGAGCCGACGGCGACGATCGGTCGGCCGCCGCGGTGGAGCACCATCGCCCGGTTTGACCTTGACCTTGGGGGCAACGTTTATCCTCCGGATCATGTCTGGAGTCGTGGTGGTGGGAGTGGGGCCCGGGATCGGCCTGGCGGTGGCGCGACGGTTCGTCCGGGAGGGGATGAGCGCCGGCCTGATCGCGCGGTCGGACGCGACGGTGAAGTCGGCCGCCGAGGAATTCGGAAGCGCCGACGTGCTCCCGGTGACCGCGGACGTGACCGATGAGCGCGTGCTGCGTGCGGCACTCGACCGGATCGTCGACGCGTACGGCGTACCGGATGTGGTCGTCTACAACGCGGCAATGATCCGGTCGGACCGGATCGGTGACCTCACCGCCCAGCAGCACCTCGACGCGTTCGCGGTGAATGTCGTGGGTGCGATCACCACCGCCGCCCACCTCGCGCCCGCCATGGCCGAGCGTGGCAGCGGGTCGTTCCTGATCACCGGCGGCATGCCCGTGCCGAAGCGGGACTACGCGAGCCTCTCCCTCGGCAAGGCCGGTGTGCGCGCGGTCGTCACGCTGCTCCACCTGCAGTACGGCGCGGCCGGCGTCCACGCCGCGAGCGTCACCATCAGCGGCGGCGTCTCTCCCGGCAGTCTCTGGAACCCGGACGACATCGCCAACCACTACTGGCGCCTCCACCAGCAGGCTCCGGCGGAATGGATCCACGAACTCGTCGTCTGAACTCTTGTCGTATTGTTCAACAATCTCTATCGTGAGATCACCTGAGAGGGGGTCTCATGACGATCGCAACGCTCACTCCGGCCCAGGCGCGGTCCCTGTTCCGGGACGACTACAGCGGACCCACCACCGGTTGGGCCGGCGGCTACACGCAGACCAACCTCATCGCGGTCCCCGCGGACTGGGCGTACGACGTGCTGCTCTTCTGCACGCGCAACGCCCAGGCCTGCCCGGTGCTCGACGTGAGTGACCCCGGCGACGCGGCGACGCGGCTCGCGCGCGGCGCCGACCTGCGGACCGACCTCCCGCAGTACCGGATCTGGCGCGACGGCGAACTGGTGGCCGAGGTGGCGGATGCGACCGAGGCGTGGCGGGACGACCTGGTCGCGTTCTCGCTCGGCTGCAGCTTCACGTTCGAGAGCGCGCTGGCGGCCGAGGGGATCCCGCTGCGGCACGTCGAGCAGGGGCGGAACGTGGCGATGTACGTGACCAACCGCGAGTGCGAACCTGCCGGACGGCTGCACGGTCCGCTCGTGGTGTCGATGCGCCAGCTCCCCGCCGATCGCGTGGACGACGCGGTCCGGATCACGCGAGCGATGCCCGCGGTGCACGGCGGTCCGGTGCACATCGGCGATCCGGCTGCGCTGGGGATCACCGACCTGACGCGGCCGGACTTCGGCGATCCGGTCGACGCGGCCGACGGCGACGTACCGGTGTTCTGGGCGTGTGGGGTAACGCCGCAGGCGGCGCTGATGGCGTCGCGGCCGCCGTACGCGATCACCCACGCGCCGGGCTACATGTTCATCACCGACCGCCGCGACAGCGACTACCGCCTCTAGCGCAGACCGCGTCCGGAGCCCTCGGCGACGGCGCCCACCTGGATCAACCGATCGGTGGATTCCCCCGGTGCCGCCAGCGGAAATCGCAGACGACCGCGCGGTGGTCGGAGGGATGGATGCCGTCGACGGCGTCTCCCGCGACGACGGCCGACTCGACGTTGACGAGCTGGTCCTCGTGGCCCGGCCGGTAGAAGATGTGGTCGATCCGCTGGTCGACCAGCTCCGGGCCGGCCTCGAGCGGTGCGGACGGATGCGTCGACGACAGCGTCACTGCATCGGGTACACCGTTGCCCGCTGTCCACGCGTCGATCATCACGTCGCGGAGTGGACGCAGTACGGCGCTGTCCGCCGCGGCGTTCAGATCGCCCATCACCAGGGACGGGCACGGCCCGTCGGCCGATGGATCGGTGCCGAGGTCGGCGAGCAGCGTCGCCTGGGCGAGCCGGTCGTCGCTGAAGGTCGTCGCATGTTCCAGGCAGGCCGCCACGACCGGGAGCGGGCCCGCCGGATGAGCGACCCGGGCACGGAGCGCGACCGGATCCCAGGATCGGTGGCGGGCGGGCATCGGGATCGTCTCCTGCTCGACGATCGGCCAGCGACTCAGCAGTGCGACGCCGAGCTCGACCCCGGCGTGGTCGGGCGCCTGTGCCGGATCCGGGGACCGCGGGTACGACGGCGACGCGAAGACCGCGTGGAGTCCGAGCGCGTGGGCGAACTCGTCCGCCTGGGTGGTGCCGTCGCCGCCCCACACCTCGTGCAGGGCGATCACATCTGGCGTGAACCGCTCGATCGTCGCGAGGATCCCCGGCTGCCGCTCCCGCCAGCGCGGGCCGAACCGCCACCAGATGTTCCACGTCATCGCGCGAAGCTGCGGATCGACCACGGCTGTTCCCTCCGAATCGGCTGCAACCGATCCCCTGTACCCACCTCCGGCCCGCACACGATCGTTGCCTCGAGCACCTTCCTTCGGTGTCAATTTGTGCACGGAGTATCACAGACTGTCACGACGGGTTTACGGCTGCGTGCAGATGTCCGGACAGGGCTGGCGGCAGTACCGGCGGTCGGCTGATCGTCGAGTCAGGAAGTCGAGAAGAGTTCGAGTCAGGTCGACCACGGGAGGGTCCGGACACGTGCTCGAGACTTATCGCGGGATCCCACACCTGTTGGACACCTGGCTCGTGCTGACCGGCATGGCGTTGCCGGTGGCGCTGTCCTCGCTCCGTCGCCCGGGCGATGTGGTCCCCCGGCTGGCGGCGTTCTGTGCACCGGCCGCGTTCGCGCTGGTGATCGCGGCGACGCTCAGCCCGACGACCCACCGGCTCGGTCAGATCGGCCAGTGCGGCACGCACCTCACCACCACCGGCGGGCTGACGTCGCTCCAGGGGCTGCTCAACGTCGTGCTGTTCGTGCCGGCCGCGGGCATGCTGACGCTGGCCAGCGGTCGCCCCGGGGACGGCATCGCGGCCGGGATCGGGATGTCGGCCGCCGTCGAGGCCGTCCAGGCGCTGGTGCCGCAACTCGGCAGGTCCTGTCAGTTGCACGACCTGATCGCGAACTCGCTCGGCGCGGCCTGTGGAGTCGGCTTGGCCGCCGGCGTCCAGACGCTGACCCGCCGGGTCGGCCCGGGCTTCCTGGTCGTCAGCCCGGCGGTGGTCGAGCACGCCGCGATGCTCGTCGTCCGGCGGCCGCGGCCTCCAGCCCGGCACCGCCGGGGAACCCTCACCCGCCCGGTGCGGTATCACAGTACGAACACACAGTTATCCGGATAGTTATCCACAGGCTGTGGATAGGACCGTGGATGACCGCCTGGCTACCTGGGGATATCCACAGCCTCAGGGGCGGACGTCGAGCCCGAGAGCGGCCGCGACGACCATCGCCTGGGTGATGTCGATGCGGGCGTCCCGGAGTGTGACGGTCACCGGGTCAAGCGTCGACAGGTCGGATCCGCGCAGGTCGGCGCCGGTGAAATCGGCCTTCTGCAGGTACGCCCCGGACAGGTCGAGGTCCCGCAGCACCGCCTTCGGGGCCCGGACGCCGGTCAGATCTGCCTCGCGGAACTTCACCCCGGTGAACTCGGCGCCCTTCAGGTCCGCGCCGGGCAGTCCGGTGAACGACCAGTCGCCGCCGGACACCTTCATCAGGCTGTACGTGCAGTCGTCGAAGAAGCTGCCGACGAACTTGCACCGGGCGAAGGTCGTGTCGAACAGCGAGCACCGGACGAACGTGCAGTTCACGAACGCGGCGTCGGTATGCGTCGACGCGTTGAAGCGCACCCCGCGGAACGTGCACTCGTCGAACACACCGCCGCGGTTGTCCACCTCGGTCAGGTCACAGTCCACGAAAAGCACCCGCCGGTACGTCTGTCCGGACGGGTCCGCGTCGTCCCAGTCCCGGATCGTCGACTCGGTCGGCGCCGCCGGACGCCCGTCCACTCGATCGGCCATGGCGCCCAGAGTGCCACGCCGTACGGACAGATACGGACAGAGTTGTGATGCTGACGACGGAGAACTCCCACGCGACCGACAACTACGGGCCGCACGATGGAGGAGTGACCGGAACTGAGCGGGTGATGGTGTTCGGCGCGGGAGGCTTCCTCGGCGCCAGGATCTGCGCGCTGCTCGCCGACCGGGGCATCGAGTACCGCGGGCTGAGCCGGACCCGGAGCGAGCCGTACCGGCGCTGCGACCTGGCCGTGATGCACCCGTACGCGCTGGACACCCAGATCGGGATGTACAAGCCGACGGTGATCGTCAACGCGGTCGGCGCCACGGTCGGCGAGCCGTCCGACCTGGTCCGGGCGAACGTGATCGCGGTCGAGGCCCTGCTCGCCTCGGTCCGCAGCCAGGCCGACCATGCCCGGTTCGTCCAGCTCGGCTCCGCCGCGGAGTACGGCGGGGCGCCGCACGGCACCAGCCTGTCCGAGGAGAGTGCGCCGCGGCCGGCCGGCCCGTACGGCATCACCAAGCTCGCCGGGTCCGAGCTCGTTCTCCGGGCACAGCGGGCCGGTGCCGACGCCGTCGTCCTGCGGATCTTCGACGTGATCGGGCCGTGGGCTCCGGCCAGCACGCTGACCGGCCGGGTGATCCGGGATCTGCGGTCGCGCCAGTTGATCGAGGTCGGGTCGCTGGACGTGTGGCGCGACTTCGTCGACGTCCGGGACGTCGCCGAGGCGGTGCTCGCTGTCGCGCTCGCGGACCGGAAGCTGCCGCCGGTGCTGAACGTCGGGACCGGCCGGGCGACGCTCGCGCGGGACGTCGCCGGGCAGTTGTTCGAGCTCAGCGGCCAGCCGGCGACGATCGTCGACGACACCGGCCAGGAGACCGTCCTCGGCGCACCCTGGCAGCAGGCCGACACCACCCTCATCGGCGACGAACTCGGCTGGTCACCCAAGATCTCCCTGGACCAGTCCCTGTCCGACAGCTGGGCTGAGCCAGACTAGAGCCCGTGGAGATCCGCTCGCTCAGTGAGGCCGCGCCGGATCGGCGGTTGCCTGCCGTCAACGAGGATCTCGTGCTGACCGGCCCTGATTTCGCCGTTGTGCTGGACGGGGCCACGGCTCCGCAGGGCGTCGAGTCCGGCTGTCGGCACGACGTTCCGTGGCTGGTGAAGCAGCTCGCGCAGCAGTTGGCGCCTCCGCTGCTCGCCCAGTCGGCCAGATCGCTGCCCGACGTGCTCGCCGACGCGATCGCCGCGGTCCGGGCGTCCCACGCGGACACCTGCGACGTCAGCAATCCCGACAGTCCGTCGTCCACCGTCTCGATCGTTCGGCTGCACGCGGACTACGTCGAGCACCTGGTGCTGGCCGACTCGCCGGTGGTCATGCGCTCCCCTGACGGCAAGGTCACTGTGCACAGCGACGACCGGATCGACCGGCTCCCGGAGCGGACCCTCGAGGCGGTACGCCGGTTGCGTAATCGGCCCGGCGGCTTCTGGGCGGCGAGCACGGTGCCCGAGGCGGCGTACCAGGCAGTCACCGGGACGACCGACCGCGCCGACGTCGACGTGATCGCGATCCTCTCCGACGGCGCCTCCCGCTTCACCGAACGCTACGGGCACTCGTGGGACGAGCTGCTCGACGTACTCACCGTCGCCGGTCCGCGACGGCTGATCGACCGCGTCCGGGAGCACGACGCCGCCTGCGCCACACCGCGGTGGAAGCGGTACGACGACGCGAGCGCTGTCCTGCTTCAGGGACCGTAGGTCGGGAAACCCGGACCGGGGTGCTGCCGGCGCGGGGCGTACTGCGGCGGTTGGGGCGGGGACACGAAGTCCTGGACCCGCGGCGGCGCGAGGCGCTCCTGCTGCCAGCTGCCGACCTGGAGCAGCAGCAGCGCGGCCGTGATCGCCGCGACGACCAGCAGCACCGCCGCCACCGTGAACCCGATGTTGACGCCCAGCGCGAGGCGGACCATGAAGTCCTGCAGGTCGTAGATGTCGACGTACGAGCTGTTCGGATCGCCGCTGTCGGCGGCGTTGACCAGCCGGACGATCCAGACGATCATCCCGATCACCGCGGCCGCACCGCCGCCGACGATGATCACCCAGAAGGCGCTCCACGAGACCCACCAGGTGTAGAGCAGAGCGCGGATCCGGCCGGATCGCGCGACACCGGGCCGGCCGGGAGGCTCACTGGCGCGGGCGACGTCCTCGACGACCTGCAGCGGGTACCAGAACTGCACGATCGGGCAGAACCAGGAGCCGACGACCCAACCGGGTGCCCTCCGGTGCATGCGCTGGACAGGCACGGTCGGGGTCGGGGAGAACGGTGAGTAGAGGAAGTCGACGTTGTCGCGGGCCCGCCACAGCCAGACCAGGAACGCGATCCCGGTCCCGACCAGCAGGTAGCCCACCAGGTCGAGGAGCGGTCCGCTGCCGGCGATCGACCCGAGGGCGCGGTCGATCTCCTCGTCCGAGAGCAGCCCGTACACGAACCGCTTCACCTCGTCGTACGAGCGCCACATCAGCACGCACTGAATCACGGCGCCGAGCGCTGTCACCCCCATCAGCGCGATGCTCACGATCGCCAGCGCCCGCAACGGCCGGTACTGCGGCACCACCGGCATCGGCTGATACGGCATCGGCTGATATGGCCCGGGTCCTTGGTACGGCCCCGGATACGGCTGCGTCACACTCCACCTCCCCGGAGCCAAGTTAACCCCACGGCTGGAGTCACACCGCCGCGAAGGCCTCCAGCACCGCGGGCAGGGCCAGCTCCCGGTCCGCCGCCGACAGCCCGATCCGCGTCCGCCGATCCAGTACGTCGTCCGCGGTCAGCGCCCCCTCGTGCCGGACCGCGAACTTCACCTCGGCGTACGTCGTCCGCAGCCCCGGCGCGATTGGGGCCCGCAACTCGGGCGGACCGGCGATCACCTGCGGCGCCTCCACGCCGTACCGCTGGACGAACCGGGCGGGCGCCCTGACCGCGGCCAGGTGCACGCGATCGGCCGCGCCGACCAACGGGATCCGATGCGTCTCACAGGACCGCCGCACCTCGAGCGTCGACTGCGCGAGCGCCGTATCGAGCGCGTCCTGTGCCATCCGGCGGTACGTCGTGAGCTTGCCGCCGACGATCGTCACGACGCCGTCCGGGCTGGTGATCACCGCGTGCCGCCGGGAGATGTCGGCGGTCTTGTCCTCGCCCTTGTGGTGGCCGGTGTCGAGCAGCGGCCGCAGCCCGGCGTACGTGCCGAGCAGGTCCGTGCGGGTCACCGGCTGCTGCACGGCCGAGCTGATCGTGCCGAGCAGGAAGTCGATCTCCGCGTCGCTCGCCCGCGGTACGTCGCTCACCGGGCCGGGCGCCTCCTCATCGGTGAGGCCGACGTACACCCGGTCGTCGGGCGCCGGGATCGCCATCACCACGCGGCGCAGCTCGCCGGGCACCGGCACGGTGAGGATGGCGGACAACCCGCCGAACACCGACTGCGGCAACACCAGATGGGCGCCGCGGCTCGGGCGGAGCTTGATGCCGGAGGCAACCTGGTCGGCCCAGATACCGGCCGCGTTGATCACGATCCGCGCGTCCACCGACCGCCGGTCCCCGGTCAGCTGGTCGACCAGGACCGCTCCCCGGCCGGTGACCTCGGTCGCGCCGACGCGGGTCAGGATCCGGGCGCCGTACTGCGCCGCGGTGCGGGCGATCGCGACGACCAGGCGCGCATCGTCGTACAACTGGCCGTCCCAGGTCAGGAAACCGCCGCGCAACCCGTCCGGGCGCAGCGTCGGCGCGTACCGGAGGATCTCGGCCGAGCCGATCCGGCGGGAGTGCGGGAGGTAGTCGTCGCTGGTGCGCGCGAACGTGCGCAGGACGTCGCCGCCGAGGAACGCCGACCGCAGCATCGCGGCCTGCGCGAAACTTGCCTGCGGCAACCACGGCGCGATCTGCGGGATCGGGTGCACCAGGTGCGGCGCGGTGGTCTTCATCAGGATGCCGCGCTCGACGGCGCTCTCGTACGCGATCCCGACATGGCCGGACGCCAGGTACCGCAGTCCGCCGTGCACGAGCTTCGAGCTCCATCGGCTGGTCCCGAAGGCCAGATCGTGCTTCTCCACCAGGGCAACGCTCAGTCCGCGCGCGGCCGCGTCCAGCGCCACGCCGGCGCCGGTGACCCCGCCGCCGATCACGAGCACGTCGACCGCGCGGAGCTCGCTCAGCTCCCGGGCCCGCCGTGCCGCGTTCAGACTCGCGTTACCCACTGTGCTGAATGCTTTCCCCGCCCCACCGCCCCGGTCGATCATGGCGTCAGATACCTCGTGAGCATCGTCCGCAGCTCCTCGTCGAGCTTCGGGTACTCGTCCTTCTCGGCCATCACCGGGCCGGACACCGCGGACGCCAGCGAGACCAGGATGATCTGCCGGGCCAGCCACACCGGGTCGCCGTCGCGGATCGAGCCGTCGGCCTGACCCTGGCGGATGCCCTCCTCGACCAGCGCCAGGTGCGCGACGGTGCTGCTGCCGCGGCGCTCCAGCAGGTACGGCGTGAGGAACTCGGGGTCGAGCTCGATGATCTTCCGCATCAACGGGTGCACGCGGGTCTTCGCGACCACCTCGACGACACCCTCGACCAGGCGGGCGCGACCGTCGACGGCGTCCGGCTGGAACGCGGACACCAGCGCGATCGTCCACTCCCGGGTCATCAACGCGGCGACCACGGCCTGCACATTCGGCCAGCGCCGGTAGAGGGTCGCGCGGGAGACCTCGGCGTGCCGGGCGATGTCGGCCATCGTCATCCGGCGCATCCCGATCGCGAGCAGCAACTCGTACGCCGCGTCCAGGATCCGCTCCTCGCCGATCGCGTTCGCCGGCGTCGGGCGCGTGCTGGTCTCTTGGTCCGGTTCGCTGCTACGCTGAGACATCACACGTCAGAGTGTATCAGCGACTCTGTCATCCCGGAACTGTCCAGGGGAGGTGGGAGCCAGGGGGTTCCACCTCCCCTGGACGCTACCTCGCCACACCACCTGAAAGGGAGTCAGCGATGACCGAATCCGACCTCCCGGTGGTGCAACTCACGCCCGGCCGCTGGGGCGACCCCGCCCACCCGGTCGACCTCCCCGCAGCCGCGCGGGAAGCCCTCAAACACCTAGGCGTCCACCGCCCCGCCCCAGCACCCAGTGCAGCGGCCGGTGGTGAGAGTGAGCTGTCTGCATCGCAGCTTGGGTTCTTGACGGCTGTTGTGGGCTCTCAGCACGTGGCGTCCGACTGGGACTCTCGCTGGGCACACACGCGGGGATACTCGACGACAGACCTACTGCGGTTCCGCGCCGGCGACACCTCCGACATGCCGGACGCGGTCGTCTACCCCGCCACACACGACGAGGTGCAAGAGCTTCTGACCGGCTGCGCAGAGCACGACTTGGCCGTCGTCCCGTACGCCGGCGGCACCTCGGTCGTGGGCGGGCTCGCACCCACTCGCCGCTTCATCACGGTGGACCTCAAGCGCCTTGACCAGCTGCTCGAGCTGGACGAGATCTCGAGAACAGCCACGCTCCAAGCGGGCGTCCGCGGCCCAGCAGCCGAGGCGCTACTGGCCGAGCGCGGCTACACGCTCGGCCACTTTCCCCAGTCGTACGAAGGCGCATCGATCGGCGGATACGCGGCGGCGCGCTCGAGCGGTCAGTCCTCCGCCGGATACGGCCGCTTCGACCAGATGGTGGTGGGCCTGACCGTCGCCACCCCGAGCGGCACGATCGAGCTCGGCCGGGCCCCGATGTCCGCGGCCGGCCCCGACCTGCGCCAGCTCGTGCTCGGCTCCGAGGGCGCGTTCGGGATCATCACCTCGGTCGTCGTACGGGTCCGCCCGCGGCCGACCGAGCGGCACTTCGAGGGCTGGCGTTTCGACTCGTTCGAGGCCGGCCTGACCGCCGTCCGGCGACTCGCGCAGGACGGCCCGCTGCCGACCGTGCTCCGCCTGTCGGACGAGGTCGAAACGGCGGTGAACCTGGCCGACCCGGACGTGCTCGGCGGCGGATCCGGCGGCGTCCTGGCGATCATCGGCTTCGACGGCCCGTACAACCAGGCGACCGCGGACGTGCTGACCGCGGCCGGCGGGCAGAACCTCGGCGAGGGACCGGGCGAGACCTGGCGGACCGGCCGCTACCGCGCGCCGTACCTGCGCGATCCCCTCCTCGACGAGGGCGCGCTCGTCGAGACCCTCGAAACAGCCGCGTTCTGGTCGCGCATCCCTGCCCTGAAGGCGGCCGTTACCGAAGCCGTCACCGGCGCGCTGAGCGCGACGCCGCCGTTGGTACTGTGCCACATCTCCCACGTGTACGAGACCGGCGCTTCGCTCTACTTCACGGTGATCTGCGCCCAGGCCGACGATCCGGTCGAGCAGTGGCGCACCGCCAAACACGCGGCGAACCAGGCGATCGCGGCGACCGGCGGCACGATCTCCCATCACCACGGCGTCGGCACCGACCATCGCGACGCCTACGCGGCAGAGATCGGCCCGCTGGCGATCGAGGCCCTCCAGGCCGTCAAGCACACGCTCGACCCATACAACGTGATGAATCCAGGCATCCTGCTCCCCGAAGAGCGGCCCTTGACTTCAAGTTGACTTGAGGTACGACGGTGTCGGCATGACTCCTGAACCGTCCGATCGTCCCGTTGCTCTCATCACCGGTGCGTCCGCCGGGCTCGGGCTCGCCCTTGCGCACGGGCTCGCCGATCGCGGCTGGGCGCTCGTCATCGACGCCCGCGGCGCCGAAGCGCTCAAGGACGCTGCCGACGCCTTGGCCGACCGTACGGACGTCGTACCGCTCGCCGGCGACGTCACCGACCCGGATCACCGCGCCGACCTGGTGGACGCGATCGCCGAACTCGGTCGGCTCGATCTGCTCGTCAACAACGCCAGCTACCTCGGGCAGAGCCCGCTGCAAGCACTCGGCTCGGCGGACCTCGACGAGCTCCGCCGCGTCTACGAGGTCGACGTACTCGCACCGATCGCACTGACGCAAGCCCTGCTCCCCGCACTCACCACAGCGTCCGGTGTGCTGATCAACATCAGCTCCGACGCGGCGGTGGAGGCATACGAGACTTGGGGCGGCTACGGCTCCGCCAAGGCCGCGCTCGACCATGCGACCCGGGTACTGGCCGCGGAGCACCCGGCGCTGGCGGTGTACGCCGTTGATCCGGGCGATCTGCGGACGGCGATGCACCAGGCCGCGTTCCCCGGTGAGGACATTTCCGACCGGCCCGAGCCCGCAACCGTCGTACCGGCGTTCCTCAACCTGCTGGACAGCCGGCCCGCGAGCGGCAGGTACCGAGCGGCCGAGTTCGCGCCGGCGGTGGCGTCGTGAAAGTGCACCCGCACACCCGATTCGTGCTGCCGGAGGCGCTGAACGCCGGCGAACCACCGGAAGCCCGCGGCCTGTCGCGGGACCAGGTGAAGCTGCTGGTCGCGGAGGGGTCGACCGTCACGCACACCCGCTTCGACCGGATCGGCGACCATCTGCGGCCCGGCGACCTGCTGCTCGTCAACACGTCGACCACCCTGGCGGCCGCCGTCGACGGCACGCCGTACACCGTGCACTTCTCGACGCCGCTCGACGACGGCACCTGGGTCGTCGAGCTGCGCAACGGCGGTCGTCCGATGTTCGACGGTACGGCGGGCGAGCGGGTGGAGTTGCCCGAAGGCGCGCTGACGCTGCTGGCGCCGTACCACGGCAATCGGCTGTGGATCGCCGAGCCGCCGGTCGACGACGTGCTCGGGTATCTGCGGCGGCACGGGCGGCCGATCACGTACGACTACGTCGGCAAGCGGTGGCCGGTGGCGTCCTACCAGACCGTCTTCGCGCGCGACCCCGGCAGCGCGGAGATGCCGAGCGCCGCACGTCCGTTCAGCTTCGAGCTGGTGAGTCACTTGGCGTCGGAGGGCGTCCTGATCGCGCCGATCGTGTTGCACTGCGGCGTGTCCTCGCTAGAGAGCCACGAGCCGCCACAGCCGGAGCGGTACGACGTACCCGCGCACACGGCTCGCCTCGTCAACTGGGTCAAGGCGAACGGCGGCCGCGTCATCGCGGTAGGCACCACGGCCGTCCGCGCCATCGAGACCGCCGCCACCGCCGACGGCACCGTCACCCCGTCCCGCGGCTGGACCGACCTGATCCTGAGCCCGGACCGCCCGCCGCACGTAGTCGACGGCCTGATCACCGGCTGGCACGCCCCCGAGGCCTCACACCTACTCCTCCTGGAGTCGGTAGCCGGCCCCGAACAGGTCCAGCAGGCCTACAACGCCGCGATCGCCCACAACTACCTCTGGCACGAGTTCGGCGACAGCTGCCTGCTGCTCCGCTGACGGTGGCGGTTCAAAGTGCAACTAATTGGCCTAGGCCACAACTTGTGCTCAGTTGGGTAAAACCTGGTGACAGGCCGGGCGCGGTACTCGTCTAATCAGGTGACGTCCCGACGGGGGACCAACTGGTAAGGACATCCACATGAGCCCACGCGCAGTGGACAAACGGGCCCGCCCCGGCAACGAGCATCAGGTCGTGCAGCCGGCCGCCCCGGAGGCGCCCAGCGCGGTCACAGCGCTCCAGGCCGCCGATCACACCAGGCGCATCTCCGAGCACAAGCAGCCCACCAAGGCCGCCTCCTGAGCTCAGGCGTTCTGTTTGTCGCGGTGGTTGTGATCTGAGAGCCGGACGAAGATCCAGCCGATCGCGGCGCCGGTGACGAAGCCGCCGAGGTGGCCTTCCCAGGAGACGCTGGGGATGGCGAAGGACAGGAACGCGGTGACGGCGACGTACATGATGATCCAGGTGATGTCGAGGCCGCGGGCGCGGCTGATCACCAGGAGGGCGCCGACCAGGCCGAGGACCGCGCCGGAGGCGCCGAGCGTCGCGCCGCCGGGGGACGACAGCAGCCAGACCGCGACGCTGCCGCCGATCGCGGACAGCAGGTACAGGATCGTGAACCGGAGCCGGCCGAGCATCCGCTCCAGTGGCGGGCCGAGCTGCCAGAGCATGAACAGGTTCGAGAAGATGTGGAAGAACTGCCAGTGCGTGAAGGCGGAGGTGAGCATCCGCCACGGCTCGGTCTCGACCAGGACCGGGACCATCACGAGGTCGCCCAGGAGTTGCGGGCTGCCGACGCGGACGGCGACGAAGACCAGGAGGTTCAGCGCGATCAGCGTGTAGGTGACGACCTGCTGGCTGCCGGCGCGCTGGATGCCGCCGAGTGACGTCCGGGTGCGCGGGATCGACCGGACGCCCTCGTTGAAGCAGTTCGGGCACTGGAAGCCGACGGCGGCGCTGTTCATGCAGTCCGGGCAGATCGGCCGGTCGCAGCGCTGGCAGCGCACCCCGGCGGGCCGATCCGGGTGCCGGTAGCAGACGGTCTCGGTCACGCGGGTTGCGTCCCTCCCCTGGAAGCGCGGGGCCGACGGTGCGCCGGCCCCGCGGGAAACTCAGGCGTTCTTGCGCTCGACGACGACCTTGTTGATGACGATCGGCTCGAGCGGCCGGTCGCCGGGCGCCGTCTTCGCGGTGGCGATCGCGTCCACGACCTTCTTGGACTCGTCGTCGACGACCTCGCCGAAGATGGTGTGCTTGCGGTTCAGGTGCGGCGTCGGGACCACGGTCACGAAGAACTGCGAACCGTTGGTGCCGCGGCCGAACTGGATGCCGGCGTTCGCCATCGCGAGCAGGTACGGACGGTCGAACTGGAGCTCCGGGTGGATCTCGTCGTCGAACTGGTACCCGGGCGTGCCGGTGCCGGTGCCGAGCGGGCAGCCGCCCTGGATCATGAACCCGTCGATCACCCGGTGGAAGCCGAGGCCGTCGTAGAACGGGCGGGTGACCTGCTGGCCGGTTTCCGGGTCGGTCCACTCCTTGGTGCCCTCGGCCAGGCCGACGAAGTTGCTCACCGTCTTCGGCGCGTGGTTGGGGAACAACCTGATGACGACGTCGCCCTTGTTCGTCTGCAGGGTTGCGTACAGCTCTTCGGCCACGGGAGTCACTCCTAGTCGGAATACAACGGCGTACCCCTCGATCCTGTCATGTGAGTTCAAGAACAACCGCATCGACCGGCGGAGCAGGACGCCCGGATCGGCACGATGTGTACGGAGAGTGCGGTGGGGGCACCGGGTTATCGGCTCGTGACGTCGTACGATGCAGATGAAGCCGGATTTGTCCAGAGCCGTAACCAGATGGAGCCCATGTCGCCGATGGGCGGGAGAGCTGTCCGCTGGGGCGGGTGGCACCGAGGAGGGAACCGTGGGTTTGAGGAAGTCCAAGGGCCGGGTCGAGACCGCCAAGGGCCGGGTCCGGCCACTTGCCGAGTCGGCGTCGGAGAAGCTCGGACCGGCCGTCGGCCAGGTCCGTGAGCACCTCGCACCGGCTGTGGGCACCGCACGGGAGAAGGTGTCGCCGTACGCCGAGAAGGCCGTCGAGCGGGGCGCGCATCTCGCCAGCCAGGCGGTGGAGAAGGCCGGTCCGGTGCTCGACGACGCGCTCGCCAAGGTGGGACCGGCGACCGAGCACGCGGCCGAGAAGGCGCGTGAGCGACTGAACGACGACCTGCTGCCGAAGGTGACCGCCGCGCTGGCGACCCTGGCAGCCGCCGCCGAGCCGGTCGTCGAGGAGACCGCCCGCCGGGGCAAGGCCACCAAGGCCGCGCTCAAGGGTGAGCTCGACGTGCCGAAGAAGAGCCACAAGCTCCGCAACGTGGCGCTGTTCCTGGGCCTCGGCGCACTGGGCGCGGCAGCGGTGAAGAAGCTGCTGACCCCGCCGGAGCCGGCCTGGCAGTCCACGCCGACCAGCGGTCGCGACTACAGCTCGGCCCCGGCCGGGACGGCGTCGCGCCCGACCGACACCGCGACGTCGTCCAACGGCCAGACGGATGCGAAGCCGGCCTCCGAGGCCAAGCCGGATGCCGCCACGACCGACGCTGCCAAGACAGCGGCAGCCAAGACAGAGGCAGCCAAGGCCGACGCCTCGAACGCCGAGGCCCCGAAGGCGGAGGCCAAGGCCGACGAGGCCAAGGATGACGTCACGGCCGCTTCGAACGGTGTGGCGAAGAAGACCACGACCAGGAAGTCGACGGGCTCCAGCGAGTCCAAGCCCAGCGACTCCTGACACGACCGCAACGGCGAAGGTCCCGAACCCCGGGTGGGGTTCGGGACCTTCGTCTGTCCGGACGTCGCCTTGCGCGAACGACGTCAGTTGGCCTCGGGCTCCGGGTCGCCAGACTTCGCGATCGTGTAACGGCCGGCGGAGAGCAGCTGGGTCGCATACCGGTGCGTGATGCACGGGTAGGTGCCCCCGCAGCTCAGGCAGACCGCGTCGTTGCGGTGCAGCCAGGGGACGACCTTGAGCCGCTTGGTCCAGGTCAACGGCTCCCGGTCAGGGGCGTGCATCCGGAGCGCCGCGCGCGCGGCGTCCTGGATCTCCGGGGCCGACCATTCCTCGGCGCTCTTGTTCATCAGGGCACTGAGGTCGGGGTGGAGGTGGTCAGTGGTGCGGGCTTTGTTCATTTGTATGTCTTCCAAGGCAGGTGGGAGGACGCCTGACGGATGGCACTGAATCACTCGCTTCAAACGTTAGTGCCCCGCAATGTCAGGCGCGCTCCGAGACGACCCGCCCGGGTGTCAGATCTTCGTTAGTTCCACAGCGTCTCGAGGGTGACCCGCGCCTCGAGCTCGAGCAGGTGCCGCTTGGTCGGGATGCCGCCGCCGAAGCCGACCATCTTCCCGCCGGCGCCGACCACCCGGTGGCAGGGCACGACGATCGCGATCGGGTTGCGGTTGCACGCCGTGCCGACGGCGCGGGCGGCACCGATGTCGCCGACGATCTTCGCGACGTCGCCGTAGGTCTGCATCTCGCCGTACGGGATCCGGGTGAGCTGTTTCCAGACGGCGCGCTCGAAGTCGGAGCCGCCGCGCACCGACAGCGGCAGGGTGAACTCCTGGAGCTCACCGGCGAAGTACGCCTTCAGCTGTTCGGCGGCCTCGGTCAGCAGCGGGTCGGTGCCGAGCGGCCGGTCGGTGGCCCCGAAGTGCAGCCGGCACAGTCCGGTCTCGTCGACCGCGAGCGTGAGGTCGCCGATCGGCGAGTCGACCACGGACCAGTCCATAGGACCATCCTCCCCACCCGGACCGACATTTTCTGGCAGGAATGCGCCACGGACCGGCCGCAACCGGATGTTCTCGCCCGGTCACGCCCTGTTGTGCTATCTCTGATCCATGCCGAGCCGGGCGTCGCAAGTCCCGCTGGACCGGTGGTTCAGTTCCGAGCGGGCGATGGGTATGGGTGCCTCGATCCTGATCGGACTCGTCACCGTCACCACGTGGTCGACCGCGTGGTCGGACTGGAACCTGTACCGGACCCGCAAGCTGTACGCCGACCGGCCGGGCAAACTGGCCGAGGCGGACCTGATCTCCGGCTCGCTCGGGATCGTCGCCGCGCTGGCGCTGCTCGCGGCGGCCGTGGTGTTCATCGTCTGGCTCTGGCGGGTCCGCTGGAACGCGGAGATGTTCTGCCGCGGCGAGCACCGCTTCACCCGCGGCTGGGTGCTCGGCTGCTGGCTCGTCCCGGTGGTGAACCTCTGGTACCCCAAACAGGTCGTCGACGACGTGATGGCCGCCAGCGATCCGCGCACCGACCCGTTGACGCCGGCGCTCAAGGACATCCCGGGCACCCGGCTGGTGTGGGCCTGGTGGCTGACCTGGGTGGTCGGCCTGGTCACCGGAAACATCGTGCAAAGAGGCGTCCTCGTCGGCGCGTCGCAGCTGGGAGACCTGCGGACCAACGTCATACTGTCCTCCGTCTCGGCGCTGTTCACCACCGCCGCGGCCGTCTTCGCGGTGATCCTGGTCCAGCGGATCGACGAGCTGCAGACCCAGCGTCCCTGGGTGCCGTGGTGGGCGGTCGGGACACCGCACAGTGGCTTCCAACCCCCTGCGCGGTAAACCAAACCGTCACGCCCCGTCCGGTGCCTCGTTACCAATGGTGATGGGCGTACGAAAAGAACACGTTAAGTCGACACCCTCCGTACTGGGGCCGACTGCCCTGGCATACCTACTTCGTGGTATCAATGTGGCTCGGTCACGCGGGGGCAGGGCCAGGCAGACAAGCCGGACAGACGACGGAGTTCCAGCAACGCGAGGGACGCGAGACGTGAGCCACCCGCAGGCATTGATGACTGCTGTCGAGGATCAGGAAGAATGGCAGCCGCACGCGGCTGAGGAGTTCCAGCAGGTCGGGACGGTCGGGAAGATCGCCATCGGACTGCTCGGGGCCTCGACGGTCACCCACCTGTTGTCCACCTGGTCCGACTGGAACACGTATTCCGTGGTGCACCGCTATCTCGGCGGGATGCCGAACGTCGACGACGCGGACCTGAACCGCGCCGACGCGATCGCCAAGGTCACCGCGATCCCGAACGTGGTCGTCTCGGTCGCGGCCGCGGTGGTCTTCGTGATCTGGCTGTGGCGGGCCCGGGTCAACTCCGAGGTGTTCTGCCAGGCCGACCACCGCCGCAGCCACGGCTGGGTGCTGGCGAGCTGGTTCTGCCCCGGCCCGAACCTCTGGTACCCGAAACAGATCGTCGACGACGTGTGGCTCGCCAGCGATCCGAAGACCCCTGTGTACAGCGACGACCTGCGCCGGTTCAGGACCCCGACCCTCACCTCCGTGTGGTGGGTCGCCTGGATCGGCGCTCTCGCGTTCGACGTCGTGGTCCGCCGGTTCCTGATGTGGATGGAAGCCACCGTCGGATCGCTGCGCGGGATCGCCCTGGCCGGTACGGCGTCGCTCGTGCTGACGGTCGTCTCCGCGATCGCCGCGACGATGGTGATCCGCAAGATCAACCACATGCAGACCACCCGCAAGTGGGTGCCGTGGTGGGACCAGGGCCCGAAGCTGAGCGCGGTCCCGGCGTACGAGTCCGCCGCTGTCCCGTCGTACGCGAACGACGACACCGACGAGCAGCCGGCGATCTCCGAGCCGATCGCGTCCGGCCCGGCGCTGGGCCTGGTCCGCGAGCCGCAGCTGCAGATGGCCGGCGCTCCCGAGGCAGCCGGCCCGTTCGCCCCGGCCGCCCAGGCGCCGACGCCGTTCGCGCCGACTGGTTTCGCTCCGGCGCCCGCTCCGCAGACCCCCGCTCCGTACGCGCCGGCCGCCGAGCAGGCGCCCGCGCAGAGCCCGTTTGCGCCGCAGAACTTCCCGGGTGACGGCGCGGCCGCACCGGCCGCGTTCGCCGGGAACCCGCAGCTCGACGAGGGCCCGAAGTGGAGCCCGTTCGCCCCGGTCGTGGAGAACTGGCGCGACGACGACGCCGGTCCGGCGACCGAGCAGTTCAGCCCGGTCGAGTCGTGGCGGGACGAGAAGCCGGTCGAGGAGACGACGTACGAGGCGCCGCAGCAGAGCTGGGAGGACTACCGCAGCTCGGTCACCGCGGACGTGCTCGGTACGACGGGCAGCTGGCGCGACGACGCCGCCCCGATGACGGTCGTCCAGCCGGACCCCTACGCGTACCAGCCGGAGCCGGAGCCGGCTCCGCAGCCCGCCGAGGAGCCGTGGGCGGCGCGCTACTCCGAGCCGTACTCCTACGAGTCCGACTACCTCACCTCGACGGCCTCCCCCGCGGAGGCGCAGACCGCACCCGAGCCTGAGCCCGCGCCTGTTGCGCGCGCCGGCCGCCGGGCCGCTCGGGTCGCGGTCGACAGCCCGTCGGCGATCCAGCCGGCGGTCCCGGACAACACGACGCACGCGGCGCCTGCCGAGACCTACTCGGCGTACTCGGACCACAACGTCTACGGCCAGTCCGAGCACGCCCAGCCGTCGTCGCACGTGTCCGCCTCGTCCGGGTACTACGAGCCCGCGCCGGCCCCGAGCCACCAGGAACAGGACGACTTCCTGACCCCGTCGAAGCCGCTCCCGCCGGTGCCGTCGTACGGTCCGGAACCGACGTACTCGTCGAACAACGACTACACCGACTACGGCTCGTCGTACACGCCGGACTACTCGTCGTCGTACAACTCGAACACCTCGAACGGCTACGAGTACGACAGCTACAGCAGCGAGTACAACAGCACCGAGACGTACGAGACCTACAGCCCGAACTACGCCACCGAGTCGTACCCGTCGCAGTACGAGCCGGAGCAGACCGAGTACCAGCAGCAGTCGCCGTACCAGTACGAGCAGCAGCAGCCTGCTGACTCCGACCAGCCGACCGGTCCTCGGACACACGGTCGCCGTGGTCGCTGGGGCGTCTGATCTGATAGCGGTATGCGTCTAGGTTTCGCCACCCTCGGTTGTCCCGGAGCTCCACTCGACGACGTCCTGGCACTTGCCCGGGACAACAAGTTCACGGGTCTGGAGCTGCGGGCCGCGCCGGACGAGTTCACGCACACCGGGCTGTCCGCGGCCGAGCGGCGGGAGCTGCGAACCCGGATCGAGGACGCGGGCCTGGAGATCTTCGCGGTCAGCAGCTACGTGAAGCTGTGCGCGGTGGAGGACCAGCCGCTGGAGGCGCACCTCGAGCTGGCCGCCGATCTCGGCGCGCTTGGCGTCCGGGTGTTCCCGGGTGACCAGACAGACGACCAGACAGACGACAGTACGGCGGAGGGCCCGAGCGCGGGCGAGATCCGCGCGCTCGATCGCGTCACGGCCGCGCCGCGCGACGTACCGATCCTGCTGGAGACGCACGACTCGCACTCGACCGCCCGTCAGGTCGCCGCGTTCTGTGCGCTGCTCGACGCCGATGTCCCGGGCCACAACGTCAAGGCGCTCTGGGACAGCTCGCACACCTGGTCGCACGGCGAGACCCTCGCCGAGTCGTTCGCGCTGTTGCGGCCGTGGCTGCAGGTCGTCCAGTTCAAGCAGGCCGATTCGGGGCAGGACTACCGTCCGGTCGCGATCGACGCCGGCGACTTCCCGATCGGCGAGCTGATGACTGTGCTCGACGGTACGGACTACCCGCTCTCACTCGAGTGGGAGCTGAAGTGGCACCCGCAGCTGCCGTCCCTGGCCGAGACCCTGCCCGCCGTTCACGCCTGGCTGGGATCCGGCGCGGTCAGGTAGCGGGCCAGCGTCGGCCCGAGCCAGGCGATCACCTCGTCGTCGGGCATCTTCGCGATCGGCGGGAAGCCGAGGATGTAGCGGCACAGCGCGAAGCCGAGCACCTGGCTCGCGACCAGACCTGCCCGGACCTCGGGCTGGTCGACCGCCTGCACCCGCAGTGTGGGTGCGAGCTGGGCGGCGAAGATCCCGCGCATGCGCTCGACCGCGACCTCGTTGGTGACCGCGGTCCGCAGCAGGACGCGCAGTGAGTCGTCCGCCTCCCATCGCTCCAGGAAGTGCCGCACCAGCACCTGCCCGAGCGACTCCAGCGGTACGCCGTCGAAGTCCGGCAGCCGGATGTCGAACTCCGCCGCCGCCGCGAACAGCTTCTCCTTGTTGCCGTAGTACCGCATGACCATCGCCGGGTCGATCGCCGCGTCCGCCGCGATCGCCCGGATCGTCGCCCGCTCGTACCCGTCCTGGGCGAACCGTTCGCGGGCCGCCGCGAGGATCGCCGCGCGGGTCCGGTCGGACTTCTTCTCCGTCATGCCCGGAGCATATGCCAACACGTGTTGACTTTTCGAGCCGAGAGTTCTAGCGTAAAAGTCAACAAGCGTTGATAAAGGAGGAGTGACGATGACTCCGAAGCAGGCAGAGGTCGTGGTGGTGGGTGCGGGTCCGGTCGGGCTCGCGGTGGCGGTCGGTCTCCGGCTGCACGGACGCGACGTGGTGGTGGTCGACCAGCAGGCCGCGGGTGCGAACACCTCGCGGGCCTGCGTGATCCACCCGCGGACGCTGGAGGTCCTGGAGCAGCTCGGGGTGACCAAGCGGCTCGTCGATCTCGGCCTGGAGCTGCAGCACTTCGCGATCCGCGCCGACGACCGCCTGCTGGTCCCGGTCGGCTTCGCGGACCTGCCGACCGAGTACCCGTTCGTCACGATGATCCCGCAGCCGGTCACCGAGCAGGTCCTGCTCGAGCGGCTCGAGGAGCTCGGCGGCGCGGTGCTCCGTCCGTACGCCGCGACCGGCCTGGCCCAGACCGCCAACGGCGCCGAGGTCACGCTCGACAACGGCGACGTGATCACGGCTCGGTACGTCGTCGCGGCCGACGGCATGAACAGCACGATCCGCGAGCTCGCCGGCCTGCGGATGCCCGGCAACACCCTGCAGATCTCTTGCAGCCTGGTCGACGTGCGCGTCGACAGCGGCCTGCCGGTCGACGAGGTCGCGCTGTACTTCGCCTCCGCCGGGTTGCTCGTGGTGGCGCCGCTGCCGGACGGGAGCTTCCGGCTCGTGGCCGAGGTGCCCGACGCGCCGGAGCACCCGGACCTCGCATACGCCCAGCGACTGCTGGCCGACCGCGGCCCGCGGAAGTCGCACCCCGAGGTCACCGAGGTGGTGTGGGGCTCGCGGTTCCGGATCCACGAGCGGGTCGCGGATTCGTACCGGGCGGGCCGGGTGCTGCTGGCCGGCGACGCGGCGCACACGCACAGCCCGGCCGGCGGCCAGGGGATGAACCTCGGGCTGCGTGACGCGGTGACGCTCGCCGACGCGCTGTCGCAGGCGCTGAACGGTGCCGAGGCCGGCCTGGACGCGTACGCCGAGAACAGCCGCGAGGAGGCGGTCCGGGTGATCGGGCTGGCACACCGCCTGACCCGCCTCGCGAACGTCCCGCACGCGATCCGCCCGGTGCGCAACGCCGTACTCGGCCTGATCGGCCGGGTCGGCAAGACCCAGAACGGCCTGGCCAAGCAGCTCGCCGGCTTCCCGGAGCGCTAACCGCCCGTGGACTCGCGGACCTCCAGCGTGTACGGGACGCTGAGGTCGCGGTGCGTCGAGTCGGTCTTGCCGGCGATGCGGTCGAGGAGCAAGCTGACGGCGCTGTCGGCCAGCCACTCCTTGTCCGGCGAGATCGTGGTCAGCGTCGGCGAGTGGTACCGGCCGTCCTCGATGTCGTCGAAGCCGACCACGGCGACGTCCTCGGGCACCCGCAGGCCCGCGTCGGCCAGCGTCCGCAGCGCGCCCAGGGCGAGCAGGTCGTTGAAGCAGAACACCGCGTCCGGCGGCTCCGGCAGCGCGAGCAGTTCACGCATCGACGTGGCGCCGTCGAGCCGGTGGTAGCCGGCCGCGGCGAGCTCGAGCGCCGGGTCGTGCGGCATCCCGGCCGCTTTGAGCGCCTTGCGGTACCCCTTCCGCCGGACCGCGCCGGTGCCGGTCCCGCCGACGCCGATCGCCGCGATCCGGCGCCGTCCCAGGGAGACCAGGTGCGTGGTCGCGTCGTACGACGCCTGCACGGAGTCGACCGCGACCCGGTCGAACTGGCCGCCGGCCGGGCGTTCGCCGAGCAGCACCAGCGGCTTCCCGGTGTCCGCCGAGGTGAGCTTGGCCGGGGCGGTGGCGAGCGGGGAGAAGATGATGCCGTCGATCAGCTGCCCGCGCATCCCGTCCAGCACGAACTGCTCGGCGGCGGCCTCGCCCTCGGTCTGGTCGATCAGCACGGTGATCCCGCGGCGTTTCGCGGCCCGGCTGATCTCCGCGCCGAGCTCGGCGAAGTACGGCGATCCCATCTCCGGGATCGCCAGCGCGATGAAGTCCGAGCGGCCCTTGCGCAGCGAGCGGGCGCTGACGTTCGGCGTGTAGTTCAGGGCGGCGATCGCGGCCTCGACCTTGGCCCGGGTGCGGGCGGTGATGTGCGGGTAGTCGTTGATCACGTTCGAGACGGTCTTGACCGAAACCCCGGCCCGCGCGGCCACGTCACTCAGCCTGGTCGCCATCGGAGAACCTCCTGTAACCGACTTGTCGCCCGAGTGTGCCACCGCCGAGCCCTTTACACCGATTGTCAATCGTTGTAGACATCCACGTTAAACGTTGTAAACGGCCCTGTGGAGGTCTTGTGGCGCGGCTCGTAGTGGATCCGGCATTCGTGGTCGGTGCGCTGGACCGGCGTGTCTTCGGCTCGTTCGTGGAGCACATGGGCCGCTGTGTCTACACCGGGATCTACGAACCGGGGCATCCCGCCGCCGACGCGGACGGGTTCCGGCAGGACGTGCTCGAGCTGGTCCGGGAGCTCGGCGTGACCGCGATCCGCTACCCCGGCGGCAACTTCGTCTCGAACTACGACTGGGAGGACGGCGTCGGCCCGAAGGACGAGCGGCCGCGGCGGCTCGACCTGGCCTGGCGGGCGATCGAGCCGAACCAGTTCGGCACCGACGAGTTCGTCGCCTGGTCGCGCCGGGCCGGCGTCCAGCCGATCTGGGCGGTCAACCTCGGCACCCGCGGCATCCGCGAGGCGGTCGACCTGCTGCAGTACTGCAACCTGCCGGCCGGCACCGCGCTCGGCGACCGCAGGGTCGCGAACGGCAGCCCGGAGCCGCACGACATCCGGATCTGGTGCCTGGGCAACGAGATGGACGGCCCCTGGCAGATCGGCCACAAGACCGCCGAGGAGTACGCGCGGCTCGCCGAGGAGACCGCGAACGCGATGCGCCGCGTCGACCCGGGCCTCGAGCTGGTCGCCTGCGGATCGAGCAACGCCGGCATGCCGACATTCGGCGAGTGGGAGCGCGTCGTCCTCGAACGCACCTACGACCTGGTCGACCACATCAGCCTGCATGCCTACTACGAGCCGCGCGACGGCGACCAGGCGAGCTTCCTCGCCGCCGCCGAGGAGATGGACCGGATGATCTCGTCGGTGATCGCCACCGCCGACCACGTGAAGGCACTGCGGCGCAGCGACAAGGAGCTGACGCTGTCCTTCGACGAGTGGAACGTCTGGTACCAGCAGCACTTTCCCGGCGAGCTCGGGCTGCCGATCCGCGAGGCCGGCCCGCTGATCGAGGACACCTACACCGTCGACGACGCGGTCGTCGTCGGCAGTCTGCTGATCACACTGCTCCGGCACGCCGACCGGGTGAAGATCGCTTGCCTCGCGCAACTGGTGAACGTGATCGGCCCGATCCGCACCGAGCCCGGCGGCCGCGCGTGGCGGCAGACGATCTTCCACCCGTTCGCGCTGACCGCGCGGTACGCCGGTCCGACCGTGCTGCGGACCGCGGTGAGCGGCGGTCCCGAGATCGACACGGCCGCGTTCGGCCGGGTCCCGGCGCTGTGGAGCACCGCGACGTACGACGAAGACACCGGGGAGACCGCGATCTTCGTGGTGAACCGGAGCGAGACCGACAAGATCGATCTGGAGATCCCGGTGGCCGGACACGTGGTCCGGCACCTGGCCCTGTACGACGAGGACCGTTCCGCGGTGAACACCGCGGACGATCCGGACCGGGTTCAGCCCCGGGCCGTCGACACCACCGAGGTGGTCGACGGTGTCTGCCGTGCCACGCTGCCGCCCGCATCGTGGCACGTGATCCTGCTCAGCAGTTGATTCGAGAGGGGACCCGCCCGTGCCTTCGAAACGACTACTTGCCGCAGCCCTGGCTGTGGTTGCCGTCGCAGCCGGTACCTCGGCCGCGACGGCCGCGCCTCTGGTGACGTCTGGGGTGACCACGACCAACGCGATCAGCTCCAGCTTCGCCGACACCTTCGCCGACCCGTCGATCATCCAGGGCCGCGACGGCTACTGGTACGCCTACGCCACCTCCGACCCGTTGGTGGCGAACGGCCCGTTCGGCCTGATGCACATGGCCCGGACCAAGGACTTCAGCTCGTGGGAGTACCTCGGCACGGTCTTCAACGACCAGACCAAGCCGGCCTGGGCCGCGCCCGGATCGTTCTTCTGGGCCCCCGACATCCGGTACTTCGACGGCCACTACGTCATGTACTTCACCGTCACCGACACGAACGCCAACGCCGGCGGCGACCCGGCCATCGGCGTCGCGACGGCCCCCACGCCGGCCGGCCCGTGGACCGCGACCGACGGCCCGGTCGTGACGCCTAAGCCGGACGGCAACGGCGGCTTCTACGGCACCATCGACCCGGCGATGCTGACTGCCGCGGACGGGAAGCGGTACCTGTACTACGGCGGCTTCTACGGCGGCATCTCCGTCACCGAGCTGAGCGCCGACGGCATGCACGCGGTCGGTGAACCGACCCAGGTCACGATCGGCGACCGCTACGAGGGCTCGTACGTCGTCTACCGCGACGGCTGGTACTACTTCATGGGCTCGTCGATGAACTGCTGCGCCGGCCCGACCACCGGGTACTCCGTCTTCGCCGGCCGCTCGCGCTCGCCGCGCGGCCCGTTCCTCGACGCCGACGGCGCCGCGCTCACCGATTCCCGCGTCGGCGGGACGACGGTCAACACGCAGAACGGCAACAAGTGGATCGGCCCGGGCCACCACGCGTTCATCACCGACGTGGCCGGTCAGGACCACATCGTCTACCACGCGATCGACCGCGGGACGCCGTGGCTGACGAATCCGTTCGGGATCAACCGCCGCCCGATGTTGATCGACAGGATCGACTGGGTCGACGGATGGCCTCGCACGCGCGCCGGCCTCGGCCCGTCCGAAGGCCCGGTGCCTGCGCCGACCACCGGCTCGTCGCTCGGCATCGACTCCACGGATCCCGCCGCTGCTCTCCAAGGCGCCACCGAACAACCCGGCGACGCACTGGGCGGGCCGACTGCGTCCATCAACGGCGCGGCCCAAACCCGGCAGTCGGCACCGGCCGGCGACCTCCGGGTGGAGGCGGACGTTCGCCTGGGCACCTCCTTCAGCACAGTGCTTGGCAATCAGGTGGTGGCGACTGTCGCGAACAACCGGCTGACAGTGACGGCCGGCCGACGGACGACGTCCGTGAACCTGCCGACGGACTTCGATCGCACCCAGTGGAACAAGCTGTCCGTCCAGGTGTCCGGATCGTCCGTGACGGCACGCCTGAATGACGCCGGTCTGGGAGATGTGTACGGAGAGGCGCGGTTGACCGTGCCGGGTCTGCGGCTGGGTTCTGCGCCGGTGCGTTGGTTGGGGTCGGCGGAGGTCGACAACCTGACCGTGCGGCCGGTGGCGAAGCCCGTGACGCGGATGGCCGACGTACCGCGGACCGGGGACCTTCTGAGTGCGGACGACTTCAACGTGCCGCTCGGCGCCGACTGGTCGTGGGTGCGGCCGGACGCCAAGGCGACCGTTGCCGACGGCAAGCTGTCGTGGCCGCTGGAGAACGCCGACATGACCGGCTCGTCGAACAATGCCGGGCTGCTGTTCCACACGGTCCCCGCCGGAGACAGTTGGATCGCGGAGACCAAGCTGCACCTCGACACCGGCGCGGGCGACGTCCGCAACTACCAGCAGGCCGGGATGATCGCGTACCTGAACGACAGCGACTTCGCCCGCCTCGGCAACGTGGCGATCTGGAAGACCCGGCAGACGGAGTACGGGCGTGAACTCGTGGCCCGGCCGTCGGACGGTGCGACGTCGTACGGCGCGGCCGCGATCGGGCGTTCGGCGCCGACGTTGTGGATGCGGCTCGCGTACCACCGGAACGCCGCCGGGGAGCACGTGTACCGCGCCGGTACGTCGGTGGACGGGAAGAACTGGACCTGGGGCGCGTCCTGGGTGCTGCCGTCGGCGGCGAAGATCGGCCTCTACGCCCACGGCGAGTTCACCGGCGCGAACCCGTCGCCGGTCGCCACGTTCGACTACCTGAAGTTCTACGAGAGCAGATAAATGGGATTCTCCAATCCGGTGTACGACGGCAGCTTCGCCGATCCGCAGATCATTGCGGTCGGCAACGACTATTACGCCTTCGCGACCAACGGGCCGCTGGGCAACGTGCAGACGCTGACCTCCCGTGACCTGGTGTCGTGGGAGACCGTCGGTGACGCGCTGCCGTCGTTGCCGGATTGGACGGCGCCCGGACGGGTGTGGGCGCCGGAGGTCGCCGTGCACGCGCCCGACCGGTTCGTCATGTACTACACGTCCCGCGACGTCGCCGCCGACCGGCAGGCGGTCGGCGTCGCGGTGGCGTCCACCCCCACAGGTCCATATGTCGACAAATCGATGAAGCCGCTCATCAGTCAGGATGCCGAGGGCGGCTCGATCGACGCGTCGCCGTTCCAGGACTCGACCGGTCGACGCTGGCTGTACTGGAAGAACGACGGCAACGCGATCGGTGCCGACACCTGGATCTATGTGTCCGAGCTGTCCGCCGACGGCCACACGCTGACCGGCCCGGTACATCGGCTGATCAAGCAGGACCTGCCCTGGGAGGGCAACCTGGTCGAAGCGCCGTACATGGTCGAACGCGAAGGCAAGTTCCACCTGTTCTACTCCGGCAACGCGTTCGACAAGGCGTCGTACGCCGTCGGCCACGCACTGTGCGAGTCCCCGACCGGCCCGTGCGTGAAGTCCGGCGCCCCCATCCTGTCCACCTCCCCCGACGCCGCCGGCCCCGGCCACAACATGGTCCTCGGCGACTGGTTCGTCTACCACGCCTGGGACCCGACCCAGGTCGGCACCGACCCGAAGGGCCGCACGATGTGGTTGTCCCGCCTGACCTGGGACGGCGATCGCCCGCTCGTCGAACAACCGCGCTCCAGGAATCCATAACTTGTCCGGTCCCTCCCGCATCAAGGTCTGTGAAGGCCGAAGCTCCGGGAGAGATCATGAAACGACGCAGCACCTTCGCCTGCCTGGCCGGGACGGTCGCGCTGACCGCGGCGACCTTCGTGCCGACAGCCCACGCCGCGCCGCAGGCCGCGACCGAGGCCTGCACGTTGGGGCTCGGATCGGTCGACGCTGCCGGTGCGCAAACCTCGGCCGGCGTGACCGCCGGCATGCCGCCGACGATGAAAGGTCCTACAGCGGTCGACGAGCCTGTCTTCCCGCCCGGCAAGGTACGGCTCAGCTCGACCTGGGTGACCGAACCCAACGTCGCCGGCTTCGACCGGTCCGGCTACGTCGTGCAGGGCGACGCGCTGTACCGCTACTTCTACAACTTCGGTTTCGGCGACGCCATTGTCTCGCGGATCGGCGGCGGCTGGTCGAACTTCACCGCGTTCGAAGTCTCCTCGTTCGACGACAGCGCACGGAAGATCTCGCACTTCATGGCGTACGGGCTGCGCAGCGACGGCACGCTGTTCCGCTGGAACGGCGGGTTCAAAAGGGCGGCCCAGTCGGCGCCCGGGTTCTCGTCGGTGAAGTCGATGGCGCTGATCAGCAAGACGGCGACGTACGACACCTTCCTCGCGAACACCCGCGGCGGCGCCCTCTACACGATCCGGATCCCGATCACGTCGCCGCTGAAGCCGATCGTGACGCGGGTGCGGACGAGCACCTGGCAGGGCTTCGAGGCGCTGGTCGCGGACAAGTGCGGCAACTACGGCACGCTGCTGCTCGGCATCGACAAGGACACCAAGAGCGGCTACCTCTACGCCGTCGGCCATGCGAACGGCACGGCGACGGTGATCAACGCCCTGGGCAAGGTCGACGGAACCTTCCCGAATGCCCCGTATTACCGCTGGGGCGTCGTCCCCTACCTCGACCCGCTGAACGGAGACTGAGATGAAACGCTGGGCAGTACTGCCGATCGCCGTACTGATGCTCGCCGGAACCGCTACGGCGCACGCCTCGGGTACGGCGACTCAGCGAACGACCGCGACCTGTGACGTCGCCCTGAGTTCCTTCGGACCAGAGGGTGACCCGACGACCGGGCTCGGTCCGGTGCGACTGGCCTCGACCTCGACCCAACTGGGCAACGGGTACGGTCTCGACCTCTCCGGCTACGCGGTGTCCGGCGACAAGGCGTACTACTGGTACTACTCGCTCACCAACGAAGCCGAGGTCGACCCCGGCCTGCCGCGCGGCTCGCAGCCCGTCGGTTCCGGCTGGTCGGCGTACAAGGCGCTGGAAGTTTCGCAGTTCGCGGCGAAGGGCGCGACCGCGCGGAACACGGCGTACGGACTGTCCGGCGACGGGACTCTGAGGCGCTGGAGCTTCGACATCAACGTCCCGTGGAGGTTCAAAGCCACCGGTTCGGCGCCGGGGTTCGCGTCGGTGAAGTCGATGGCGTTGATCAGCAAGACCGCGACGTACGACACGTTCCTGGCCAACACCCGCGGCGGCGCGCTGTACACCATCCGCATCCCGGTCAGTTCGCCGATGAAGCCGATCGTCAGGCCGGTCCGGACCCGCACGTGGCAAGGCTTCGAGAAGCTCGTCGCGACCAAGTGCGGTCAGTACGGCACGTTCCTGGTCGGCATCGACTTCGACACCCGGACCGCCTATCAGTACGCCGTTGGCCACACCAACGGAACGTCCACAGTCATCCTCGGCCTCGGCCGCCGGAGCGGCTCGTTCCCGGCGCGGGCGTACTACCGGTGGGCCACCAATCCCTACGAGCCGCTGAACGGCGACTGACATGAGGCGACTGTTCTCCTTCGTGGGCGCCGCGGCGCTGATCGCCGGTGTGGTCACCGCGCCGGCTGCCCAGGCGGCTTCGGTGGCTTGTTCCCTCGCGCCGGGCTCCGTGCTCGCCAGCGGCGCGCAGAACAACGGGGGCATCACCGTCGGCTACCCGCCGCGCACCGTCGGGCTGCCCGGCCCGATCTTCGGTGTCTTCGATCCGGGCAGGGTCCGGCTGAGTACGTCGTTCACGAGTGACGCCCACGACAACTGGGGCGCCACCAACCACGGCTGGGTGGTGGCAGGCGACTCGTTGTACTACCGCGAGTACTCCATCGACACCATGAACGAGATCCGCACCGACCAGCCGAACGAGACCCGGCGGGTCGGCGGCGGCTGGTCGAACTTCACCGCGGTCGAGGTCTCCGAGTTCACCACCCGCACCACGGGGTACGGACTGCGCAGCGACGGCACGCTGTTCCGCTGGGGAGTCGTCGCCTGGACTTGGAAGGCCACCGGATCCGCCCCCGGGTTCGCCGCCGTGAAGTCGATGGCGCTGATCAGCAAGACGCCGACGTACGACACGTTCCTCGCGAACACCCGCGGCGGTGCGCTCTACACGATCCGCATCCCGGTCTCCGCGCCGATGAAGCCGATCGTGAAGCCGGTGCGGACGAGGACCTGGCAAGGGTTCGAGAAGTTGCTGGCGAGCAAGTGCGGCAACTACGGGACGCTCCTGGTCGGCATCGACAAGGACACCAGTACCGCGCACACGTATGCCGTCGGTCGCGCGAACGGGACGGCGACGGTGATCAACCATCTGGCCGTTTCCACGGTCAGCAACGATCCGGTCCACTTCCGGTGGGGTGGCATTCCGTCGATCGACCCGCTCAACGGCGACTGAGCACCTCGGTCAGGATCGTCAGGGCCTTGTGCAGATCGGACGTCGACGGCGTCGCGTATCCGATCACCAGCCCTGGCGGTCCTGCCACGCTCCGGCGGTACTCGGACAGCGGCGCGACCACGACACCTGCCTCGCGGGCCGCACGGGCGATCCGCAGATCGTCCTCGCCGTCGGGCAGCAGCAACGTGATGTGCAGGCCCGCGTCCTGGCCGACGATCCGGCCGTACGGCGACAGCACCGCGCAGGTGTGCGTACGCCGGTCCGCGTACAGCCGACGCCCGCGACGGACGGCCTGGTCGAGGTACCCGTCGCGGAGCATGGCGAGCAGGGCCGCCTGCATCGGCCAGCCGGGCCAGTCGCCGGAGTCGGCCCGGAACGTGGCGAGCCGCTCTACCATCGCCTCGGACGCCACCAGCCAGCCGAGGCGGAGCGCCGGGCTGAGCGTCTTCGACAATGTCCCGAGGTGGACGACCCGCTCGAGGTCGAGCTGGGCGAGCGCGGGCAGCGGCGCGACGTCGTACCGGAACTCGCTGTCGTAGTCGTCCTCGATCAGCAGGCTGCCGGTCCGGCGCGCCCACCGGACCAGCTCGTTGCGGCGGGCAACCGGCAGCCGCCCGCCGAGCGGGTACTGGTGGGAGGGCGTGACGTAGACGGCGGCGAGGTCGTCGGTCAGCTCCCCGACCAGCAGGCCGTCCTGGTCCACCCCGACGTCGACGATGTCGAGCTGGTGGTCGCGGGCGGCGACGACCGCGTTCAGGTACCCGGGGTCCTCGATCGCGATCCGGTCGCCGGCCGCGCGCGTGACCGTGAGCAGCAGCCGGAGGCCGTGGACGGTGCCGTTGGTGACCAGGACGTTCTCGGGGCCGCAGGCGATCCCGCGAACGCGGCCGACGTGGTCCGCGAGTGCGGCGCGGAGCGCGGGCAGCCCGGCCGCGTCGTCGTACCCGCGCGGCGGCGACTGGGTGGACACCTCACGCCACGCGCGCCGCCAGCCCGGGTCCGGGGCCGGGGCGATGTACGGGATGCCGGGGCGCAGCGTCAGCAGCTCCGTGTCGGCGTCGGGCCGGTGCTCGACGTGCCGTCGTACGGCGGGTTGCAGCGGGACGACGTCGGTGACGTACGTACCGGCGCCGGTACGGCCCTCGATCCAGCCCTCCGCGTGCAGCTGGTCGTACGCCGCCTGCGTCACCGATCGCGAAACGGCGAGCTCCCGCGCCAGGTCACGGGTCGACGGCAGCCGGTGGCCCGCCTGCAGCCGGCCGTCCAGCACCGCCGCCCGGAACTGCTCCGCGAGCTGCAGGTGCAACGGCAGCCCGGACGTCCGGTCGATCGTCAGCGGCAGCGAACTCTGCACGCCAACTAGGATGCAGCATGGCCATGACCTCAGAGGACGTGTCTCGTTTCGAGCGGTCCAAGGGTCGGCTCGAGGCGATCGCGTACCGGATGCTCGGCTCGGCCAGTGAGGCGGAGGACGCCGTCCAGGAGACGTTCCTGCGCTGGCAGGCCGCGGACCTCACCCGGATCGAGGTCCCCGAGGCCTGGCTCACGAAGGTGCTCACGAACCTCTGCCTCAACCAGCTCGCCTCCGCCCGCGCGCGGCGCGAGACGTACGTCGGTCAGTGGCTGCCGGAACCGCTGCTCGACGGCGACCCGATGCTCGGCCCCGCGGACACCGCGGAGCAGCGCGAGTCGGTGTCGTACGCCGTGCTGACGCTGATGGAGCGGCTGTCCCCGAACGAGCGGGCGGTCTACGTTCTGCGGGAGGCGTTCGACTACGCCCATCGGGAGATCGCCGAGATCCTCGAGATCAGCGAGTCGTCCAGTCAGCAGCTCTTCCGCCGGGCCAAGCAGCACCTCGCGGACGGTCGCGCCCGGACCCACGTCGACGAGGCCGTGGCGCGGCGGATCGTGGACGAGTTCCTCGCCGCCGCCACCAGCGGCCGGACCGATTCGATCGTGCGGCTGCTGACCGCCGACGCGATCTCGGTCGGCGACGGCGGCGGGAAGGTCGCGGCCCGGACCACCGCGGTCGAGGGCGGCCTCGCGGTCGCGCGCTTCCTGCGCGGCATGTTCAAGCCGACCGACGCGAAGCGGCTGTACGTCGGCGGTGCGGCGGAGGTGTACGCCTGGGCGGTCAACAGCGAACCCGCTCTGGTGGTGGTCGTGAACGGTGAGGTCATCGGCGTGATGTGCCTCGAGGTCACCGCCGACGGAGTCACCGCGGTCCGCACCCAGGCGAACCCGGACAAGCTGGCGCGCGCGACCGGGCTGTTCGCCGCCTCCGACCACGGGGAGCCGCTGACCACCATCCTGTGACGTGCTTCACAGTCCGTACCTGTCATGAAACCGCGCGCTGCCCGGTTCAAGGGCTGACACCACATCAGACAGGAGTACGGATATGAAGCACCGCATCGTCGTCCTCGGCGCCGGGTACTCCGGAGCCGTCGCAGCCGGCCGCCTCGCCGCGCGGCTGTACCGCGACGAAGTGAGCATCACCCTCGTCAACGGCGAGACCGACTTCGTGGAGCGGGTTCGCATGCACGAGCTGGCCACCGGCCGGGACCTGAAGCCGCGCCCGCTGGAGCAGGTGTACGCCGGGACCGGCGTCGACCTGAAGATCGCGAAGGTCACCGGCGTGGACGTCGAGCGCAAGACCGTCGCCCTCGACTCCGGCGAACTGGAGTACGACACGCTCGTCTACGCGCTCGGCAGCGGCTGGAACTCGCAGGGCGTCCCGGGTGCCGCCGAGCACGCGTACCAGATCGCCAGCCGTCCCGGCGCGCTCGAGCTGCGCGAGCGCCTGGCGTCGCTGACCGCCGGCCAGACCGTGACCGTTGTCGGCGGCGGCCTCACCGGCGTGGAGTTCGTGACCGAACTGGCCGAGTCGCGGCCGGACCTCGACGTCTCGCTGGTGGTCCGCGGCGAGCTCGGAGACTGGCTGTCGTCCAAGGGCCGCCGGCACCTGCGGAAGGTCGCCGACAAGCTCGGCATCACCGTGCACGAGAACACGGCAGTCGCAGGCGTCGACGCGGATCACGTCACCACCGGCGACGGTACGTCGATCCCCGCGGCGGTCACGGTCTGGACGGCCGGGTTCGCCGTCCACCCGATCGTGCGGGAAACCACGCTGGAGGTCAGCGACACCGGGCGGATCGTGGTCGACGAGACCATGCGGTCGGTTTCGCACCCGGACGTCTACGCGATCGGCGACGCGGCGTACGCGTTGGGCTCGAAGAACAAGCCGCTGCGGATGTCGTGCGCGTCGGGTCAGCCGATGGCGTGGCAGGCCGCCGACTCGATCGCGGCCCGGTTGACAGCGCGCAAGCTGCCGCACGCGCCGCTGGCCTACTTCAACCAGTGCATCTCGCTGGGGCGCAAGAACGGCCTGATCCAGTACGTGACCAGCGACGACCGCGCGATCAACGCGACGCTGAGCGGCCGCGTGGCCGCCGTCTACAAGGAGTTCATCTGCAAGGGCGCCGCGTGGGGAGTGGAGAACCCGATGACCGGCCTGCCGGTCCGGCGTCGCCACGTCGTCGAGCAGCCGGTCCCGATGCGCGAATGGACTAGGTGATTCGTCGCGGAATGGCCCGTGCCACCATGCCACTGCACACCGACTCTGGTCTTATGACCGCTTTGCAGCCAACCGCCCGGACCTCCCTGCGCCGCTCGAAAGAACGCGCCGCCACCGATCGCCAGGCGCTGCACGACGTACTGCTCGACGGTATGTTCTGCCACCTCGGCGTCATCGTGGACTGCGATCCGCTGGTGCTGCCAACGGCGTACGGCGTGGACCTGGACCGCGGGCCGGACGGCGAGATGTACCTGCACGGCTCGGTCGCGGCCAGGAGCGTGGTCGCGGCCCCGCTGCAGACCGTCTGTGCGACGGTGACGCACACCGACGGCCTGGTGCTGGCGAGGTCCGCGTTCCACCACTCGGTGAACTACCGGTCCGCCGTCATCTTCGGCATCCCGCGTCTCGTCACCGATCCGGAGGAGAAGCTGCACGGGCTCAACCGGATCGTCGAACACCTCGTCCCCGGGCGTTCGCTCGAGGTCCGGCCGCCGAACCGCAAGGAGCTGGCCCAGACCTCGGTGCTCGCGCTGTCGCTCACCGAGGCCTCGGTGAAGACCCGCTCGGGGCCCGCCAACGACGAGGAGCAGGACCTCGACCTGCCGTACTGGACAGGCGTGCTTCCGCTCCGTGTCGTGGCCGGCGATCCGGACACCAACCCCGACTGCGACCTTCCGGTCCCCGCCCACGTCCGCACCCGCGCGAAGCTGCTGGGCGCACAGTCCTAGGCCACGGTCCCCTTGTTGTAGCTCGACTGGGCCCAGAAATACCCGACCACCGCGATCGCCACGCACCAGGCCGCGGAGAGCCAGCCGCTGCTGCTGTCCATCGGCGTCCCGAGCAGCAGGTGCCGCAACGTGTCGATGATCGGCGTGAACGGCTGGTACTCGGCGAACCAGCGGATACCGCTCGGCATCGCCTCCAGCGGGATGAACGTGTTGCTCAGGAAGGGCAGCAGCAGGCTGATCGGCAGCACGACGTTGCTCGCGCCCTCCGGCGTCTTGCTGGTCAGGCCGAGCGCGATCGCGAACCAGGTCAGGCCGATGGTGAGGCCGATCAGCAGTACGGCGGCCAGCAGCCAGTCGCCGACCGAGGCGTTCGGCCGGAAGCCGATCAGGACCGCGAAGCCGACCACCAGGGTCAGGCTGACGCTCGTCACCAGCACGTTGGCGAGCACGTGCCCGGTCAGCACGGCCGGCCGGAAGATCGCCATCGTCCGGAACCGGGCCACGATGCCCTCGGACATGTCCATGCAGACGGCGACCGCGGGCGACATGGTCCCGGACGCGATCGACATCAGCAGGATGCCGGGCGTGAGGAAGTCGATGTAGTCGAAGTCGCCGCCGGCCCCGCCGAGGCCGGCCGCGAACGTGTCGCCGAACACCAGGCCGAACAGCAGGATCATGATCACCGGCATCCCCAGGGCGCCGAGCGACAGGCCGGGGTAGCGCTGGGCGTGCCGCAAGTTGCGGCGCAGCATCGTCGCGGTGTCGTTCAGTGCGTAACTCATTTCGCCGTCACTTCCTTCGGAGCGGGCTGACCGGTGACGGCGAAGAACACGTCGTCCAGGTCGGGGGTGTGGACAGTCAGTTCGTCGACCTCGAGCGACGAGTCGTCGATCCGGGCCAGCAGGTCGCGCAACGCGTGCACGCTGCCGTCGTTCGGCACCTGCAGGACCAGTGCTTCGTGGTTCGGTACGGCGGTCGGCAGCGCCCGGCCCGCGAGCGTGAACTCCTCGGGCGACGTGAACCGCAGCCGGATGTGTCCGCCCGGCGCGAGCCGCTTCAGCTCCTCCGGCGTCCCTTGGGCGACCAGCCGCCCGTGGTCGAGCACCGCGACCCGGTCGGCCAACTGGTCGGCCTCCTCGAGGTACTGCGTGGTGAGCAGGACCGTGACGCCGCCGGCGACGAGCTCGCGGATCAGCGTCCACATGCGGTGCCGGCTGCGAGGGTCGAGACCCGTGGTCGGCTCGTCGAGAAAGATGATCCGCGGCCGGCCGACCAGCGTCATGGCCAGGTCGAGCCGGCGCTTCATACCGCCCGAGTAGGTCGACGCGAGCTTCTTGCCGGCGTCGGCGAGGTCGAACCGTTCGAGCAGCTCGTCCGCCCGGCTGCGGGCCTCCTGCTTGCCGAGGTGGTGCAGGTCGCCCATCAGGATCAAGTTCTCGCGGCCGGTCATCAGGCCGTCGACCGCGGAGAACTGGCCGGTCACGCCGATCGCGGCGCGGACCGCGTCCGGCTCCTGGTGCAGGTCGTGGCCGGCCACCCGGATCTCGCCGGCGTCGGCCGTGCTCAGCGTGGACAGGATCTGGACCGCGGTGGTCTTGCCGGCGCCGTTCGGGCCGAGCAGGGAAAAGATGGTGCCTTCGGCAACGTTCAGGTCGATGCCGTCGAGCACGAGTTTCTCGCCGTAGGACTTGCGCAGTCCGCGGACGTCGATCGCTGCTGACATGAGGGATCCTCGGTGGTTTTCGGGCAGGGGGAACCTGACCCGGGACGGTTGACGGGTCTGCTGAGGGAGGATTCGGGCGTGCCTGATCACCCGGGCGCCCGCGACGGGGCTCCGGTGCTGGTGCGGGGGTTCAGTTAGATGTCGAGATCCTCGACCGCCGGCTGCTCGGCGGCCTCCTCGACGAGGGTGTACAGGTCCTCCGGGATCAGGGCGCGGAGCTCCTCGACCGTGTCCACGACGTGCAGGGTGGCCTCGCCCTGCGCCATGCTCCAGGACTGGTCGGTGCTCCAGTTGCCGACCCAGGAGCGCCACCCGGTCAGGTAGCGCTCGTCGTCGGCGTTCTGCTTGAACTGGCTGCGGCGGTCCGCGTGCAGGACGAACTTGCCGGTCCGGCTGCGGTAGACCTTGAAGGCCTCGTAGCCGTCCTTGCTCGACCGGCCGCCTTCGGCGAGCAGCACGCCGGAGAACCGTTGCTTGCGGCCGGTGCCCCGGCCCACCCGCACGGTGATCTCGTCGTACCCCTCGAGCCGGCCCTCTTCCATCTCGACGTACCTGCGCAGTGCGATCGAGATCGCCGAGGACAGGTTGCCGGCGAGCTCCTGGGCCCGCTTGTACAGCGGCAGGTCGTCGTCGGACACGTAGATCGTCTTGTTCGGCATCGCTTGTCTCCTCCTACGTAGAACTATACGCACATGGGTACGCAGACGTCTACGTATAGCTCTACGTAGAAGTGGAGGCGGCCGTGATCGGCCGCCTCCAGAGGGTCGTGGCTGGTTACCTGGGCGAGTACAGCCAGGGATGCTCGATGTCGTAGAACATCGGCGGGCCGGCCGCGAGACTGTTCATCTCGTCCATGTCCGCCTGCAGCTCCGGCGGTACCTCCTTGCGCTCACCCGCGCGCGCCTCGGCCTCGGTGGTGAAGTACATCGCCATCGTGTAGTCGCCGTCGTCGTACATGGCGACCTCGCTGCCGAGGATCTCGGGCCGGAACGCGGCCCATTCGTCGCGGTGCTGCCCCATCACTTCCCGTGCGCGCTCCGGGTTGCTGCCGGCGCCCTGCATGACCTGCACGAAGCCGGCCGAGTCCGGATTCCCGTGCACGTCCAGTACGACGTCCTCCGTGTCGTGGAAGGTGGCATTGCCGTCGCTGAGCAGCGACGTGAACTCGTGCCACCACTTGTCCTGCGCCGGGCTGTCGCTGTTCCGCCGCGCGGCGTCGGCGGAGTCGAAACGAGCCAGCGCGATGAACTTGCCGTCCGCGGTGACACCGGCCGTGGTCCCCAGCCAGCCGGATGCCTCGGGCGCCAGTTCTTCCATCCACCGATCCATCGCTTGATGCGCCTGGTCGGCGTCGGTGACCTGCCCCTGAATGACCTGAACGAACATGTGAGACCCTCCCCGTCTCTCAGGCCGCTACTTGGCATTTCGACGGTACGCCCGCCTGGCGTGAGCGGCGAGCGTCGGCAGGATCGCGACGGTGGACAACTGGGGCCGGCCATCTGAACGGTGTGGAAACTGGGGCCGCTAAACCTGACTTATCCACAGATTCGGGGCGGTTTTCGGTGGAATCGGTGGAGAAGTAAGGAATGAGCTGGGGACAACTCGCCCGAATCGGTGTGCACAACTGGGGATACGGGTGTGGATAACTCCGGAGATCCCAGGCAGCCTAAGGCAAGCCTTGCCTTATTTAGCTCGATCCGGACCTCGGCCGGGTGCGCCCGGTCGCCGGCTGAGGTCCGCTGCAGAGGTCGGTCAGCGGGCGGTCAGACCCACTGGGTGGAGACGACGAAGCCGACCGCGATCAGGCCCATGCCGATCAGCAGGTTCCAGTTGCCCAGGCCGTCCATCACCGGGATGTCCTGGCCGGCCACATAGAAGACGACCAGCCAGGCGAGTCCGAGCAGCCAGCAGGCCAGCATCAGCGGCGCGACCCACACGCGGCTGGTGGTGCGCGGCTTCTTCGGCGTCTTCTCCGCCTTGACCTTCTCGGTCTTCTTCTTATTGCGACTGCTCGACTCGGGCACGACTGAACTCCTTGTAAGGACGCATAAGCTGACCGCTGCGGACCTTTTGGGGCCCGGTTCCGGGTTAGCGTAGTGCAGAGAGCAATGTGGAGATCACGGGTGCGTAGGTTGAGGCGGATTTCTTTGTGGCGTGTGGGCGCGCCACTGGCGCTGTTGTGCGCCGGTCTGCTGTTCGCGACCAGCGCCACCAACGCCCGGGGCACCGACCTGCGACCCAGCCGTAACACTACGCTCGCGGGCCTTGTGGAGGAACAGAGCCGCCGCAGCGCCAGCCTGGTCCGCCAGCACGCGGCGCTGACCCAGGACATCGAGAAGCTGCAGGCGCAGCAGGGCTCGATCGACCCGGCGCTGGCCAAGCAGCTCAAGGACCTGTCCGACGCCGTCGGCACGACGCCGGTCACTGGGCCGGGGCTGACCGTGACACTGAAGGACGCGCCGTCCGAGGTGGTCAAGGAGAACCCGGACGTCGACGCCGACTGGCTGGTGATCCACCAGCAGGACATCCAGGCGGTGGTGAACGCGCTCTGGGCCGGCGGCGCGGACGCGATCTCGATCCAGAACCACCGGGTCATCTCGACGACCGGGATCAAGTGCGTCGGCAACTCGGTCGTCCTGCACGGCGTCCCGTACCTCCCGCCGTACAAGATCACCGCGATCGGGGACCGGCGGAAGCTGCAGAAGGCGCTCGACGACTCGCAGTACATCGAGAACCTGCAGGACTACGTGGTGAAGTTCCAGCTCGGGTACGACGTGAAGAACGAGTCGTCGATCTCGATGCCGGCCTACGAGGGCACGCTGGACCTGCAGAGCGCCACGGTCCCGGGCTTCGACCGCACCCCGTCGGCCAGTCCCACGGCCTCGGGCCGATAGCTGTCACAATGGTCCGCATGCCGCGGATCCTTGTCGTCGACAACTACGACTCCTTCGTCTACAACCTGGTGCAGTACCTGCAGCAACTGCAGGCCGACACCACCGTGCTGCGCAACGACGAAGTCACCCCTGACCAGGTCGGCGAGTACGACGGTGTGCTGCTCTCCCCCGGCCCTGGTACGCCGGAAGAGGCCGGCGCCTGCATCGACATCGTGAAGGAGAAGGGCAGCGAGGTCCCGATCTTCGGCGTCTGCCTCGGCCTGCAGGCGATCGGTGTCGCGTACGGCGGCGTCGTCGGCCGCGCGGACGAGCTGCTGCACGGGAAGACCAGTCAGGTGTTCCACGAGGGCGCCGGCGTGCTGTCGGGTCTCCCGTCGCCGTTCACCGCGACCCGGTACCACTCGCTGGCCATCGCGCAGGACAGCGTGCCGAACGAGCTCCAGGTGACCGCGCGGACCGAGGCCGGTGTGATCATGGCGGCCCGGCACCGCGACTACCCCGTCGAGGGTGTGCAGTTCCACCCGGAGTCCGTGCTGACCGAGGGTGGCCACCGGATGCTCGCCAACTGGCTCGAGATCTGCGGCGACGACGGCGCGGTCGCTCGCTCCGCGGGCCTGGCCCCGGTCGTCAGCTGAACCACCCGCAACCGAAGAACCCCCGGAGCGACCGCTCCGGGGGTTCTGTCGTCTCAGCCGCCGATCGTGATGCCGGGCGTCGTCGGCCCGGACGGCGGAGGCGTCTCCGTGTTGCTCGGCGGCGGTGTGTTGGTGGGCTGCTCCTGCAGCTTGTTCACCGTCAGCGTGATCAGCGAGCCCTTCGCGGCCTTGCTGCCGGCCTTGACGGACTGCTGCAGCACGGTCCCCTCGGGGGCGTTCTGGTCGTTGCCGAAGGTGTACCCGACCTGGAAGCCGGCCTTCTCGAGGGTCAGCTTCGCGTCGTCGTACGTCTGGGTGACGACGTTCGGTACGTCGACCTCGGTCTTGCCGCTGGAGATCGTCAGGGTGAACTCCTGACCCGACGGGTACTGCGCCGTCGGATCCGGGCTGACAGCGATGACGGTGCCCTTCTTCTCCTCGCTGTCCTGCTCGATCGCCTTGTCCTTGACCTTGAACTGGCCCTTGGCGTCCTCGAGCGCGTTGCGCGCCTTCGACTCCGACAAGCCGATCACGTCCGGCACCGAGAACGCGGTCTGGCCCGCCGACACCACGACGTTGACGGTCGAGCCCTGCTCCGCCTCGGTCCCGCCCTGCGGCGTCTGCCGGATGATGAGTCCCCGCCCGACCGTGTCGCTCTTCTCCGATGTGGACGAGATCTTCAGGCCCTGCTGCTCGAGCAGCGCGGTCGCGTCGGCCAGCGACTTGAGCTTCAGATCGGGCACGGCGACCTTGGCCGGCGGCGTGGCCGTCGTACCGCCGCCGGCGGTGTCGTTCTTGTTCATGTTCGAGAACAGGGCGTACGCGCCGACGGCGACCGCGACGATCGCGAGACCCAGCAGGAAGTACGCCAGGCCGCGGTTGCGGCGGGAGCGCGAGTCCTGCTCCTCGTCCAGGTCGTCGCCGCCCGGGGGCAGCAGGTCGTTCGCGGCGGTCTGCCGGTACTGCTGGGTCGCGGCCGTCGCCGCCAGCGCGGTGGGGGCCATCGACCGGGTTTCCGCGACCGCCGCCATCGGCGCGGTCACCTGCTGGCCGGCCAGCACCCGGTGGATGTCGGCGCGCATCTCCGAGGCGCTCTGGTACCGCTCCTCGCGGCTCTTCGCGAGCGCTTTCAGGACGACCGCGTCGACCTCCGGCGGGATGTCGGGGTCGAACGACGACGGCGGCAGCGGCTGCTCGCGGACGTGCTGGTAGGCCACCGAGACCGGCGACTCGCCGACGAACGGCGGCCGGCCGGTGAGCAGTTCGTACAGCAGACAGCCGGTGGAGTACAGGTCGGAGCGGGCGTCCACGGTCTCGCCGCGGGCCTGCTCCGGGGACAGGTACTGCGCGGTGCCGATCACGGCCGCGGTCTGGGTCATCGTGGAGGACGTGTCGGCGACCGCGCGGGCGATACCGAAGTCCATCACCTTGACCTGGCCCTGCGGGGTCAGCATCACGTTCCCGGGCTTGATGTCGCGGTGCACGATGCCGGCCCGGTGGCTGTAGTCGAGTGCCTCGAGCACACCGGAGGTGATCTCCAGCGCCCGCTCGGGCATGATCTTGCGGCCTTCGCGGATCAGGTCCCGCAGCGTCTTGCCGGTGACCAGTTCCATCACGATGTACGGAATGGTGACGCCGGAGCCGTTCGGGTCCGGCTCCTCGCCGGTGTCGTAGACCGAGACGATCGTCGGGTGGTTGAGTGATGCGGCCGACTGCGCCTCGCGGCGGAACCTGGCCTGGAAGGTGGCGTCGCTGGCCAGGTCGATCCGCAGCCGCTTGATCGCGACGCTCCGGCCGAGCCGGTTGTCGACACCCTTGCGGACCTCGGCCATGCCGCCGCGGCCGAGCGGTTCGCCTTCTTCGTACCGGCCGCCGACGAGACGTGCCTGCGATGTCATGACCTCAGCCTTCCAACCTGTCTGCGTTAGACACGAAAACCACACTCAACTTGCCCACGGTAGCGGCCGCCACACGTGGATCCCCGTTGGAAAGACGCGCTGTGATCGCATCATTCCGTATGGTGCTCATTGGCTCAGCACCGCCTCCATCACCTTCTTGGCGATCGGCGCGGCCAGCCGGCCGCCGGCCACGTCGTCGCGCGCGACGTCGGCCTTCTCGATCAGCACCGCGACCGCGATCTTCGGATCGTCGGCGGGCGCGAAAGCGGTGAACCACGCGAACGGCGGGCGGTCCTTCGACGTCTGCGCCGTACCGGTCTTGCCGGCCACCTGCACGCCGCTGATCGCGCCCGGCTTGCCGGTGCCGTTGGCGACGACGTCGACCATCATCGCCGTCAGCTGCGACGCGACCTGCGGGGTGATCGCCTGGTGCAGCGACTCCGGCTTGGTCTCGGACACCGTCTTCAGGTCCGGGGTCTTCACGTTCTGGACCAGGTACGGCTTCATCACCTCGCCCTTGTTCGCGATCCCGGCCGCCACCATAGCCATCTGCAGCGGGGTGGCCCGGACGTCGAACTGGCCGATCGCGGACTGCGCGGTCTGCGGCTCGTTCGGGTCGCCGGGGAACTGGCTGGTGGCCACGCTCGGCAGCTCGGTCAGCGGCCGGGCGCCGAAGCCGAACTTCGCGGCCTGCTCGCGCAGCGCGTCCGGGCCGACGTCCAGACCGACGCTGCCGAACGCCGTGTTGCAGGAATACCGCAGCGCGATCGTGAGGGTCGCGTTGTTGCTGCCGCCGCAGTTCTTGCCGTCCTCGTTCACCAGCGGGACCGTGGTCTGCGGCAGCGGCAGCTCGGCCGGCGAGTTCACCTTGCTCTCCGGCGTGTACTTGCCGCTGGACAGCGCGGCCGCCGCGGTCACCAGCTTGAACGTCGACCCCGGCGGATACAGCTCCTGCACCGCGCGGTTCGACAGCGGCTTGTCCTTGTCGGCGTTCAGGTTCTTCCAGGCCGCGCCGACCTTCTCGCTGTCGTGCGACGCGAGCAGGTTCGGGTCGTACGACGGGCGGCTCGCCATCGCCAGGATCCGCCCGGTCTTCGGCTCGATCGCCACCACCGCGCCGGTCTTCCCGGCCAGACCGCTGTACGCCGCCTGCTGGGCCGCGGCGTTCAGCGTCAAGGTCACGCTGCCGCCCTGCTGTGGCCGGTTGCTGATCACGTCGATGATCCGGCGGAACGCCATCGACGGGTCCGACCCGTTCAGCTCGGCGTTCATCGTCAGCTCGATGCCGCCGCGGCCGAACAGGTACGAGTAGAACCCGGTCACCGGCGCGTAGACCGGGCCGCTGGCGTACGTGCGCTGGTACTTGAACCGGTCGTCGGACGGCTTGCTCTGCGCGACCGGCGTACTGCCGATCAGGATCGGGCCGCGGTTCACCGAGAACTGCGAGTCCCGGACCCGGTTGTTGTCGTTGCGGCCGTTGATCTCGTTCGCCCGGAACGCCTGCAGGTACGTCGAGTTCGCCATCAGCGCGAGCATCAGGATCATCGCCGCCACGGCCAGTCGTCGGATCGCCGAGTTCACTGCTTCTGCACCGCCATTGCGATCGTTTCGTCGGACACGGGAGCGGCCGGGGTCTGCGGCCGCCGGGCCTGGTCGCTGATCCGCAGCAGCAGCGCGATGATCGCCCAGTTGGCGACCAGCGACGTACCGCCGAGGGCCATGAACGGGGTGGCCAGACCGGTCAGCGGGATCAGCCCGGTGACGCCGCCGACGATCACGAACACCTGCAGCGCGAACGACATCGCCAGACCGGTCGCGATCAGCTTGCCGAAGATGTCCCGGCAGCCGAGGGCCGTGCGCAGGCCGCGCTCGATGATCAGCGTGTAGACCAGCAGGATCGCGATCAGCCCGGTCAGCCCGAGCTCCTCGGCGAACGAGGAGATGATCATGTCGCTCTGCGAGTACAGCGTCGCCTCCGGGTGGCCCTGCCCGAGGCCGCGGCCGAGGATGCCGCCCCAGGCCTGGCCCATCAGCCCGAGCTTCACCTGGCCGCCGTCGATCGCCCACGGGTCGAGCCAGTCGGTGACCCGGCGGTGCACGTGACCGAAGGTCGTGTAGGCGAAGAAGGCGCCGCCGGCGAACAGCAGGCCACCGATGATCAGCCAGCCGGCCCGCTCGGTGGACACGTACAGCAGGAACAGGAACAGGCCGAAGAACAGCAGCGACGAACCGAGGTCGCTCTCGAACACCAGCACGCCCAGGCTGACCGCCCAGGCGATGCCGATCGGCCCGAGGTCGCGGGCCCGCGGCAGGTCGAGCCCGAGGAACCGGTGCCCCGCCAGCGTGAGGACGTCGCGTTTCACCACCAGGTAGCCGGCGAAGAACACGACCAGGCAGATCTTCGCGAACTCACCGGGCTGGAAGGACATGCCGGCCAGCCGGATCCAGATCCGGGCGCCGTTCAGGTTCACGCCGAGGCCGGGAATCAGCGGCAGCACCAGGAGCACCAGACCGGCCAGGCCGGCGGTGTAGGTCAGCGCCTGCAGCCGGCGGTGATCCCTGATCACGAGGATGACGACCAGGAACAGCACGATGCCGACCGCGGTCCAGGTGATCTGCTGCGGCGCCGCGGCCGCCTTCGGCGTGTTCCCGCGCGCCTCGGCGACGATGGCCAGGCCGAGGTCGATGCGGTGGATCATCGCGACCCCGAGGCCGTTCAGCAGCACGGCGCAGGGCAGCAGCACCGGATCGGCGTACGGCGCCCGGTACCGCAGGGCGAGGTGCGCGATCAGGGCGAGCAGCCCGATCCCGGCGGCGTAGTACCCGGTGCTCGCCGGGACTGCGTTCTGCACGGTGACGCCGATGTTCACGTACGCGCCGACCGAGACCGCGATCGCGATCACGAGCAGCAGCAGCTCCACCCCGCGTCTGGTCCGCGGGATGATCTGGATGACTGAGGTGGACGCGATGCTCATCGGCGTCCTCGCTTCGCTCCGGGCGCCGATGAGGCACGAGCACGCTGTGTTGTCTTGATGCCCTCGCTCCGCTCGGTCATCGGACCCCGTCGCAGTCGTCGGGGTCGACCGGCGTGCTCGGGGACGCCGTACCGGTCGGGGCCGTCGACGCGGGCGGCGTGGAGACCGGCGGCTTCGAGACGGGCGGTTTCGAGACCGGCGTGGAGACCGGGGGCTTCGCCGGTGTGGTCGAGGGCTTGGGGGTCGGCGTCGGCTTGACCTTGGCGGCGCACTCCGCCGCGGTGTGCTGCAGCTCGGCGACGATCGACCGCGCACCGGCCAGGTTGTCCGCCTGGATGTTGCCCTCCACCTGCTCCCGGCTGTACGTCGGGAGCTTGTCGACCTGCAGCGCCTGCCGCTCGTACACCTTCGACAGCGACAGGCCTGGCAGGTCCGCCTCGACGCCCTTGAAGATCGCCACGTAGTCGCCGTCGGTGCCGACGTAGTACTGCTTCTGGGTCCAGCTGTACGCGAACCAGGCGCCGCCGCCGATCAGGCCGAGGATCACGACCAGCACGGCGATCCGCCGCAGCCACGGGAACCGCTTCGGGGGCCGCGGCGCGTACCGCAGCTCCTCCGGGTCGAGAGCCGTGCCGTGACCGCCGTGACCGCCGCCGTGGCCGTGACCGCCGCCGGCGCGGACCGCGGTCGTCGGCTCACCGCGACCCGTGCTGCCCTGCGCCAGCTCGGCGGCCGCGCCGACCAGCTGCGGCCGGGCACCGCTCGCGGGCTCGGTCTCGACGACGTCCGCGACGACACAGGTGACGTTGTCGTTCGAGCCGGCCTCGAGCGCGTGCGTGATCAGCTCGACGACGACCGAGTCCGGCGTACCGGAGGCCATCGAGGCTCCGATCACCTCGTCGCTCACGTAGTCGGGCAGGCCGTCGCTGCACAGCATCAGCCGGTCGCCGGCCTGGACGTCGAGGATCTCCAGGTCCGGGTCGGAGTCCGGGCGGCCGTCGAGGACGCGCAGGATCAGGTTCCGGTGCGGGTGGCTGAAGGCCTCCTCCTGGGAGATCCGGCCCTCGTCGACCAGCGACTGCACGAAGGTGTGGTCGTGGCTCAGCTGGTACAGCTGACCGTCCCGCAAGCGATACGCCCGGGAGTCGCCCAGGTGCGCCAGGCCGAGCTGCTTGCCGTCGAACATCAGCGCGGTCACGGTCGAGCCCATGCCCTCGCGCTCCGGGTCCTCCTCGACCAGCTCGGACAGCCGCTCATTGGCCCGGTGCACGGCGCCGGCCAGCGCCTCGATCATGTCCTCGCCGCTGATCTCCGCGGTGTCCAGCCGCCGGATCACCTGGACCGCCGCCGCGCTGGCCACCTCACCGGCCGCCGCACCGCCCATCCCGTCGGCGAGCAGCAGTAGGTGCGGACCGGCGTACGCCGAGTCCTCGTTGTTGCGGCGCACCCGTCCGACGTCGGAGAGGGTTGCGTAGTCGAGCGACAGGGTCATCGAGGCAGGCCTACTTCGCGATGTTCAGCGTCGTCCGGCCGATCCGGATCGAACCGCCGATCTCGGCCGGGACCGGGCGGGTGACTCGCTGGCCGTCCAGGTACGTGCCGTTGGTGGAGCCGAGGTCCTCGACCCACCACTGGCCGTCGGACTGGAAGACCCGGGCGTGCCGGGTGGAAGAGTAGTCGTCGTCCAGGCGGATTTGACAGTCCGAACCCCGGCCGATGATCACCGGCTCGTCGGCGAGCGACGCGCCGACCCCGGCCTGCGGGCCGTCCGCGATGCTCAGCGAGCCGGGCAGACCCTTGCGCTTCTTGGCCGGTTTCGCGGGCTTCGGCGTCCGGGAGGTCTGCGGTACGACGGCCGCGGCGGCGCGGCTGTCCACCTTCGCGCCGAACAGGTCGGACCTGATCACGGACAGCACCGCGAGGACGAACATCCACAACAGGGCCAGGAACCCCAGTTTGATCAGGGTCAGGGTCAGTTCCGACATGGAAGGTCAGTCACCACCCGCTGCTCGGCGGCTGGGCCATCGGCTCGTCCGCGAGACGCAGCGTCATGGTCGTGTTGCCGATCCGGACCGTCGAACCGTCGACGAGCTCGGCCTCGGTGCTCCGGCGGCCGTTCACCAGCGTGCCGTTGGTGGATCCGAGGTCGACCAGCACAACGCGGATACCGCCCGGGCCTTCCGGCATCAGGCGGATCTCGGCGTGCCGACGGGAGACGCCCGGGTCGTTGATCTGGATGTCCGCGTCGGTACCGCGGCCGAGCACCACGCCGGGCGGGTTGACCGGGCGGCGGCGGCCGTTCACCTCGAGCATGACCTGCGGGTGCCCACCGCGGCGCGGGGCCGGCTGCTGCGGGGGCTGCTGGTACTGCTGCGGCGGCGGCGGGGTCTGCACGACCGGCTCGTTCGGCGGCACGTAGGGCTCCTGCTGATAGGGCTGGGGCTCGTAGGACGGGCGCCGCTGGGGCGTCCCGACCGTGGCGCTGACCACCCGGAACTTACCGGTCGGCAGCTCATCCTGCTGGACCAGCTCGATGTCGATCGGCCCGGAGAACGTGTAGCGCTGGATGTCGGCGTGGTCCCGCAGTTCGTTGGCGAGCTCGTGGTTGAGGGTCCGGCCGTACGCGTTCAGCCGCTCGAAGTCGTCCGGGCCCAGCTCGATGGTGAAGTGGTTCGGCACCAGCCGGCGGTCCCGGGACAGGATCCGCGCGGTGTTGTCGATCTCACGCTTGAGGGCGGCCGCCAGCTCGATCGGCTCGACGTCACCCTTGAAAGCGCGCGCGAAGACACCGCTCACAATGCCTTCCAGTCGTCGCTCGAAGCGCTGCAGCGGTCGCACGCCTCCTCCTCCATGGTCGGTACGTCGGACGTCGTCCACCGGCACGGCGGACACACCGGGTACGACGATCGATCGTATCGGGAGGTTCGACCCAACCCGCAATGTGAAGCTCGAGCAGTTCCCGTGCTACTGTTTCTCCTCGTCGCCAGGAGATCATCTCAGGCGGCAGCGCGCGGGTGGCGGAATAGGCAGACGCGCACGGTTCAGGTCCGTGTGCCCGAAAGGGCGTGGGGGTTCAACTCCCCCCTCGCGCACAACGAAAGTCCCGGTCGAGTCGACCGGGACTTTTTCGTTGCCGGGCGAGAGCGATGTCACTCGCGCACCGGTCCGCGGGTGCGCGGGGCGCGGAGTTCGAGGACCGTGCCGTGCTCACCGTTCGGGCCGAGCTCGATCGAGCCACCCAGCGCGGCCGCCCGGTCGCCGAAGTTGCGCAGGCCGCTGCGCCGCTCGCTGCTGCCGATGCCGATGCCGTCGTCGGCGACCCGCAGGACGACGAAATCGGTGCCGACGGCGAGGTCGACCCGCACGGCAGCGGCCCGGGCGTGGCGGACGACGTTGGACAGCGCCTCCCGGAGTACGGCGAGCAGGTGCTGCCCGGCGTCGGGACTCAAGGCGTTGTCGAGCGGCCCGCTGACCGTGCAGCTCGGCCGGAACCCGAGCGCGGTCGCATACTCGTCGACGAGCGCCGTCACCGCGGAGCTCAGCGAGCCGCGCTCCTGCGCCCTGCGTTGCTCGAAGATCGCGTCTCGCAGGTCGCGAATGGACACGTCGATGTCCTCGACCGAGCGCGCGACCTGGCCCGCTGCTTCCGGCGGCAGCAGCCGTTGCAGGCCTTGGAGCTGGAGCCCGATGCCGAAGAGCCGGTCGATGACCGAGGTGTGCAGGTTCCTGGCGACCCGGTCGCGATCCGCGAGCACGGTGAGCAGCGATCGGCCGGCGTGTGCCTCGGCGCGGTCGAGAGCCAGCGTCGTCTGGTTCGCGAACATGGTCAGCAGGTCCGTGCCCGGCGTCACGCCGAGCACGGCGTCCCGAGCGGCCGAGACCACCAGGAAGCCGCCGTCATGGTCACTGCCCGCCGGAAGCGGGGCGATGATCGTCCGGCCGAGTTCCTCGACCTCGGGCAGCAGCGGCAGCAGTCCGTGCTCCTCGGCCAGCCGGGCGATGTCCTCGAACACGATGCGGTTCCGGCCGTCCATGATGTTCTCGGCCGACGATGCGCTGCCTGGGAACCGGCGGCCCACATAGGCCCCGAAGGCCGGTGGGCCGTCGACGGCCCTGATCACGAGGTCCTCGTCGTCCGTCACCAGGATCGCCCCGACCTGCGAACGGGAGACCTCCCGGGCCTTGCGGACGATCAGCCGCAGCGTGTTCTCGGGGTCGACGTCGTCGAGCAGTAGTTGGATGATCTGCGCGGTGGCCTCGTGCCATCGCTGCCGGCGTTCGGCGTCGGTGTAGAGGCGGACGTTGTCGATCGCCACACCGGCCGCCGAGGCCAGTGCCAGGACGATGCGCTCGTCGTTCTCGGAGAAATCCGAACCGTCGGCCTTCTCCGTCAGGTAGAGGTGCCCGTAGGTCCGATCGCGCGTCCGGATCGGGACACCGAGGAAGCTCCGCATCGTCGGGTGGCCGGCCGGGAAGCCGTACGAGCGCGGGTGCTGTGCCAGGTTCTTCAGGCGCAGGGACTCGGGGTGCTCGATGAGCAGACCGAGGATGCCGTGGCCCTTCGGGTAGGGCCCGATCGCCGCGATCTCGTCCTCTCCGACGCCGAACGTGATGAACCGGGACAGGTGCCTGCCGTCGGGGCCGACCACACCGAGCGCGCCGTACCTGGCGTCGGCCAGCTTGCACGCGGCCCGGACGATGCGCTCGAGTGTGCTGGTCAGATCCAGATCGGCGCCGAGGCCGACGACGGCGTCCAGCAGTTCCCGGAGGCGGTCCTGGGCGTCGAGGATCTCGTCGACGCGGCCGAGCAGCTCCTGCAGCAGCGAGTCCAACCGGACGCGCGACAGGGTATCCGGTTCGAGTGCGCCACCGTCCCATGAAGAGGCGGTGTTTTCCGGCGTAGTCACGCGAGCGTGAGCCTCCCCCAGAACAGAATCTCGGCACCGGGGTCCGGGGCACCTTTCTGCATTTCACGATAGCCCAGCGTGTCCGGGCCTGCCAGAAGTGGTGTTCGCTGCTCTGCGACCGGATGAGACGCCGGGTCGGCCTTCAGGTGGACGGCTGATGATGCCGGCTGCTGTCAGAGTGCCGGCATGGAGCAAGCGCTTGAGCTCGTGGGCCTCACCAAGGTGTTCGGGGAGCAGCGGGCCGTCGACGGTGTGAGTCTGACGGTGCCGGCCGGGTCGTTCTTCGGGGTGCTGGGGCCGAACGGGGCCGGCAAGACGACGTCGCTGTCGATGGCGGTCGGGTTGTTGCGGCCGGACGGCGGTACGGCGCGGATCTTCGGGGTGGATGTGTGGCAAGAGCCGACGCGCGCCAAGGCGCTGGTCGGGGTGCTGCCCGACGGGCTCGGCATGCCGGAGCGGCTGACCGGGCGGGAGGTCCTGACGTACCTCGGCCTGCTGCGTGGACTGCCGGAGGACGAGGTGAAGGCGCGGGCCGGTGAGCTGCTGGAGGTGCTCGAGCTCGACCATGAGGACGACAAGCAGGTGATCGGCTACTCGACCGGGATGCGGAAGAAGCTCGGCCTGGCGGTCGCGTTGCTGCACGCGCCGCGGCTGCTGGTGCTGGACGAGCCGTTCGAGGCCGTCGACCCGGTGTCTGCGGCGACCATCCGGACCATCCTGCACCGGTTCGTCGCGGGCGGCGGGTCGGTGGTGATGTCGAGCCACGTGATGGCGCTGGTCGAGCAGCTGTGTGACCGCGTCGCGGTGGTCGCCGACGGGAAGGTCGTTGCCGCGGGCACCGTCGCAGAGGTGCAGGCCGGCGGCAGTCTGGAGGACGCCTTCGTGTCGCTCGTCGGTGCGTCGACCCGGGGTGCCGAGGGGCTGACGTGGCTCTCGCACTGACGTACGGGACGTCCCGCACGCTGGTGCGGATGCGGCTGGCCGCGTTCCGGCACGCGCTCGAGGACCAGTTCCGGCGCTCGTGGATCGTCACCGGCGGGTTCGTCGGCCTGGCGCTCGCGGGCGGCACGCTCTGGGTGGCGGCGCGGGGCGATCAGGACACGCTGGGCGTCGTACTCGGTCTGTGGATGCTCGGGTGGGTGGTCGGTCCGCTCTTCGCCGGTGGCGGCGACGAGACGCTCAAGCCCGAGTACTTCACGATGATGCCGCTGCCTCCGCGCACGCTCTCCACCGGATTGCTGGTGGCCGCGCTGGCTGGTGTCGCACCGGCCATCAGCCTGATCGCCCTGCTCAGCCTGGTGGTTGCGAGCGGCGGTGTCGTTGCGGGACTCGTTGCTGTGCCCGCACTGGCGCTGCAGTTGCTCTGCATCGTCCTGGCGTCGCGTCTGGCTGTTGCGGTGTACGGAGTGCTGTTGCAGGTGCGGGCCGGTGCGGTGATCGCAGCGCTGGTCAACGCGTTCATCCTGGCGTTCACCGCGCAGGGGTGGGCGCTGATCGTCGCTTTCGTGTCGACCGACGTCCAGGGTGCGTTCGCGACGGCTGCGCGGATTGCTCCGTCGGGGTGGGGTCTTGTGGCGGTGGAGTCTGCTGGTCGGGGCGAATGGCTGCAGGCAGTTGGGCTGCTCCTCGGCCTGGCAGTGCTTGCGCTGGCGATGCTCGTGGCGTGGTCTGCCCTACTGGTACGACGTACGACGGTCAGCCTCACCGGCCGGAAGCCGAGGCGGGTGCTGGCGGCCAGGTCTCCCGAAGGGGCCGCGGCTGCCAAAGAGCTGCGGTCGTGGACGCGTGACCTGCTGTACGGGCACCGGGCCGTCTTTGCGATCGCCTACGGGCTGTTCTTTTGCCTGATGCCGTTGGCGATCGGGGTGAAATCGATGCTGCCATGGGCCGGTCCGGCCGCAGTGGTGATGGCAGGTTCGATGGCTGCCAACTTGTACGGCGCTGACGGTACGGCGTTCTGGACCACGCTGATGACGCCCGGCTCCAGCCGGCCGGACGTACGGGCGCGGCAGCGAGCGTTCCTGCTCGTCTTCGGGCCGTCGACGCTGCTGATCACTCTGGTGCTGACGTGGTGGTCGGGCGTGACCAGTGCATGGCCCTTGGTTCTCAGCGTGCTACCCGCTCTGCTCGGAGGTGCGGCCGGTCTGGTGGTGGCGTGCTCGGTGTACGCCGCCGTGCCGACGACCGATGCGCACAAGCGGTCCGGCAATCCGCTCAACTCGGGTGAGAACGAGGGCGAGACGATGGGCATCGTCTACAGTGATGCTCGTGCTGGTCGCGACGACCTGTGCCCCGGCGCTCGTCGTGACGCTCTACGCCGGCTGGTGGGGTGTGCCGATCGGCGTCGCGTCCGGCGTACTGGCTTGGTGGTACTTCGGGCGCGTGGCAGCCCGGCGTCTCGACGTACGGGGCCCTGAGCTCCTGACGCTGCTCAGGCACGGCCGGTCGCCCGCGGAGCAGGCCAAGAAGACCGCGGGGCTCGACGCCCTGCCCAGGTGGCGGCGTACGCTGGCCGGCTTCTGCCTCGGATTCGGGGCGATCCCGTTGTTCCCGCAGGCCCTCGTACCGGCGATCTTCAAACTGACCGGCAACGACGACACCAAGTCGTGGTTCCTGGCGCTTTACCAGGACGGACTGTGGCAGTGGGTCGTGATCGCGGTGATGGCCGCGCTCGGCTTGTCGATGTACGGGTTCGGCGGGCTTACCTGCTACCGCGCGAGGAAGCGCGCTCCGGGTGCGTCGGTCGTGGCAGCCGCAGAGTAGGCGCGCCGCGGTGCCTGGCGGTCGGGGCGACCGCGCGGTGATTGCGGAGCATCCAGATCGCCACTGCGGCCGCGGCGATCAGGCCGGCGATCCCGGCGTAGTCGGTGAAGCTCATCATGGGTCTCTTCTCCAGGGCGGTTGGCTCGGCGGCGGCGAGTTCCGCTGGCGTCTGACCGGAAAGTGACGGGCGCGCACCCGGCCTCTGATGACACTTAGGTGCCATGGCTCGACAATGCCAATAGGAAAGCGCTCGCTTCCGGATTGCGAAGCCTGATTAGGTGGTGGCCGGAGGTGGGGTGGATGCCGGACGGTGCGTTGCTGGACGAACGCGAGGAGCAGGCCTACCGGCTGCTCGTCGGACTGGCGGCGGCCAGGGCCGGTGACCTTGCCGAGGTCGCCGAGCTGCCGCAGCAGGAGGCCGACGAGGTGCTGCAGCGGTTGCAGGCCAAGGGGCTGGTGACGGTGCAGCCGGCCGACGATCCGGTGTTCCGGCCGTTGCCGCCGGACGTGGCTTTCGGTACGACGCTGCTGCGGCGCCAGGAGTCGCTCGAGGCGGCCCGGAAGACCGTGGCCGCGCTCAGCGAGGAGTTCCGGGCCAGCGCGAGCCGGCGCGACGCGCACCACCTGGTCGAGGTGATCGTCGGCGCCACCACACTCCGCGAGCGGCTGCGCGACCTGCAGAACGCGGCCCGCGAGGAGATCCTCTGGTTCTGCCGCGCGAACCCGCTCGCGATGCAGGGCGCCGACAACACCGAGGAGTACGGCGCGTTGTCCCGCGGGGTCCGGTACCGGGCGATCTACGAGCGCGCGCTGATCGAGACGCCCGGTGAGCTGGACTCGATCGCGGAGGGGGTCAGCTGGGGCGAGGAGGCGCGAGTGGTGCCGACGCTCCCGGTCCGGATCGCGATCGTGGACCGGTCGACGGCGATCTGCCCGCTGGTCCGCGACGACGAGCAGAGCATCGGGGAGCCGTCCGCCGCGATCATCAGCCGCGGCCAGTTGCTGGACGCGCTGCTGGCGCTGTTCGAGAGCTACTGGGAACTGGGGACACCGGTCCGCCTGCAGCCCGAGGATGCCGAGGAGTCGGAGGGGCTGGACGACTCCGAGCGCTTGCTGCTCTCACTGCTGGTCGGCGGCGTACCGGACAAGTCGATCGCGACCCAATTGGGAATCAGCCGCCGAACCGTCCAACGCCGCCTGGACCGCCTGATGGCCCTGGCAGGTGTGGACACAAGAACTGGGCTGGCCTTCCAGGCAGCCAAGCGCGACTGGCTCTAGCCCCACCCCGTTACGTCCGAAGAACTCGTGGGAGCTCCCACGAGTTCTTCGGACGTAAGTGAATTGTTAGTGGACGCCGTACGCGCGGATCACCGTCTGCGTCACGCTGCCGGCGCCGCTGGTCGCCTTCACCTTCAGCGACACGGTGTCGTGGGCGTTCGGGACCACGGCCAGGTAGTGGCCGGCGGCACCGACCACCGCGAGCCGCGTCCAGGTCTTGCCCTCGTCGAACGAGGCCCAGGCCTGCAGCGCGGTCGCACGCGGCGACTCGAGGCCGACGACGTGCGTCCGGGCGCCGACCCGGCCGGTCAGGTCGACCGGGACCTTGTAGTCGATCTGCTGCAGCGCGAGCGGCACTGCCTTGTCCTCGGCCTGCTTGGCCGAGCGGAACTCCCAGGAGGTCTGCGTCCGGGTACCCCAGTTCCACTCGCAATCGCTGTCGATCCGCTCGGTCGACAGGTCGAGTTTGTACGCCGCGTCCGCGCTGGAGGTGATCACGTCCTCCCACGCGTCCGGAAGGTCGGCGATGACCTGACCGTTGCGTGACAGGGTCGCCGACGCCTTCGTGGTCTCACCGATCGTGTAGTGCCTGGCCGCGTCGACGAACGCCGGGATGCGGAGCGACAGCCGGTCCCCGGTGCGCGTGGACTGCACACCAGGCGCTGCCGCGGGCCGTACGACCGGACCGAACCACGTCTCGTCGGACACACCGGTCCGGTAGCTGCGCGGTACGGACGTCATACCGCCGGCCAGCGGGTTCATCGTGTCCCACGTGTACAGGTGGTGCACGCGGTGCTGCCAGAGCGAGTCACCCGACGTCACCCACTCCTCCCGGACCTTCGGCGTCTCGACGAAACGCTGGGAGTCGTTCCACGCGTACTCCTGCCACGGCCGCCACCCGAACCGCTGCTCCTTGGCCCAGTTGAACCCGCCGTTGTCGGCGTACCGCGTAGTGATCCGGGCGCTGTTCGCCGTCGTCACCTTGTAGGTGATCTTCGCCGGGATGAACCCGCTCGACACCTGCTGTACGTCGTACAGGTACGGGCTGGACGTGGTGAGCGTGAGGTCGATCGTCGCTCGACCCTGACGCGCACGGGCGAGAAGCTTCTGACCGTCGTTGTACGTCGTGACCATGGCCGGGATCGGCTCGCGGTCGCCGACCGGACGCCAGACCGTCCACGCGGACCAGTCGGCCGGCCGGACCAGGATCACCGCGGCGGCACCGGCCTTCGCGGCCGCCTCGATCTGGTCTCCTTCGCTGCCGTTCCCCCAGCCGTCCTCGCTGGAGTCCAGAACCGCGACAGCGCCCTTCACGCCCTGCAGCGACGAGTCGGCGTACACCAGCGGGAACCGCTTCTTGCCCTCGTACGACGGCGACTGGTGCAGCAGGTTGATGTCCAAGGGGCCAGGGACCCCCTGCACCGACGCCTGGACCAGGGGTGCGACGAGTTGCCAGCGGGACGAGAACTCGAAGCTGCCGTCCGTGACCGGCTTCGTCGGCGTCACGTTGACCTGCTTGACGGTGCTGAAGTGCATGACACCGTGGCTGATCGACCGGCCGTTGCCGTACTCGCGGTGCACGTAGTAGCTCAGGATCGCCTGCTGTTCCGACGGCTTCGGGGTCTCGATCGTGATCGGGACCGCCTTCCGCGCGTCGATGACGATCTCGGTGTCCTTGCTGACCACGATGTTCGGGTCGGTGAACAGGCTGACCTGCTCGTCCTGCGGGTCGTAGTTCTCCACCAGCGAGTGCAGCAGGTAGGTGCCCTCCTCGACCTCGGCGGTGAACGTCTCGCCGTCCCCGATCCAGGCCAGGACGTCGGAGCGCGAGTTGTCGCCGTACAGCGAGATCACCGGGACGCCGGTGGGCTGACCGTCGAGGCCGACTGCGCGCAGCGTCACCTTGTGCTTGGGGCCGGCCCGGAGCGCGCCGACCGCGGTGTGGGTGACGACGCCGTCGGCGCCGGTGGCGACGATCCAGCCGCTGTACTGACCGCGGCCGAGCTTGGCCGGATCCAGCGTCAGCGGTACGTCGGCGGTGCCGTTCGCCGGGACCGTGACGGTCGCCGGCAGGCCGAAGCCATCGGTCTCCGGCTGCTTGTCGTCGAGGTTGGTGACCTGGACGGAGAGGTTCAGCGTGACCGCGGCATCGGAGTCGTTGCGGTAGGTGATGGTCCGGATGCCCGCGTCCGCGGTGTCCACGCCGAAGTCGGCCACGCCGCTGGCGGTCACCTTCTGCGCGACCGCCCGGGTCAGGTCGACCCGACCGGAGCCCTGCTGGTACACGGTCTGGTCCGGCTGCGTCTTCGCGGTGCTGACCAGCGCGTTCTTCAGCTGGTCGGCCTTCCAGTCCGGGTGCTGCTGCGCGAGCAGCGCCGCCGCGCCGGCGACGTGCGGCGTCGCCATCGACGTACCGGACGCGGAGGTGTAGAGGTCGTCGACCGGGCCGCCCATCGCCGTGCCGGTCGCGCGGGCGGCGATGATGCCGACGCCGGGCGCGGTGATCTCGGGCTTCACGCCGGCGTCACCGAGCCGCGGTCCGCGGCTGGAGAAGTCGGCGAGCTTGTCCTCGCGGTCGACGGCGCCGACGGTCAGCGCGGACGCCGCGGCGCCCGGCGTACCGACCGACTCGTCCTGGCCGTCGTTGCCGGCCGCGACCACGAACAGGGTGCCGGTCTGGGCGGTGATGTCGTTGACCGCCTGGCTGAGCGGGTCGGTGCCGTCGGTCGGGCCACCGCCGAGGCTCATGTTGACGACCTTCGCGCCCTCGGCCGCGGCCCACTCCATCCCGGCGATGATCCAGGAGTCGTAGCCGTACCCGTCGTCGTTCAGCACCTTGCCGACCAGCAGGTCGGCCTTCGGCGCGACGCCCTTGCGGGTACCGCCGGCGCCCGCACCGGTGCCGGCGATGGTCGCGGCGACGTGCGTGCCGTGACCGAAGTGGTCCTCGGTGCCGGTCGCGCTGCCGGAGAAGTCCTGGCTCTCCTTGACCTTGCCGTCCAGGTCCGGGTGGGTCGCGTCGACGCCGGTGTCCAGGACGGCGACCTGGACGCCGGAGCCCTCGTACCCGGCCTTCCACGCGTCCGGGGCGCCGATCTGCGGCACGCTCTTGTCGAGCACCGGACGGACCTTGCCGTCCAGCCAGATCTTGGTGACGCCGCTGTTCAACGACCGGGCACCCACGGACGGCTTCAGCGATTTCCACAGCTCCGGCAGCTGGTCCTTCGCCGCGGTCAGCGCGCGGCCGCCGATCGAGGGCAGCTGCCGCGTGGTCGTCGTACCGGCGAGGCTCTGCGCGGCGCGGGCGCCGGGCGTGTCCTTCACGATCAGCGGGAGGCTGGAGGCCGTGCCGTACCCGTCGGCGATCAGTTCGTCGACGTCGAACAGGTCCACGTCCAGGACGCCGGAGGAGACGAGCGGTACGGCGTCGCTCGGCAGCACGCGGAGCCCGCCGTCGACCTCGACCGTGTGGAACGAGACGCCTTCGCGGCCGGCGGCCGGTCGGACCGTGGCGGCCTTCTTGCCGCCGCCGGCGTCGGTCACTTCGACCACGTCACCGGTGATCAGGGTGACCGCGGACGTCGTGACCGCGGTGGACCCGGAGGGAGGGGCGGCGGCGGACGGGATCACCGTCGCCGCGCCGAGCGCAAGGACCGCCGCGGTGGTGAGCGCGGCGGCACGTCGGGTGGAGGACATAGGCGGGATTCTCCTTCGAGAGGCTTGGGGCAGGCACACCTCTGCTTCCGACAGAGTTTGCAATCCCGTCACACCGATCCGCCCTGTCCACGACCGCCGTGGATGCGACATGGCGCAACCACGCCACGAACCGGCACCATTCAGCTCATGAGCGCACAGCAACTGGTCCGCCGGTGGGCCTGGGTCGGAACCTTCCTGGTCGGGGCCGGGCTGTACCTGGCCGTACTGGCCGTCCTGACCGACACCGGGAACCCGAACCTGTTCCCGACGATGATCCTGCTCGGGGCGCTCGTCGTACCGCTGACCTTCGTGACATTCGCCGCCGGCCGGTCCGGGCGGTGGCTGATCGACGGGCCGACGCTGGGCGGCTGCCTGCTGTTCGGCGGCGTGGTCGGCGTCCTGGTCGCGGGGCTGCTCGAGTACGACGCGATGCGCCGGCTCGGGACGCTGCCGATGGTCGGGGTGGGGCTGATCGAGGAGGCGGCCAAACTCGTCGTACCGGCGGTCCTCGTGGTGTTCTTCGGGCACCGGTACCGGACGTCGATCGGCCGCGGGATCATCATCGGCGTCGCGGTCGGCACCGGGTTCGCCGTGCTGGAGACGATGGGCTACGCGTTCGTCGCGCTGCTGCAGTCGAACGGCAACGTCGGCGCCGCCGAGCAGACGCTGTTCATCCGCGGGCTGCTCTCCCCGGCCGGTCACGCGGCCTGGACCGGTTTGGCGTGCTGGGGCCTGTGGCGGTTCGTGACCGCGCCGAGCGGCAAGCACTTCGCGGGCTTCCTCGGCATGTACGCGCTGGCGGTCGCGCTGCACTCCACGTGGGACGGTCTCGGCGGCCGGGTCACGTACGCCGTGGTCGGCGCGATCTCGATCGGTCTGCTGCTCTACGGTCTCAAGCGCGCGCAGCGTGCCGAGCTCGGGCAGGTCGTGAAGGAGTCGTATGCCGACCCTGCCTGACTTCCGCCTGGAGACCTATTTCGCGCGGTGGGAGTTCAGCGCGCGCTACCACTTGACCGCGTCCGACGCGCAGACTCTGCCGATGTCCGAGCTGCTCGCGCTGGCCGACGAGGACGGCCGGGAGCGCTGGGAGTCGCTCACCCTCGGCTACACCGAGACCCGCGGTCTCCCGGCGTTGCGCGAGGCGATCGCCGCGACGTACACCACTGCTGAGCCCGAGGACATCCTCAGCTTCGCGGGCGCCGAGGAAGCCATCTACCTGGCGATGCGCACCCTCTTGGAGCCCACGGATCACGCTGTCGTGCTGACCCCCAACTATCAGGCAGCGGAAACCATCCCGCTGTCCGTGTGTGAGGTGACCGGGGTGGCACTGCAGCCCGGCGACGGATGGGCACTCGACGTCGACGCGATCGCAGCCGCTCTGCGCCCGAACACGAAGCTCGTGTCGGTCAACTTCCCCAACAACCCCACCGGCGCGCTCCCGGCCCCGGACGCCTGGGCGCGGCTCGTCCAGCTGTGCGACGAGCGCGGCATCATGCTGTTCTCGGACGAGGTCTACCGCGGCCTCGAAGCAGATCCATTGCCGCAGGCAACAGATCTGTCGGGGACGGCGATCTCGCTCAACGTGATGTCCAAGGCGTACGGCTTGCCGGGCCTGCGGATCGGGTGGATCGCCTGCCGCGACCGCACGGTCCTGGACCGGCTCGAACGTGCGAAGCACTACACGACGATCTGCAACGCGGGGCCGAGCGAGGTCCTCGCGCTGATCGCCCTGCGGGCAAGGGACCGCATCCTGGAGCGCAACCGGGGCATCATCGCGCGCAATCTGCCCCTGTTCGAGGAGTTCTTCGGGCAGCACTCCGAGCTGTTCGAGTTCGCTGCGCCGGACGGCGGCTGTGTCTGCTATCCGCGCTACCTCGGCACTGACGGCGTCGAAGCGATGTGCGCCGAGCTGGTCGAGCAGGCGGGCGTGTTGTTGCTGCCGGCCAGTATCTACACGTCGGAGCTGACCGAGACGCCGAAGGATCGCTTCCGCCTCGGGGTGGGGCGCAGCGGGCCGGAAGCGGCGCTCGCGGCCTGGGCCGACTGGCTGGACTAGCTGGTGCGGGTCCAGGTCGGGCCGTCGGCGGTGTCGGTGACCTGGACACCCAGCTCGGTCAGCTCCGCGCGCAAGGCGTCGGCCCGCGCCCAGTCCCGGGCAGCGCGTGCGGCCTCGCGGTCCGCCACCAGTTGCTCGACGGCCCCCTCGTCCACCGCGGAAAGGTCGGCTGCCTGGTTGACGTCCAGCGCACCGAACGGCAGCCCGAGGACGGCGGCGCACGCGGCCACGACCGCCTGTTGGCCCTGCTCGGACAGCGCCTGATCGCGCAGTGACTCCTGCAGCAGCGCGAGCACGCGAGGCGTGTTGAGGTCCGCGCTGATCGCCTCGTCGATCTGGTCGATCACCGCGACAGCCGCGGCATCGTCTCCGGCCGCGGCGCGGGCCTCGTCCGCGGTCGTCACCACCGGCAGCTCGCCGAGTGACGCCGTACGACGAGCCAGCCGCCGCAGCGCGGACTGTGCGCTGTCGAGCCCGGCCATGGTGAACTCGAGCTGAGCGCGGTAGTGGCCGCCGAGCAGGAACAGCCGGTACGCGAGCGGGTGGTAGCCCTGCTTGGCCAGGTCGCTCACGGTCAGGATGTGCCCGGCCGACTTCGAGATCTTCGCCGAGCCGAGTTGCAGGAACTCGTTGTGCAGCCAGAACTTCACCCACGGCTGCCCGTCGCCGAGATACGCCTCGCTCTGGGCGATCTCGTTGACGTGGTGCAGCTGCCGGTGGTCGACGCCGCCGGTGTGGATGTCGAAATGCTCGCCGAGCAGCAGCATGCTCATCACCGAGCACTCCAGGTGCCAGCCCGGCGCACCCCAGCCCCACGGCGAGTCCCACCGCATCGCCCGCAGCTGTCCGGGCGCCTCCGCCCGCCACAGCGCGAAGTCGGTCTTCGCCCGCCGGCCGGGCACCTCCTCGACGCGCGCGCCCTCGAGCTGGCCGCTCACGTCGATCAGCCCGAGCTGTCCGTACGTCGGGTCCTTCGAGGTGTCGAAGTACAGCCCGGACTCGATCTCGTACGTGAAGCCGCGCTCGACCAGACGCTCCGCGAACGCGATCATCTGCTCGACGTACTGCGTGGCACGGGGATAGTGGTGTGCGGGCAGGATGTTCAGCGCGGACAGGTCGGCGAAGAACGCCTCGGTGTACATCGCCGCGATCTCCTCGACCGACCGGCGCTCGCGGGCGGCCGCGACCTCGAGCTTGTCCTCGCCGAGCTCGGCCTCCGCAACGGCGTGGCCGACGTCGGTGATGTTGATGACGTGCTCGACCTGCCAACCCTTCCAGAGCAGGGCGCGGCGCAGTGTGTCGGCGAAGGTGTAGGCGCGCAGGTTGCCGATGTGCGCGAAGCTGTAGACCGTCGGGCCGCAGCTGTACAGCCGCACCACACCGTCCGTGGCGGGTGTGAAGTCTTCGATGCGGCGTCCGAGGGAGTTGAAGAGACGCAACGGCACGGTCACCCGCGCGATGCTACCGGTCGAACAGTGAGATGGCCCGGGCGGAGGCATGGACAACGCGTGGTGGAGTGAGTACCGTCCGTAAACGGCGTCCGCTCCACGCCGACCTCGACGGTGAGGTGCCGCCCGCCAGTGGCACCTCGCTGGTGTGTGGGCAGAGCGGGCCGCGGCGGTCAGTCACGGCCTGATGGGGGCCCGTACACCCAGGTGGGGTGGTGAACGGCACTCACTCGTTCACCGCCCCACCGGTTCAACTCTTCACCTGCTGTTTGTTAGGTGGCCCGGCATCCGGGGCAGACTGATCTGCGTCCGGTCCCCAACCGCCCCTGGGAGTAGCCGTGTCCCGATTCTTCCGTCCGGCGTTGCTCGTCACCGCCGTACTGGCACTGCTCGGCTTCGGCATCACACCGTCGAACGCCGCCACCGCAATCTCCGTCAGTACGGCGATCAGCCGGCAGGACGGATCAGTTGCCTCGGTCACCGGGTACGTCGTCGGCCAGCCGACGGCAACCACCACGGTTGTCCGCAGCAACTTCCCGAACGACTACGCACTGGCGCTCGCCGACTCGGCGTCCCAGACCAGTACGTCGGCGATGCTCTACGTGCAGATCCCGGCCGAGTTCCGCGCGTCGTACGGGCTGCAGAGCAACCCGAGCCTGCTCGGCCAACAGATCACCGTCACCGGCTCGCTCACGGCGTACTTCTCGCATCCCGGCCTGAAGAACGCGACCGCCTTCACCGGCGGTGGCGGCTCGTCGGATCCCGGTGATCCCGGCGACTACTACGCCGGCGCCGAGGGCAAGACGGGCGCTGCGCTGAAGTCCGCGCTGCACACGATCATCTCGAGCCAGACCAAGCTCACCTACGACCAGGTCTGGGACGCGCTGAAGGTCACCGACCAGGACCCGAACAACAGCAGCAACGTCATCGAGATCTACTCCGGCCGCTCGATCAGCAAGAGCCTCAACGGCGGTGACGCCGACGACTGGAACCGCGAGCACGTCTGGGCCAAGTCGCACGGCGACTTCGGCACCGCGACCGGCCCGGGCACCGACATCCACCACCTGCGTCCCGAGGACGTCACGGTGAACTCGGCGCGCGGCAACCTCGACTTCGACAACGGCGGGACGTCGGTCGCGCAGTGCTCCGGCTGTACGGCGGACTCGGACTCGTTCGCGCCGCGAGCCGCCGTGCGCGGCGACGTCGCCCGGATGATCTTCTACATGGCCGTGCGGTACGAGGGCGACGACGGGTTCGCGAACCTCGAGCTGAACAACTCGGTCGGCAACGGCACCGCGCCGTACATCGGCAAGCTGTCGGTGCTGAAGGCCTGGGCCGCGGCCGACCCGCCGGACGCGTTCGAGAAGAACCGCAACGAGGTCATCTACAGCCAGTTCCAGCACAACCGGAACCCGTTCATCGACCACCCGGAGTGGGTCGCCTCGATCTGGCCGTGAGCTAACGCTTGGCCTGCAGGTCTTCGCGCTTGGGCCCGCCAGCACCGAGGGCGGGCCTGAGTGTGTCCGCCGAGGCGAGCTGTGCGCGGGCCGCGGACGGCAGCGCGACTCCGGCCTGGGCGGCGCTGACGCCGAGGCGGGTCTGGACCCAGTCCTGGAAGCCCGGGTCGGCGACGCGGATCTGGTGACCGGTACGGGTCAGCAGGCCGCGCGAGACGAGTTTCTGCGCGGCGCTGTCGAGGTCCCAGCGGGCCGGCCCGGCGGCCTCGGAGCGGGACGGGATCGGCATCCCGCGAGAGCCGTGCGCCGCGGTCTTCGCGAGCAGCTCCTTCTCCGTCGGTGCGCAGTTGTACCAAGCCGCGTCGTACAGCGCCCGCGACTGGGCGTTGAGCCGGCTCGTCGCGGTCGTGGCGACCTCGGTCGTGATGCCTCGCTCGGGTCCGGCGAGCTCGAGGGCGGCGCTGGTCAGCGTCCGCAGCCGGCTCGGGTTGCCGTTGGCGGCGTCGACCAGGTGGTCCACCGCCTCCGGCTCGAACCGGATCCCGGCCTGCTCCAGCGGCCGGGTGAGCGCGGGCCGCAGTTCCTCGGCGCTGAGCGGCGTGAGCCGCCGTACGTCGAACCGCGCGGCGTCCTGCGTCTCCACGCCGGCATGCCCGCCCGATGCCTCGAGCAACCGGCTGGTGGCTTCCTCGCCGCCCGCCGCGATCAGGAACAACGGCTTGCGGGACCGGTGCAGGTGCGCCGACAGCTCGGTCAGCGCGACCAGGTCGGTCTTCGACGCGGCGTCCAGGTTGTCGACCATCAGCAGAATCGGCTGTCGCTTGGGGTGCGCCATCTTCGCGAGGTGCTCGGCGACATCGTTCAGCGTCGTACCGACGGAGTCCTTCTTGACGCCCTCCCACGCGGTCCCGACGCGGATCTTCGGCCCCGGCGCGATCCCGAGCCCGACCTGCGCGGTGTGCATCGAGTTCCGGGTCCGGATGGCCATCTTGTTCAGGAGCTGCTTGAGCTCCTTCACCTCACCGGCCGGGTACTTGCCCTCGAAGTTCCGCAGCTGGCCCTGAACGGCGCGGATGACGCGGGCCTCCAGCGACTCGCGGCGGGACGCGTCCAGCCGGATCGAGATCCAGCCCTGCTCGTCGGCGAACGCCTTCGTCCTGGACAGCTCCTGGCTGGTGCCCATTCCCGGCGGGCCGGTGAACAGCACCGAGGTGCCGCGCGGGGTCCGCTGGTCGAGCGAGACCGGTCGGCCCTGCTCGTCGGTGCGGTCGACCTGGTGAACGAGCTCCCGGGCATTGCCGAACACCTGGTTGACCAGGGCGCGGTCGCCGAGCGGATGGGCCGGTGCGAGCGCGGCCTCCTGGCGGCCGGGCTCGATCGGCTGCGCGGCGGAGTCCGCCGGCGTCTGGCCCAGATGGTCGTTCAGCCAGTCGCGGAATCCGCGGTCGGGGATCGTCACGACCCCGCCGTCGTGTTCGCGCAGCAGCCCGCGGGCCACCAGTTCCTGGCGAGCCCGGTCGATCTCCTGCCAGTTCCCGGGGCCGGCGGCGCCGGTCTCGGCCGGCATGGACAGCCCGGCCGGGCTCTGGGCGGCGACGCGCGCGAGCAGGTCCTTCTGCGCGTGCGTGGTGCCCTTCTGGTCCCACACGCTCTGGTACATCACCGCGGTGTCGGCCCTGACCTGGGCGGTCGCGGTGGCGGCCGACCCGACCGTGATCCCGCGCTCCGGGTCCCGGTACGCGACCGCGGCCTGCCCGAGCCGTCGCAGCCGGCCGGGGTCGCCGTTGGCCGCAGCCAGGAGGTCGTCGACCGCGGCGTGATCGTAGGCGATCCCGGCCCGGTCCAACGGCTCGGTGAGTGCCGGCCGGAGCTGCGCGTCGGTCAGCGGCCCGAGCTCGCGGATGTCGAACTGGTTGGTGATCGTGGTGGCGATCCCGGACATCCGGCGGGACGCGTTCATCAGCGCGCTGGTCGACATCGAGCCGCCGGCCGCGACCAGCCAGACGGGACGGTTCAGCTCCTCGATGTGGATCGCCAACTCGTTCAGGCCGGCCCGGTCGTGCTCCGACGCCTGGTCGATGTTGTCCACCAGCAGCAGGATCGGCTTGCCGTCGATCTCGGTGAGCTTGCCCAGCTCGTCGGCGAAGTCGTTCAGCGTGGTGCCGAGATCGTCGTACGCCGTGGTGTCCTTCTCGCTCTTGCCGATCAGCTCGACCGGCATCGGACCGCCGCCGAGCCGGTACTCGATGCCGACCCGGGTCTTGCGGCCGCTGCGGGTGAGGTCGCTGACCGTCCGGCTCAGCTTGCGAACCGCTCCGCGCCGGAACCGGGTCCGCAGCGCGTCGAGGTTGGTCCGGACCGCGCCGGTCAGCTGGTGCTCGAGCGGGACGTTCGCGGAGGCTGTCAGCCGGATCGCGGTCCAGCCCTGGCGGGCCGCCAGGTCCTCCGCGCGGTCCAGCTCCGAGCTCTTGCCCATCCCGGGCGGACCGGTGAACAGGATCGCCTTGCTCTCCGGCAGCACGTCACCCAGCGAGATCGGGTTGCCGAGCCGGTCGGTCCGCGTGACGGAGTACGCCGGGTGCCGGACCGTACCGAAGACCTGGCTCATTGCACCAGCCTGCGGACCGTAGCCGTCGCCGACGCGGGCGACGCGTGACCGAGCGGTTAACAGTCGGCCCCCGGAAGTTGAACCCCGGGCGCGCGGCAACCGGTCTACACACTCCGGCCCGATCGCGCAGTCCTGGACCGAAAAGGTTGGAACGACCCTGTACCGCTGTCACCCTCAGTTGCATGCGAATCAGACGAGTACTCGCGGCGCTGCTGGCAGCACCGCTTGCGGGAGTCATGCTCGGTGGTGCGCCGGCCGCCCAGGCCTCACCCGATCCCTACCTGACCATCTCTCAGGTCACCCTCGACCGTACGACGGTCGCGGTGTCCGGCCTGAACACCTACCCGATCAACGTGACCGTGAAGGGCGGCTACCACTCCGGTGAGCCGGGCGACAACGGTTTGGTGCTGAACGTCCTGCTCAAGCGCACCGGCGGCACCGGCCCGCGGGACAGCATCGTGTCCGCGGACCTCAAGCGCACCGCCGGCACGATCGAGAACGGCACCTGGACCGGCCGGCTGAACGTGGCGTCGACCGCCAACGGCACCTTCAAGGTGACCGGCGTGATGACCGGCCCGTACGGCTCCCCGGGCTCCGGGACCCCGGTCGACCCGACGCCGTACTCCGGCCAGACGATCACCGTGAAGGGCACGAACCTGCCGAAGATCACCGCATCGGTGAATCCGAAGGTGGTGCCGTGGGACAAGCCGTACTCGATCACCTGGGCGGTCACCAACACCGCGACCGGCAAGCCGTACGGCTCGCAGATCCCGATCGGCCTCGGCGTCGACACGCCGTGCGCCGAGGGCGGCAGCCCGATGTTCAAGACCGGGACGAACGGCCTGATCACCAAGTCGTACACCGCCTCCGACGGCGGCGCGCTGAACTGTGCGCACATCTACGCCGACCCGTACTACATCGTCGGCCAATGGCTGTTCGTGGCGCACCCGGCGATCGTGTCGGCAGTGCCCTCGAAGACCAGCGCCCCGGTCGGAACCATCGTCCCGGTCAACGGTTCGGTGTACCGCGTCGGTGGTTGCTCCGTGCAACTGCAGCGGCTGTACGGCGCCTCGCAGTGGCGGTCGGTCGGCACCGCGTCGGTCCGGCAGTCCGGGCGCTTCACGGTCAACGCGCAACCGGCGTACAAGGGTCTGATTCCGTACCGCGTCTACTTCCCGACCTGCGGCAGCATCGTCGCGGGGCTCAGCAAGACCTTCTACATCCGAGGGACGTGACCCATGAAGCGAGCACTGTCCGCCCTGCTTGCCGTACCGATGCTGGGGCTGGGGTTGGCCACCGCGCCGTCGGTCGCGCAGGCCGAGCCCGATCCTGACCTGCACATCACCTCGGTGACGCTGAACAAGACCAGCGTCGCCGTCAGCGGCCTCAACACCGCACCGGTCACGGTGACGGTCAAGGGCACGTACGACGCTGACGCGAAGACTTCGGTGAACGTGATCCTCGAACGGACCGGCGGCACCGGCCAGCAGCGGACGCTGTTCTCCACCAACCTGCCGCGGCTGGCCAACGGGACCTGGAGCGGCCCGCTGCAGGTGCCGTCGACCGCGAACGGAACGTTCAAGGTCACCGGCGTGCTGACCGGCCCGTTCTTCCCGGGTAGCGGGAGCATGACCGACCCGACGCCGTACTCCGGGCCGTCGCTCGCGATCACCGGGACGCACCAGCCGAAGATCACCGCCTCGGTGTCCCCGAAGGTGGTGCCGTTCGGCTCCGGCTTCAAGATCACGTGGGCGGTCACCGACGCGCAGACCGGCAAGCCGTACGGCAGCCGAGTCCGGGTGGTCCTCGGGACCGACAACATCTGCGCCGAGTACTTCGGCCCGGGCTACACGAACCTCACCGGCACCAACGGCTTGGTCACGAAGTCCTACTCGGCCGATTCCGCCAACTGGGTCAACTGCCTGCTGCTCCCCGGCAACCCCGCGTCGGTCGGCGGGCTCGGGCTCGTCGTCGTCCGGCCGGGCATCGTGTCCGCGGCCCCGTCGAAGACCAGCGCACCGGTCGGCACGATCGTCCCGGTCAATGGGTCGGTGATGGGTGCACCGTCCGCGTGCAAGGTCCAGCTGCAGCGGCTGTACGGCGCCTCGCAGTGGCGAACCGTCGGCACCGGCGCGATCCGTCAGAGCGGCCGCTTCACCCTGAGCGCGCAACCGGCGTACAAGGGACTGATCCCGTACCGCGTGTACTTCCCGAAGTGCTACAACTACCTGGCCGGCGTCAGCAAGGTCTTCTACATCCGCGGAACCTGAGCGGCTCTTGGGCGGGTGGGTTAAGGTTAGTTAGGTTGCCCTAACCTGCCCGCCCGAGAGGATCGTCGTCGCGTGACCACTCCCGCACCCCGCCGTAACCGCGTCTGCAAGCGCGCCGTCGTCCTCCGGACCGAGCGGATCACGCCGCACATGATCCGGGTCGTGTTCTCGTCCGACGACTTCGCCGACAACGGGTACACCGATCACTACGTGAAGCTGCTGTTCTGCAAGGACGGCGTCGAGTACCCCGAGCCGCTGGACATGGGCGTGGTGCGGGAGACGTACCCGGCCGAGCAGTGGCCGACGATGCGGACCTACACGGTCCGGAGCTGGGACGAGGCGACGCGTGAGCTCGCGATCGACTTCGTGCACCACGGCGACGAAGGGGTGGCCGGTCCGTGGGCGGCGTCGGCGCAGCCGGGCGACGTGCTGTGGTTCAACGGCCCCGGCGGCGCCTATACGCCGGACACGGCGGCCGACTGGCACCTGCTGGTGGGTGACGAGAGCGCCCTGCCGGCGATCGGTTCCGCGGTCGAGCAGTTGCCGCCGGGAGCCCGCGCGACCGTTCTCGTCGAGGTGGCGGACGGCGCGGAGGAGCAGAAGTTCGGCGGCTCCGGCGACGTCGACGTGCGCTGGTTCCATCGCGGGACCGCCGGCGCCGAGCGCGGCGACGGTCTGGTCGCGGCGGTGGAGGCGTTCGACTTCGGCGACGGAACGCCGCACGTGTTCGTGCACGGCGAGGCCGGGTTCGTGTTCCGCATCCGCAAGAACCTGTTCCAGGTCCGCGGACTCTCCCGCGACCAGGTCTCCCTGTCCGGCTACTGGCGCCTCGGCAAGAACGAGGACGGCTGGCAGGCGGAGAAGGCCGAGACCGCCCGCCAGGAACGTTCCTCCTAGAGCTCAGTCGCGCTCGACCGTCTGGCCCGGGCGGCCACGGGACGCGCTCTGGCGGCCGGCCTTGCCGGCGTCCTGCTGTTTCGTGGTCCGGGCCGATGCCTCGTTCGGATCGAGGCCGGCGACGCGGCGGGCCTCCTTCAGGTCCGCGGGGAGCAGCGTCGCGCTCGGTCCGCCGGGCCGTGGCTCGGCGATCGCCTTGAAGACCGGCACCATCATGTCGGGCACCGGCTCGTACTTGCCGAGGTCCGGATCGGTCAGCATCGAGCGCTGGTTCCACACCGCCGGCGGGACCTTGGTGAAGTCGAGCTGGTACGGCGACAGCTCGGACACGTGCTGCATGAAGACCTTCGCCGCCCGCCCGTTGCCCTCGCGCTGCGGATGGGCCTGGTTCACGTACGCGTGCACCTCGGCGGCCTTCGCCGCGAACTCGTCCAGGTCCATCGACGCCCAGTCGGCGGACTCGATCAACTTCGCGGCGTCGGCCAGGTAGCGGTCGATCTGGCCGATCGGCGCGAAGCCGCCCGGGCCGCTCTTGGCCAGCTCGACCGTCCGGCGCTGACCGGCCCAGTCGTACACGTCCTGGAACAGGTGCGCGTGGATCGCCTCCACGTGCCGGCCGTCGTACGTCCGCGGGATGTCGGCCTCGCCGGACTCCAGCTGCCGCTGACGTTCGGCCGCCGCCGCGTACTCCAGGCCCTTCAGGGTGTCCTTGTCGAGCTCGCCGAACTTGTTCCGCAGCGTCTCCTGGTGGGGCGGTGGGTAGACGTACGGGTCAATTGCCACCCGCGTCAGCCCTGATTCGTCGCGCGCCGGCGGGCGGCGGCGTGGGCGCGACGCAGGTACTCGTCCTGGTCGATGGCGCCGCGGGCCCGGTCGGCGAGGTTCTCGATGTCCTCGCGGTTCGGCTCCCAGCCTTCGTGCCAGGCGTTCGCGAGCGACTGCAGGACGGCGCGCCGCTGCTCCTCGTCGAGCGGAGCGAACAGCTCGGGCCAGCGGTCCTCGACGTCCAGCTGCTCGGCCACGACCCAGCCCCTCTCTCCTCCGCTTGGATCCACTTCATCCTACGGAACGGCAGGGTCCGGATCAGGCTCCGCGGCGCTCGGCGAGGACGTCGATCAGCGAGCCGGCCTGGTTCGTCGGGAGCACCCAGTCCTCGCCGTTCACCTGCAGGATCACGGCCGGTCCCTCGCTCGCGACGGCGTGCGTGATCGCGATCGGGAACCGGAGCCGCTCCGCGCCCGACAGCGAGAACTCGTGCGTGGCGGTGATCGCGCTCAGCGGGTAGGTGCGGAACTGCTGCTCGGACCGCGGCACCGGATGCGACTGCACGGTGACCGAGTCCGCGCCGACCAGCACCGCGGCGAGCGGGATGCCCCGCAGCCGGAAGACCAGCTCGTACGGCGTACCGGCGAGCTCGGGGTCGAACGGGACGAGCAGGGCGCGGTCGGCGGCGCGCGCGAGCGCCAGCCCGCCGACGATGCCCACGATCAGCCCTGGCAGGGCGAGGATCGCCGGCCACCACACCCCGACGGCCAACGGGAAGAGCGTCACCGTCAGCCCGGCCAGCCCGCCGAACAGCCCGGCGACGCCCAGCCACCAGCGCGGCGTGTATCGGTGCCGCCGGCGCAGCACGAACCCGAGCACCAGCATCGCGACCGGCACGACGCACCCGATCCACGCGGCCGCCGGACCCGTCGCCGCGATCGCCGCGACGACCACCAGCAGCACCACGGGAATGCCCAGGTACGCCACTGCCACCAACCGCTGCGCCCGCCGATGCCTGCTCTCCACGGGAAAACCCAAGCACATGTCTGCCGCAGCACCTACTCTGCCGAGGGTGATCGAGATCCCCGCGAAACTCGTCCGGAACCACAGCGCGAAGGCCGCCGACTGGCTGGACGGGCTGCCCGGGGCGGTCCAGCGGTACGTCGACGAGTGGCAGCTGACCGTCTCCGGCGACCCGTTGAGCGGCGAGGCGTCGCTGATCGTCCCCGTCGTACGGCGCGACGGCGCCGCGGCGATGCTCAAGCTACAGCGCGTCGACGAGGAGTCCGAGAGCGAGGCGCTCGCCCTGCGCGCCTGGAACCACGACGACGTCGTCGAGGTGTACGAGGACGACCCCGACACGTCGACCCTGCTGCTCGAGCGCCTCCAACCTCGGACGCTGAACGACCTTCCCGATGACGTCGAGGCGACGCGCATCCTCGCGGAGCTCCTGACCCGTCTGATGGTCGTCCCCGCGCCACCCGGGATCCGTCAGCTGTCGGACATCGCGGCCGGGATGATCGAGGACGCGCCACGGATACTTCCGATGCTCGCGGACCCGGCCGAACAGGCACTGGCGCGGCGCCTCGCCGACCGGATGGCCGAGTTGCTGCCGGAGCCGGGTGACCGGTTGCTGCACTGGGACCTGCACTACGGCAACGTGATGGCCGCGGAGCGGCGACCGTGGCTGGTGATCGACCCGAAGCCGCTGGCCGGCGATCCGGCGTTCGAGCTGATGCCGGTGTTGTGGAACCGGTGGGACGATCTGGTCGCGACCGGCGACGTCTCGCAAGCGATCCGCAACCGGTTCGACCTCATGCTCGGGGTGACCGGCATCGACCGGGACCGGGCCCTCGGCTGGACTGCGGGGCGGATCCTGCAGAACATTCTGTGGTTCACCGAGGACGGCGACACCCGGATCGAGGACGAGCTCGCGGCGGTGTCCGCTGCCCTGTTCTCGTGATTACATGATTACGTGACTACTCCGACGCTGTACGAATGGGCCGGCGGCCACGAGGCGCTCCGCCGGCTGACCGAGGTGTTCTACGACCAGGTGCTCGAGGACCCGATCCTGGCGCCGGTCTTCGCGCACATGAGCGAGAACCACCGCGAGCACGTGGCGATCTGGCTCGGGGAGGTGTTCCGCGGCCACAGCCGCTACACCGACGAGCTCGGCGGCTACCCGGCGATGCTGTCGCACCACCTCGGCCTCAAGCTGACCGAGGAGCAGCGGTCGCGCTGGGCCGCCCTGATCGCCCGCAGCGCCGACCCGGCCGGCCTCCCGGACGACCCGGAGTTCCGCTCGGCCTTCGTCGCGTACGTCGAGTGGGGCACCCGCATCGCCCTGGCCAACTCGCAACCGGGCGCGACCCCGCCGCCCAAGGCTCCGGTGCCGCACTGGGGCTGGGGCGAGGCGCCGCCGTACCAGCCCTGACAGGAGTTGGGGGCCCGGCGGTTGGGTAGAGTCCCGGTTCACGTTGTGTCTGCCGGCGGGGATGCGAGGGTTTACCTGTGACCGCTCAGCTCGAGTACCCCGACATTCAGGATTCCGAGGCGCTGCTGTCCGTGCAGGGCCTGTGGAAAGTCTTCGGCCCGAAGGCGCAGCGGATCCCGCACCGTCCGGACCTCGCCGCCCTCGATCGCCCGGAGCTGTACGCGAAGACCGGGTGTACGGCGGCTGTCCGCGACCTGAGCTTCGACGTGGCGCCCGGCGAGGTGTTCGTCGTGATGGGGCTGTCCGGCTCGGGCAAGTCCACACTGGTGCGCTGCCTGACCCGGCTGATCGAGCCGACGGCCGGGCGGCTCACCTTCGAGGGCGAGGACCTGCGCGCGGCCGACGAGAAGCGGCTGCGCGCACTGCGGCGGAGCAAGTTCTCGATGGTGTTCCAGCACTTCGGCCTGCTGCCGCACCGCAAGGTGATCGACAACGTCTCGTACGGCCTGGAGATCCGCGGCGAGAGCAAGCCGGACCGGCGGCGCCGCGCCCAGGAGGTCATCGACCTGGTCGGCCTGGCGGGCAACGAGCACCTGTACCCGGAGCAGCTGTCCGGCGGCATGCAGCAGCGCGTCGGGCTGGCCCGCGCGCTCGCGAACGATCCCGACGTGCTGCTCTTCGACGAGCCGTTCTCCGCGCTCGACCCGCTGATCCGGCGCGAGATGCAGACCGAGGTGGTCCGGCTGCACCGCGAGGTCGGCAAGACGATGGTGTTCATCACCCACGATCTGTCCGAAGCGCTCAAGCTGGGTGACCGGATCCTGCTGATGCGCGACGGCGCCGCGGTCCAGCTCGGCACCGGCGACGAGCTGGTCGGCGCGCCGGCCGACGACTACGTGCGCGAGTTCGTCCGCGACGTACCGCGGGCCGACGTCCTGACGCTGCGCTGGATCGTCCGCGATCCGCGCCCGGACGAGCCGCTCGACGGCCCGGAGCTCGCGCCCGACGTCCTGGTCCGCGAGGCGACCCGGCTCGTGCTCGAGTCCGACCGCCCGGTGAAGGTCGTCGACGGCGGGACGTTGCTCGGGGTGATCGGCGACGAGGAGATCCTCGCCGTCGTCGCGGACCACTGATGGCTGCCATCACGAGCGACGTCGAGGTCGAGGTCCGGCGGCCTCGGCGCAGCGTGGTCGTCGGCGTCCTGCTCGTCGTCTGGGTCGCGGCGTACTTCGTCCTGCGCGGCATCGACACGCTCGTCCTCGGCGGCCAGGACACGACCGCGCTGCACCGGTGGCTGAACGATCACCGCGACGACGTCGGCCAGGGCAACGCGTTCTTCGACGCGATCCGGTTCGTCGTCGACCAGTTCGTCGTGCTGCTGCAGAACGTCATCTCGCAGCCGTCGTTCGACCGTCCGGTGCCGGTGATCGGGTGGCTCGGCGTGGTCGCCATCGCCGCGTACTGCGCGTGGGCGTTCGGCACCTGGAAGGTCGCCGTACTGACCGCGGCGGGGCTCGTCTTCGTCGGGCTGCAGGGGCTGTGGCAGGAGAGCATGGACACGCTCGCGCTGACGATCGCGGCGGTGCTGCTGTCGCTGCTAGTCGCTATCCCGCTCGGGATCTGGGCGGGCCTGTCGAACCGTGCGTTCCGGGTCGCGACGCTGGTGCTCGACCTGATGCAGACCTTGCCGACGTTCGTGTACCTCGCGCCGCTGACCTTGTTCTTCGCGATCGGGCCGGCCGCGGCGACGATCGCCACGCTGATCTACGCCGCTCCGCCTGCGGTCCGGCTGACCGCGCACGCGATCCGCTCGGTGCCGCCGGAGAGCGTCGAGGCGGCGCGCTCGCTCGGCTCGACGCGTGGGCAGACGCTGCTGAAGGTGCTGCTGCCGATGTCGCGGTCGACCGTTGTCGTCGGCATCAACCAGACCATTATGGCCGCGCTCTCGATGGTGACCGTGGCCGCGCTGATCGACGCGCCGGGCCTCGGCCAGACCGTGCTGAAGGCACTGCAGACCCTCGACGTCGGCGTCGCGTTCAACGCGGGGCTGGCGATCGTGGTGCTCGCGATCGTGCTCGACCGGGTGACGACCGCGGCGGGCGACCGGCCGTGGCGTACGGCGAGCGTGCGCCGAAAGGTGCTGCTCGGCGCCGGCGCAGTCGGTGTGCTGGTCGCGGTCTGGTTCTCCCGGACCTACGTGTGGGCGGCCGAGTTCCCCTCGGACGTGAACATCGGCTCGCGGATCGCGGTGGTGGCGTCGGACGTGACCGCGTGGGTCCAGGACGTCTTCGGCGGGTTCACGTACGGCGTCCGGGACGTGGTGACCGTGGGGCTCCTCAACCCGCTCGAAGGTTTGCTGACCGGATCGCCGTGGTGGCTCGTCAGTGCGGTCCTCGTGGCGCTGGGGGCCGTCCTCGGAGGCTGGCGCGGCGCGGCCCCGGCGGCGGTGTGCTGCGCGCTGCTGGTCGCCACCGGGGTGTGGCACGACAGCATGGTCACCCTGGCGTCGACCCTGCTCGCGACCGTCGTGGTGGTCGCGGTCGGGCTCGCGCTCGGCGTGTGGGCCGGGCGGAACCGGCGGGTGGACGGCTGGATCCGGCCGGTGCTGGACGCGGGGCAGACCATGCCGCCGTTCGTGTATCTGGTGCCGTTCCTGGCGTTGTTCGGGACCAGCCGGTTCACCGCGATCGCGGCGGCGGTGGTGTTCGCCGTACCGGTCACCACGAAGATCGTTGCCGACGGCATCAAGGCGGTGCCGGGCGCGACCGTCGAAGCAGCCAACTCGGTCGGGTCCAGCGCCTGGCAGGTGATCAGCAAGGTGCAACTGCCGGTGGCCCGGCGGGCGATCACGCTCGCCGTCAACCAGGGCCTGATCTACGTGCTGTCGATGGTGGTCGTCGGCGGGCTGGTCGGCGCGGGCGCGCTCGGGTACGACGTGGCCGCCGGCTTCGCGCAGAGCGAGTTGTACGGCAAGGGGCTGGCCGCCGGGCTGGCGATCGTCCTGCTGGGCGTCATGCTCGACCGCGTCACGCAGGCCGCGGCACGCCGTACCCAGGATTTCCAAGGTAGAGGAGACAAGCGGTGAAGAAGCTCCGGTACGCCGGTGTGCTGACGGCGGTCGCGCTCGCGGTCGCGGGGTGCGGCGGGGAGAAGGTCGGCGCGCAGCCGCAGCCGAGCGCCGGCAAGGAGTGCGGCTCGTTCAACCTGACCGTCAGCCCGTGGGTCGGGTACGAGGCGAACGCGGCGGTGGTGGCGTACGTCGCGACCAAGGACCTCGGCTGCAAGGTGGAGAAGAAGAACCTCAAGGAAGAGATCGCCTGGCAGGGCTTCTCGACCGGTGAGGTCGACGTGAACCTGGAGAACTGGGGCCACGAGGACCTGAAGAAGAAGTACATCGAGACCGACAAGGTCGCGGTCGAGGCGGGCTCCACCGGCGTCAAGGGCGTGATCGGCTGGTACGTGCCGCCGTGGATGGCCGAGAAGTACCCGGACATCACCGACTGGAAGAACCTGAACAAGTACGCCGCCCTGTTCAAGACGTCGGAGTCCGGCGGCAAGGGGCAGTTGCTCGACGGCGACCCGTCGTACGTCACCAACGACGAGGCGCTGGTGAAGAACCTGTCGCTGAATTACAAGGTCGTGCAGAGCGGCAGCGAGACCGCGCTGATCCAGGCGTTCCGGGACGCGGAGAAGAACAAGCGGCCGCTGCTCGCGTACTTCTACGAGCCGCAGTGGTTCTTCAACGAGGTCAAGCTGGTGAAGGTCAACCTGCCCGCGTACACGGCCGGCTGCGACGCGGTGCCCGCGAAGGTGGCCTGCGACTACCCGCCGTACGACCTGGACAAGATCGTCTCGAAGAAGTTCGCCGACTCCGGCAGCCCGGCCTACGACCTGGTCAAGAACTTCCAGTGGACCAACGAGGACCAGAACGCCGTCGCCCGAATGATCGCGGTCGACAAACTCACCCCCGACCAGGCCGCCGAGAAGTGGGTGAAGGCCAACGAGTCCAAGGTCAACGCCTGGCTCGGCAAGTAACTGCCTGGCTTGGTTTGGCGGTGCGGTGACACTCGGCATGCCAGAAGATGCCCGCCCCCATCAGCACCACCAACCGAGTCGGCAGAACCAGAGGCGGCTGGTGATGCGGCTGTTCGCACAGTTCCCCGTCGGCGCCAAGGTTCCTCCAGCAGTACATCGCGGTTGGCGAACACGCCGGTCAGCTCGGGTTCGTGAGGCACAGCACCCTGGTCGAGCAGCGGCATGATCGCGCGGTAGATCTGCGCAGCTGCGGATTCGTTGAGGGCTTCGCGACCGGGTGATGGACAGCGCTGGGTTGGCTGGGATGTTTGCTGGGTGTTTGCTGGTGTGGGCCCACAGGCAGCCCACGAATAGCCCACAAAATAAGGGGATTCCGGGTCGAGAACTGTCGGTGGCGCCGTCTAGGGTCGGTGGTATGGAACTCCTGGGAGAGCGGCCGGTGTGGTCGATGAGTGGCGGCGAACTGCTGTCCACTCTCGACACGCTGGAAGCCGAGCTCGCCCGCCTGGAGTCCTACCGGCTGAGCGTGATCGCCGCGATTGAGTCCACCGGGTACGCGCAGGAGCTCGGCGCCCGCGACACCGCCGAGCTGCTGCGTTTCCGCTACCGCCTGGACCCACCGGCCGCCCGCCGCACCCTCCGCCTCGCCCAGACCGCCACCCACTACCCAGCCGTCTCCGCCGCCCTCGAGCGCACGGCCTCGCCCGCCTCCGCCACGACCGCCGACATACCCGACAGCGGATCCGCAGACGCCGGATCCGGGGACGGCGTACCAGACGACAGCGGATCCGGGGACGGTACTGGCAATGGCTGGTTGCTGCGGCCGGCGCAGGCGGCCGCGATCGTGTTCGGTCTCGACCGGGTCCGGTCGCGGGTCCCGGTGGAGCACCTGGACGCGGCCGCGGAACAGCTGGTCGGGCTGGCCGGTCACCTGTCGCCCGGCGAACTGCGCACCGCCGCCAAGGAGATCGCCGACCTGCTCGACTCCGACGGCCCCGAACCCGAGGAGCTGAAGGCGTATGAACGGGAGTCCCTGACGTTGTCGGCTGCGGACAACGGCGTGAAGTTCAAGGGGTTCTTGGCCAATGAGAACGCCGAGCTGTTGCGCGCGGTCGTGCATGCCGGTGCTCGCCCGCACAAGACCGTCGACGGCGAGCACGACCCGCGGCCGCGTGACAAGCGCCAGGCCGACGCCTTGTCCGGCGCTCTGGGCGTCGCCGCCGCTGCATGGGACACCACCGGCCCCGGCCCCACCACCGGCCCCACCACCGGCCCCACCACCGGCCCCGCCACGGGCACCGAGAACGCCGCGAGCACCGCCGCTACAGAGCACACAGCCGGCGCCGCGGGCACGGCGGGTGCCGTGGGCACGGGTGGTCGGGTGGCCGGGTACGGCGCGAAGGCGAACATCACCGTCACGATCGACCTGGACGACTTGAAGGCCGCGACCGCGGACGCGATCGGGCGCACCGTCTACAGCGGCGGGCTGTCGGCGGCCACGATCCGGCGGCTGGCCTGTGACGCGAACATCATCCCGCTGGTGCTCGGCTCGAACTCCGAACCGCTGGATGTCGGGCGCCGCGTGCGGCTGGTCACCGGGGCGATGCGTCGCGCCCTGGACGCCCGCGACCGCGGCTGCGTGGTGTGTGGAGCCCCGCCGGTCATGTGCGACGCCCACCACCTGATCTCCTGGATCGACGGCGGCGACACCAAAGTCTCGAACCTGGCGTTGCTCTGCCGTCGTCACCACGTCGACCTCCACAAAGGCCACTGGCATATCCGCATCACCAACGGCATCGTTCACGTCGCCCGCCCGAGCTGGGCCGAGCCATCACCTACCTTCACCGCAGGCCGACAAACGGCACCACGGGACGCCCACCCACCGAGGCACCGGACCGGATCGAGCGAGTCGGTGCCCGCCGAGGCCGCCCTGTGGGCACCCGAAGACGTCGCGACGCCGACCGTCGCCGACCGTTCCCGATGGCGGGCCGACGAGGCTGCCCTCCGGGAAGCGGCCGCCTTCGCAGCGACCGCTTGAGGCCGGACGACACAGCAACCTCCTGCCCGCAGGCATGCGGGCAGGAGGCGGCTCTGCTGCGCCGGGCCGGTCGGTTGCTGGCGTTGGCAGCGGCAACGGTGCAGGCAAGGTCAACGCAGCACCCGTACACGCAGGCTGCTGTCCGCGTCAGGAGAGGCCGGAATCCTTCCCAGCAGCCCGCGCCCGGCGCCCCCACCAGCCATCCGCGCCCCCGTGTGTCGTCGACGGCGTCTGTCCTCCGCCGATCGTGGCGGACACTGAACGGTCGGCCGCGAGGGCGGAACAGGGCTGCCCCGGGGTCGGGTGGTTGTGGAGCGCCGTACGAGCAGCGGTCCCGGCTCGGCCGCTTCTGGCTACTCCGAGGTTTCCGCTCGTGCAAGTTGTCGGAGGTAGGGGCCGAGTAGTGCAACAGTCGCGCCGGTCAGCGGGATGAGGGTGCTGATGATGCGGGCGGGCTCCGGTCGCGCAGGCAACATACGGCTGACCGCCGAAGCCGGCCACCGTTCTAAATCTCTTTCTTCTTCATCTTTTCGTTGACCACAGATCTGCTAGGCCAGGTTGAGTCTGGCTTCGATCCGGTCCACGTCGAAGCGTTCGGCTGGTGGCAGGGGGACGCCGGTCTGTTGACGGAGGGCTGCTGCTTCGGCGAGGAGGGTCAGGGCGCGGCCGGGGTCCTCGGTCGCGCCCGCTAGGCCTTCGAGGGCGAGGGCGACTGCGCGGTGGTCGCCGATCTCGCGGGCCAGTTCGAGGCCGCGTTCGTGGAGTGCGCGGGCCGTCGTGTAGTCGCCGCGTTGTTCGGCGACGAAGCCGAGTTGGTTGCTGATGAAGGCCATCCCGGGGGTGCCGCCGACCTGCGTCAGCCAGGCGAGCCATTTGCTGAAGTGCCGCTCGGCGTCGTCGAGGCGTCCCTGGCGCCGGGCGGTCAGGCCGAGGCCGACTTCGGCGTACTCCTCGGCCGACTTGTTCGAATGCTCGACCGCCAGCCGCCGCGCCTGCTCGTGCAGTTCGTCGGCCCGCGCGTAGTCGCCGGTCAGCAGCGCGATCCGGCCCAGCCCGGCGGTGCGGAACGAGACCTCGGTCCACAGCCCGAGGGACTCCGCGTGCCGGATCGCGTCCTCCAGGTACGCCGTGGCGGTCGGATAGTCGCCGCTGATCTCGGCGGCCACGATCAGCGTGTACGTCGCCTGCAGCCGGCCCCAGTCGTCGTCGAGCGCGTCGAACAGTTCGAGGCTGCGCAGACTGTCCCGGCGCATCGCGGCCAGATCCGCGTGCACGATGTTGAGCTGCGCCCGCGTGCTCAGCGCCGCGGCGAGCCCCCAGCGGTCGCCGCGGTCGGTGAAGGTCTCGATCGCCCGGTCGATCCAGCTGAACAGCACGTCCGCGTCGCCGTACGCCCACCGGGTCATGGTCAGGAACCAGAGCGCGTACGGGTCGTCGCCGACGGCTCGCAGCGCTTCCTCGCCGGCACGCGCGACATCGGTGCCTTCGGCATCGGTCGCCGTCATCCCGACGAGCCAGACCGTGGCCTGCGCGCGCAGCGCCGGGTCCTGGCCTGGCGCCGCGAGCGCGGCCGCGAGTGATCGACGTGCTTCACCGTGACGACCCCGCAGGTACCAGTACCAGGCGAGCGCAGTGGCCAGCTCCAGCGACGGTGGGACAGCTCGGAAGTTCGCCGCCTCCTGGTCGAGCCGCTGCAGCCACTCGCGCTGACCGGTGCCGCGCAGCTCGGCCCGCCGCGCGAGCGCCAGGTAGTAGTCCGCGTGCTTCCGGCGGGTGGCGGCCTCCTCACCGGCATCGGCCAGCCGCTCCAGGCTGTACGCCGCGATCGACTCGAGCAGGCGGTATCTACCGCCGCCGGCCACGACAAGAGACTTGTCGACCAGAGCCAGCAGGAGGTGCTCGGGCAGCTCGCTGACCTCGACAGCCGCTTCCAGCGAGAACGTGCCCGCCTGGACCGCGAGTCGCCGGAGCATCCGTCGCTCCTGGTCGTCCAGCAGGTCCCAGCTCCAGTCGAGCGTTGCCCGCAGCGTCCGCTGTCGCTCCGGTCCGCCCTTGCCGCCGGACAGCAGCCGGAAGCGGTCGTCCAAGCGATCCGCGAGTCCTTGCACCCCGAGCGCGCGAACCCGGGTTGCAGCGAGCTCCAGGGCGAGCGGGATGCCGTCGAGGCGTTCACAGATCGCTGTCACGTCGCCGGTGACACCCGCGCGGGCCTTGAACAGCTGGGCCGCTGCTTCGGTAGTCAGCGGCGGTACGTCGAGCACGCGTTCACCGGTCAGCCCGAGCGGCTCACGGCTGGTCGCGAGTACGCGCAGACCGGGCGCTGCGGCGAGCAAACGCCGTACCAGGTCTGCCAGGTTCAGGTGCTCGCAGTTGTCGAGGATCAGCAGCAGCTGCCTGTTGCTGAGCGAATCGAGCAGCCGCGGGAGCAGGTCGGTCGACTCGTCACGCAGCTCCAGTGCTGCGGCCAGCGCGTCCAGTACGTCGTCTTGTCGCAGCGGGGCGAGTTCTACCAGGCAGGCGCCGGGCGAACCGAGCTCGAGCGCCAGGCGGGTCTTTCCGACGCCACCGGGGCCGACCAGCGTCACCAGACGGTTCGTGTCGAGGAGCTGTCGTGCGTCAGCCAGCGCCTGCTCCCGTCCGATCAGGTCGTTGAGCGGCGCGGGGAGCGTGGCGCGCCGGCGGAGGGACCGGTCGTGGCGCAGGATCGCCTGGTGCAGCTCGGTCAGCTCGGGGCCGGGGTCGGCGCCGAGCTCCTCGGCCAGTGCAGTGCGCAACTCGGCGTACCTGTCGAGCGCCTCGTGCTGCCGACCCGCCCGGTAGAGCGCCTTGAGGTGGATGGCGTGCAGCCGTTCGTCGAGCGGGCGCTGCTGGATCAGTGCGGTCGTGTGGCGCAGTACGTCGTCACTGTGCTCGACCGCGGTCAGGTACAGGTCCTCCAGACGCTCACGAGCCGGCCGGGCGAACTCGTGGTCAGGCACGTCGGCGTACGGCTGACCGCGCCACAGCTGGAGCGCCTGTCCTATCTGCCCGGCGCGCACCTGCTGCTCGAAGATGTTGCTGTCGACAACGTCCGTGGTCAGCGCGTAGCCGGCCGGGCTGTGTTGGACGAGGCTGCGGGCACCGGGCTCGGCGCGGTCGAGTGCGGTCCGCAGCTGGGACACGCGGGCCTGCAGGGTGCCTGTCGCGTTGCGCGGCGGTCGGGCGCCCCACAGGTCGTCGATCAGCCGGTCGGCGCTCACCGGCCGGCCCTGGTTCGCCAGCAGGTCGAGGAGCAGGGTCCGGACCTTCCGGTCGGGTACGGCGACCGGTTCGCCGGCGTCCGTCCGCACCAGCAGCGGACCGAGCACCCCGAAGTACATACCCGTAGTAAACCCGTAGCGCGTTCTCCGAGCATCGGGTGCATGAGTTCACGAGAAGCAGTGACAGTGATCGGGCTCGGCGCGATGGGCTCCACGATGGCCCGGACCTTCCTCGACGCCGGGCATCCGACCACCGTCTGGAACCGGACCCCCGGCAAGGCGGCAGGGCTCGGTGCGGTCGAGGCGACGAGCGCGGCCGAGGCGGTGGCCGCGAGCCGGCTGGTGGTGATCAGCCAGGTCGACTACCAGGCGATGTTCGATTCCCTGGCGGACGCGGATCTGAGCGGGCGGGTGCTGGTCAACCTGAGCTCGGACAGTCCGGCGCGATTGCGTGCGGCGGGCGAGTGGGCCGAGGAACGCGGAGCGACGCTGGTCGCCGGCGGCATCATGGTGCCGCCGCCGGGGATCGGCAAGCCGGGCGCGTACGCCTTCTACGCGGGTCCTGCCGACGTGGCGGCGGCGCACCGCGAGACGCTGGAGGCACTGGGCCGCGTCGACCACATGGGCAGCGATCCCGGACTGGCGATGCTGTACTACCAAGCGATGCTGAACATCTTCTGGACTACGTTGATCAGCTACTTCTACTCGGCGAGCCTGGTCGGCAGCGCCGAACGACTCCGTCCGTACGCCGCGGCGATGCTGACCGACCTGACCGCGGACGGGCCGATGGGCTTCCTCCGCATCCTCACTGCGGAACTGGAATCCGGCGAACACCCTGGCGCCGAGAACAATCTCCACATGCAGGCCGTCGGCGCCGAGCACGCCGTCCACGCGTTCACCGAGGCCGGCCTCGACGTGACCGTGCCGGGCGCCGTGGCCGAGCTGTTCGCCCGCGCCGATGCGGCCGGATACGGCGCCGACGGCCTGAGCGCGCTGGTCGAGCTGGTCCGCAAGCCCTAGGCCCTAGCCCACGGACGTCAGCTTGCACTGGCCGTCGACGCAGTCGCGTTGCAGCCTGCCGCGCGAGACGGTTTCGATCAGGCCGATGACCCAGCACGTCGGACAGCCGCGGAAGGCCAGCAGCGTGACGGGGAGCAACAGGAGGCTGAGTGGGCCGACGGAGGGCAGCAAGGCGAAGGCGGCGATCAGGCTGCCGAAGCCGATCAGGCCGCGGAGCAGATGGCGGGGCAGAGAGGCGCTGGCGAAAGTCATGACAGGGCTCCGAGAGATTCGCGCACGGTACTCCGGGCGCGGTGCAGGCGGGATTTCATGGCGGGAACGGTGAGGCCCAAGGCCTTCGCGACCATCGGGCCGCTGTAGCCCTGGACGTCGCGGAGGATCAGGACGCTGCGCTGATCGGCAGGCAGTTGCGCGATGGCCGCGGCAACTGCCTGCGCCTCCAGTTGGCGCAGCGCCTCCTCCTCCGCGGACGGCGCGGTGTCCGGAACCAGCGGCTGGTCGCGCAAGACGGTGCGGGCCCGGCGCAGGCACTCGTTGCGGATGATCCGGAACATCCACGACGTGAGCGCACTCGTGGCGCGAAGCATGCCGATCTTGCGGTACAGGATGATCAACGCCTCCTGTGCCGCGTCCTCGGCGTCCTCCGGCGTGGCGCACAACGTCCGCGCGAACCGCCGTACGGTCGGGTGCGAGTCGGCGACGAGCGTGGTGAGCGCGTCGACGTCGCCGTGCTGGGCGGCGCGGATCAGGTGCTCGTCGAGGTCAGCCACGGGCCCGCCGGCGCAGGACGACGACGCTGCAGGTGCCGAGCAGCGCGACCGTGACGGCCGCGGCGACGATGATCCAGATCATGAGGTGCTCCTTCGTCAGAGTGCGATATCGGGAGTAAGAGGCACCGGGCCGGCCAAAGGATTCACGCTGAAGTCTGCTTGAGCTTGTACACACGGGCCACGGGCAACTATCACGATGTGCCGGAGCAACGCCGACGACACGCCGGATTTCGGACAAAACCGGGTAAGTTCTCTCTCATGATCATCGTGACAGCTGCACTGAAGGGCGGGGTCGGTAAGACAACCACGTCGGTGTACTTGGCCGCGCTGGCATCTTCCAACCGTCGCACATCCACTCTGATCGACGCCGATCCGCAGGGCAGCGCCGCAGACTGGATCGCGGAGTCCGAGGACGGCCAACTGAACCGCATCGAGATCGCGGAGGCGCCGACCGAGCGCCTGCTGAACAAGGCACTGGACAAGGTCCCGCCGGAGGGCATCGGCATCGTGGACATGCCGCCGTCCCACGAGCGGCTGCTCAACAAGGCCCTCGAACGGGCCCGCATCGTGATCATCCCGACCCGCGTCGGCGGCGTCGAGACGCCACGCGTCAAGGCCGTCCTGGAGCTCGTACCGGACGGCGTCCCGGCCGGCCTGGTGATCTGCTCGGCGCGGACCTACACGCGCTCGTACCAGGAGGCCATGCAGCAGTACGCGCAGGAGAACATCCCGGTCTGGGGCACCATCCCGGAGCGCGTCTCGATCACCGCCGGACCCACCGGCCCGCTGGCGACCGACGGCCTGGAGTCCTACAAGAAGGTCTGGCGCAAGATCCTGGCCGCGGCCCGCAGTTAGCTCAGCGCTGGAGCGGCGGTTCGCCTCGTACGTACGAGCGGATCACGGTGGCCGCCGCTCCCCGCGCCCAGTCGTCGAAGGTGTGCGAGCGGAGCATCAGGCGGCAGTCCCCGGCGGCGCCGAACGCGTGCTCCGCGAAGGCGCGCCGCATCCGCTCCTCGTACAGGTCGTAGTCGGCGACGCCCTCGCCGGCGATCATCACCAGCTCCGGACCGACCAGGTTCACCATCGCGGCCAGCGCCGAACCGATCACCTCGCCGGCCCGGTCGAACGCCTCGCGCGCGTGCTTGTCGCCCTCGTGCGCCAGCTTGATCGCGCCGGCCAGATCCAGGTCGGCCCGCCCGGTCGTCTCCCGCGTCCGGGCCAGGATCGCGTCCGACGACGCCACGGTCTCCACACACCCCCGCCGGCCGCAGGTGCACACCAGGTCGCCCGGGGCGAGCGGCAGGTGCCCCAGCTCGCCGGACACGCCGTACGCGCCGGACACCACCTCGCCGTTGATGTAGAGCCCGCAGCCGATGCCGGAGCCGATCGTCACCACCGCGAACGAGTCCGCGTTCACGCCGACCCCGAACCAGTGCTCGGCCACGGTCAGCGCGCGGACGTCGTTCGACACCACGATCGGCACCCGGACCTGCTTGCCGAGCAGCTCCGCGACCGGAACGCCACGCCAGCCCATCAGCGGTGAGTCCCGCACCACGCCGTGCACCGCGTCGACGTCACCCGACACCGCGATCCCGATGCCGGCGAGCGGCCCTGCGACCGCCGTCCCGGACTTGAGCGCGGCGATCAGCGCCTTCACGTGCTCGGCGAGCTGGTCGATCACCGCCTCCGGATCGGTGCCGTCCAGTGGGTCGTGCCGGACGTTCAGGATCCCGGCGGTGAAGTCGGTGGTGACACCGATCAGGCTGGTCGGCGTGACCTTGACGCCGATCACCGAGACGCTGCTCGGTACGACGGTCAGCGGGCTCACCGGCCGCCCGATCCCGAGCTGGCCGTCCCCGTCCGCCGGGGCGGCCTGGTCGGTGACGAACCCGCTCTCCATCAGCGGTGCGACCGCCTTCGTGACGGCCGCCTGGGACAGCCCGGTCCGGCGCGCGATCTCCACCCGCGGGATCGGCCCCTGGGTCAGGATCTTGGTCAGTACCTCGACTCCCGCTGGAGTGGCCATCGGGAGTGGACGATGTGGACGGAGCGGCACGAGGACAACCTACCGGCGCGTCATGCCTCCGCGCCGGTTTCTGCCAGTGTTGGAGAGGTCAGCGCCCACCGGATCGTCCTGGTGAGGCCGTCGCCGGCCGCCCGGACGACGGTTCGCTCGGCCAGCGGGAGGTACGGGAGACGCAGCGGCAGCCTGGTCCACCAGGGCAGCAGACCGACCGCGGCAGCCGCCAGTACGCCGTACGCGGGCCGGGCGGCGAACGGCACCGGCGGATGCACCAGCATGAAGCGGGCGGCCTGACGCGCTTCGGTCGTACCGCGCAGTTCGGGCTGGTACTCCTCCAGCAGTTGCCGCAGCTCCGCCACCGTGGTCGGCGGGTCGATGACCCCGAGCTTGGCGGCCACGAGCGCCGCGTCCTCGACGTACTGGTCCTGTTCCACGGCGTTCAGCGGCTGCGCGCCGTACCGCTGGTGCGCGGCGAGGAAGCTGTCCACCTCGGCCAGATGCACCCACTTGAGCAGGTGCGGGTCCGACGCCCGGTACTTCACGCCGTCCGGACTGGTCCCGCGGACGCGCTCGTGCACGCCTTGGACGTGGGCGATCGCCTCCTCCGCGTCCGGGATCGAGCCGTACGTCGTGATCGCCAGGAAGTAGCTGGTCCGCCGCAGACGCCCCCACGGGTCACCCCGGTACCCGGAATGCGCGGCGACTGCGGCCATGGCCAGTGGATGCAGCGACTGCAGCAGCAGCGCCCGCAGCCCGCCGGCGAACATCGACGCGTCCCCGTGCACCCGCCGGATCGGCCGGTCCGGCGCGAACCAGCGCGGCCCAGGTGTCCCGTGTACCCGCATGCGCTCGGTCTGCGGGTCGGGCCCGGCAACCTTGGTCAGGATCATCCGGGCAAGACTGTCCCGCAGCGGTCCGGTAACAGTGGTCGAAGCCATGCCCCCAGTGTTGCTCAGACGGTGTGCTCCTGCTCGAGCAGCGAGTACAGCAGGGAGTCGCGCCAGGCGCCGTTGGTGAAGACGTGGTCGCGGAGGTGGCCCTCGTAGGTGAAGCCGAGGCGTTTGACCACCGCGATCGAGGCCTCGTTCTCGGGGCCGATCGCGGCGGTGACACGGTGCCGGCCGAGCGGGCCGAAGGCGAAGCGCAACAGCACCCGGGCCGCGTCCGTGGCGTACCCGCGGCCCCAGTGGTCGGCGCCGATCGCGTAGCCGAGCTTCGCCGTCCAGGCTCCGCTCGGCGCGATCCGGGCGAACCCGATCACGCGATCGTCGTCCGGCCGGGTCACGGCGAGCATGTAATCGGGACGGTCCTCCTGGGCAGACCGCTGGAGGATGCCGGCCAGGTTCTGCTCGGCCTTGGCCCGGTCGTAGCTGTCGAAGGCCATCCAGGTGGTGACCCGGTCGTCACCGGCGACGGCCAGGTAGTCGTCCAGGTCGGTTGTCCGGAATTCGCGCAGTACGGTCCGTTCGCCGGTGAGTGGATCCATCCGGCTAACGGGGGTAGGTCTGCATCGGGGTCCGGGTGAAGGTCTCGATCTCCTCCTGCAGCTCCCGCGCGTCGTCGGCGCGGCCGGACTGCCGCAGCGCCTGGTGGACCCGGCGCGCCGAGTGCACGACGCCGTTGATCCGGCGCTCGGTCGGCAGCGTCAGCACCGGGGCCAGCGCGTCCGCCGCGCCGTCCAGTTCACCGCTCGCGATCCGGGTGATCGCCATCGCCGCGTGGCTGCCGGCGGCGTCGCCGAAGGCCCACTCCGGGTGGTTCTGGTCGGTGTAGGCATCGACGGCCTGGCTCGAGTACCGCTCGGCCTGCTCGACCTCACCGGGCAGCCAGGCGAGCGCGTCCGCGGCGTAGTACAGCTGGCGGTTGCGGCCGAAGGTGCACAGGCCGCCCATGTCGTCCAGGTCGTCGTTGTGGACCGAGTTCCACGCCTCCTCGGCGCGCTCCAGCGCGGCCCGGGTGGCCTCCGGGTTGCCGAGCGCGGCCCAGGCGCGGGCCTCACTGACCGGCAGCCAGACGCTGGTGGTGCTGTTGGCCTGCTCGGCGTACCCGGCGCCAAGCTGTGCATACCGCACCGAGTCGTGCGGGTTGCCGGCCCAGTACGAGACGAGGGACTGCAGGCCGCGCACCCAGGCGCGCAGGCCGTGGTGGTCGGCGTTGTCGGCGCACATGAACGCGGTCCGCGCCTGGGTCAGCGCGGCGTGCGGGTTGCCGAGGTCGTGGGACGCCTTAGCGAGCAGGCCGCCGGTGACGCCGGCCAGGAAGTACAGCTGACGGTGGTGGTCCGGACGCTGCCGGCTCTCCAGCAGACCGAAGACCAGGTCCTGCGTCTCGACCAGCTGGCCGAGGATCTCCGGCAGCGGACGCTGCGGGTACGCCTGGGCGGCGTGGCGTACGTCGGCGTACACCTGTTCCATGGCCTCGCTTCCGAGACCGGACTGGGCCGCGAGGGCAAACGCCCTCGCGCGGCTGGCAGCCATGTCGAGAACCTCCATCTCATTACCTGTCGTGATCCGTCCACTCGCGGCAGGTGCCGGCACCACCTGGGCGGCCTGTTCCGGCGCAGACGGCGCGAGGAGTTCCTCGACCGGCTTGCCGAACATGCGTTGCAGGGTGCGCCGGGTCTGCGGAGTGGTCCCCGCACGCTCGCCCGATGCGAGGCGACGCAGGTGCCGCTCGGTGATGGTTCCACCCAGCTCGACGAACTCGGCGACGATCTCGGAGTAGGTCTGGTTCCGGCGCTGGATCAGCTGCGCCAGGACCGTCTTTGGCGCGTACCTACCCGCCATCGTTCCTCCCGTTCACGTCAGTCAGACGTTGTCTCGACTTGTGCCCCACGACAAGGTGCTGTCCCCCAGATGTCCGCGAGAGGACCGGAAGAGGTCCGGCAAAGGTCCGGTCCAGGTCCTAGAGCGGTCACGTTGGGCTCGTGCACCATTACTGCCATGACAACCAGTAAGTCCAACTGGTTGCAAGGGCTGAGAGTTACGGGGTGAGAGGTTGTGACCATCGCGGAAATGACGTCGAGGCAGCACCGGCGCAGAGTCCGGGTCTGGTTCGGCGAGCACGTGATCGCGCAGTACGTCGCGGAGGCGCCGCTGGCAGCCCGCTACGAACAGGCGATGCGGCGCCGTTTCGCCGGTCTCAAGGTGACCAACGACCTGCTCGGCCCGGCCGACCCGCTCGACTGAAGCACCTGATCGCTTCCGGGTCCTCCTCAGACCCGGTCCGCTGCGCCCTGGAGTCTCCTCACGTTCAGGGGCAGCGCTTGGAAGGTCCGGAGCACTCCTCAGCTCCGGACGAAACCCGAGGTGCGGTCCGGAGCACTCCTCAGCTCCGGACCGCAC